>CP163498.1:1659166-1988333 GCA_041071465.1 Pseudomonas putida | reverse complement strand
GCCATGCACTGGTCGCTCGCCCTGGATGCTTCGAAGCGATTCAGGCCATTGCCGTTTACCTGCAGCCCCGCTGGGGTGGCAGTTTCGATGCGCTTGAGCTTTTGGCCAATGGCCCGTTGTGTTCAACCTGGGACGAAAGCTTGCGCAATGCGCTGCGCTGGATGGCCGTCGAATGCAGGCTGATGCTGCCGCATGCCAACCCGTTGCAGGCCGTCGCCGAATGGCAGCCGGTGTTCGAAAGCTGGTCACAACGCCCGAAAAGGCCCCGAGAAAGCGCGGTCGTGCTGGCCTGGCGGGGGGCGCTGCGCAGCCGTGCAGTGCAAGACCATGCCGGCGCAATGCGCGATTTTGCCGCGAGCTTTGCGTGCAATACCGACCACGGCGCCATCCGTGCCATGGGCGAGCCATTTCGCTGCCTGGTCGAACTGATACTGCGCAAAGGCATGACGGATGAGAAACACCTGTTGCGCAGCGCCATCGAGCGGTTGTGTGAAGGCCGCTCCCATGCGGGCGCCTGTGCATTGCGCGCTGCCGGGCACCGGTTCGGGCTGTGGGGGCTGCCACGCTCGGTCGAGCAGGCAAGGCTTTGGTCGCAGCGGGCGGTGAAACGCCAGTGCGCGGGTCAGGCACCGGGGCTCGAGGTGCTCGAGGTGGCGAAGTTGCTGTGGGCAGCCAACCGGCATGAAGTGGCCTGCTACCTGTATGAACGCTGCGCCGAACTGAACCTGCCTGGGGCCGCCCTGGGCCTGTACGAGCTGCACAATGGCGGCTTGGCCAACACACCGGCGCATTACCTGGATGATGAGGCAGCCGAGTACTGGCTGCAGCGCGCGGTGGAAGCGGGCAGCCGGCAGGCCAAGTACAACCTGGCCTGCCTGCGCATGGATGGCGATGAGGACCTGAGTGAGCGCAGTGCCATGCTGGCCGTCAGGCAGCTGCTGGTCGACGCACTGGGCAATGCGCAGACCAATGCCCGTGCACGTTTGCACCTGGGGATTTTGTTGCGTCAGTTTGGTGAAGCACAGGAGCGAGCCGAGGCAGTTACCTACCTGCTGAGCCTGGTGGAGTACCCGGACCCTTGGATTGCCGGGCGTGCCAGCGCCGAACTGGGGCTGGCGTGGATGCAGGGCCGCGGCACCCGCAAGCAGAGCCGCTTTGCCGCCATCGAATGGGCCAACCGGGCGGCCAGATTACAGCCGGGGGATACGGCCATCGAGGATATCCAGGCCGAGATCCTCAATTCGCGCAACCGGGTGAAGACGTTGTTTACCCAGTGTGGCGCGGCATTGTTCCGCGGCACCTTGCATGCCAGCGAGTTGCCACCGAAACAGGCCTGTATGAATTAGACCGGGGCTGCAAAGCAGCCCCCTCTCATTCAGGGCTTGGCGCCAAGGATGATGTGCGAGGCCTTGATCAGCGCGGTGGCCTTCACGCCTGGCGCCAGCCCCAGCTCCTGCACGGCTTCGCGGGTGACGATGGCATACACCTCGGTGCCACCGGCCAGCTTCAGCACTACCTCGGCGTTCACAGCACCATCGCCAACCCGTACCACTTCACCTTCCAGGGCATTACGGGCCGACAGCTTGTAACCGGCAGCGTCAGTCAGCAGCACCACCCAAGGCGCCTTGACCAGCGCCACGGCGTCTTTACCGACATTGATGTTGAGGTTATGCAGGCTGGCCATGGTGACCACTGCCACCAGTTTTTCACCACCACCGAGGGTCAGCTCGACTTCGGCATTGACCGCACCGGGCTGAACTTGGGTGACTTTGCCTTCGAAAACATTGCGTGCGCTGACTTTCATGGGGAAACGCTCCGTGTAACAACCCGCGCCCGAGGGATTCAGGCGCGCACATAAACCCAGGCAGTCAGGCCCGAGGCGAGGGTGACGGCGACGCGCTTGTAGTCGGCGACTTCATAGCGGTCCGCCGCCGCCAGCTCTTCTTCGCTGATCTGGAAGACCATCCCGGCCACGCTGTCGTCGGCCTGGCTGCTGGGGGAAACGATGGGGTGATGGGGCTTGCCGCTGGCGGCCAGTACGCCCGGGTCGGTGATCTCGACCCAGTCCTGGCGGTAGCCAAGCATACGGTCGGCCTGGCCGCTCAGCTCACGGCCGAAGTTGGCCAGTTGCACGGCTTTGTCCTGCAATGTGCCGTAGGAAAACAGCAGTACCGGGTATGCGCTGGAGGGCTGCATTCACTCACCTTGTGGGTTCAGCCGTGCTTCCAGCTCGGCTACTTGTTTTTCCAGTGCTTCCAGGCGCGCGCGGGTGCGCGCCAGCACGACCATCTGGCTGTCGAATTCGTCGCGGCTGACCAAGTCCAGCTTGCTGAAGGCACCTTGCATCAGCACCTTGAACTGGCTTTCCAGTTCTGCACGGGGCTGGGCGGTATCGTTGCTGAACAGGCGCGAGGCTTGATCGCTCAGGGCATCGAGAAGGGCTTTTGGCGCGAGCATGGGGCGGTCCACTGAAACTGAAAGTGGTCGGCAGTGTAGCACGGGCCATTCAGCCACTCAGGCTCGCTCCCCCTGCACATTTTTCGCGCAGTACGCCCTGCCAGCGCGCACCGATATTGTGCATGTTTTCCATACTGGCGACTGGCCAATCCCGACTGTTTCACATAACCCACTGTTTTCCGGTGCTTTGCCGGAACTGGCAAGGTTTCTGCAAAGACCTGAACGAGCCATGCACTGATGCAGTTCCTTGTGACCGGGCAGTGCGCACGCGGAGCCGGATACCGACGACGCGTTACAAAGCCAAGCGCTGCGCTTAGACTTGAGACGGGTTTGTTTTCCTGGGGCAAGTCCACCAAATCGGGAGAGAGTTTCATGAAGCTAGTCACAGCCATCATCAAGCCGTTCAAGCTGGACGACGTGCGCGAGTCGCTGTCGGAAATCGGCGTGCAGGGCATCACCGTCACCGAAGTCAAAGGCTTCGGTCGGCAGAAGGGCCACACCGAGCTGTATCGCGGTGCTGAATATGTGGTCGATTTCCTGCCCAAGGTGAAGATCGATGTCGCCATCGATGACAAGGACCTTGATCGGGTAATCGAAGCCATCACCAAGGCAGCCAACACCGGCAAGATCGGTGACGGCAAGATTTTCGTGGTGAATCTGGAGCAGGCAATCCGTATCCGTACCGGCGAAACCGATACCGACGCGATCTAAGCAGCAAAAAAGCCTCACCAAACCCAACGCCCCAGGAGAAAACAACATGACTCTGCGTAAGATCGCAGGGCTAGGAGCCCTATTGTCCCTCGTAATGCCCGGGCTTGCCCTGGCAGAGGAAGCTGCCCCAGCGCTGAACTCCGGCGATACCGCCTGGATGCTGACCGCAACGGCGCTGGTGCTGTTCATGACCATTCCGGGCCTGGCCCTGTTCTATGGCGGCATGGTGCGTTCCAAGAACGTGCTGTCGGTGATGATGCAGTGCTTTGCAATCACCGGCCTGATGAGCATTCTCTGGGTCGTTTACGGCTACAGCATGGCCTTCGATACCACCGGTATGGAAAAGGGCGTGCTCAACTTCAACTCCTTCGTTGGCGGTTTCTCCAAAGCCTTTCTCAGCGGCGTGACGCCCGAGAACTTGACCTCGGCCACCGCGCTGTTCCCTGAAGCGGTATTCATCACCTTCCAGATGACATTTGCCATCATCACCCCGGCGCTGATCGTCGGTGCCTTCGCCGAGCGCATGAAGTTCTCCGCGATGCTGGTGTTCATGGGTATCTGGTTCACCCTGGTGTATGCGCCTATCGCGCACATGGTGTGGAGTGGTGACGGCGCACTGATGTGGGACTGGGGCGTGCTGGACTTCGCTGGCGGCACCGTGGTGCACATCAACGCCGGTATCGCAGGCCTGGTCTGCTGCCTGGTGCTGGGCAAGCGCAAAGGCTACCCGACCACGCCGATGGCCCCGCACAACCTGGGCTATACCCTGATGGGCGCGGCCATGCTGTGGATCGGCTGGTTCGGCTTCAACGCAGGCTCCGCCGCTGCGGCCAACGGCACCGCCGGCATGGCCATGCTGGTCACCCAGATCGCCACTGCCGCTGCGGCACTGGGCTGGATGTTCGCCGAGTGGATCGGCCACGGTAAACCCAGTGCCCTGGGCATCGCCTCGGGTGTGGTTGCCGGCCTGGTCGCCATTACCCCGGCTGCAGGCACCGTGGGCCCGATGGGCGCTCTGGTGATTGGCCTGGCGTCGGGTGTGATCTGCTACTTCTGCGCCACCACCCTCAAGCGCAAGCTGGGCTATGACGACTCGCTGGACGCTTTCGGCGTGCACGGAATCGGCGGCATCATCGGTGCCATCCTCACCGGCGTGTTCGCAGCCCCTGCACTGGGCGGCTTCGGTACCGTCACCGACATCGGCATGCAGGTCTGGATCCAGGCCAAGGGCGTGATCTTCACCGTGGTGTACACCGCCATCGTCACCTACGTGATCCTCAAGGTGCTGGATGTGGTGATGGGCCTGCGGGTCAACGAAGAAGAAGAGTCGGTCGGCCTCGACCTGGCTCAGCACAACGAACGCGGCTACAACCTGTAACTGCGACGCGGTAAAAATTTGCCCGGCTTGCCGGGCATTTTTTTGTCAGATTTTCAGCATTTCGCGCTCGGCAAACGGTTTATTCGACACGTTCGCGACGTAGGTAAAAAACTTACAAGTCGTAGGGCGTTTATGGAGCTTTGCTTTTTCCACGGGCGCGCTAGAATGCGCGCCGAAGGGTGTTTGACGTGTAGTCCACACACTTCGCCAGCCTTTGCTAGGCTTGCCAATAGCGTGTGGCCAGCAGGGGTTAATGGATTTGTCAGGTCCTGCCAGGAGCAGGGCCTGCTGGGTGCCGCCTCCCATCAGGAGTGCCGACCCAAGGGCAGTGGCCTAACCCACGGCCAGTTGAATTTTCACTGGTGGCTGCCGGTCTACGGCTGCACTGGTCTATAACTAACCTGCTTTTCGCAAGTCATGAGGTAGAACATGAGCGACGACGATCTGGAAAATGATGACCTCGAAGTAGGCGACGAAGACGAGGCTGATGAAGGCCTCGAAGCGGCGGCTGACGACGGCGCCGAAGATGCTGGCGATGACGACAGCAGCCCGGCACCCGCTGCCAAGGGCAAATCCAAGGCGGCGGTCTCGGTAGACGAGATGCCGAGCATGGAAGCCAAGCAGAAAGAGCGTGATGCCCTGGCCAAGGCGATGGAAGAGTTCCTTTCGCGCGGTGGCAAGGTGCAGGAAGTCGAGGCCAACGTGGTCGCCGACCCGCCCAAGAAGCCGGACAACAAGTACGGCAGCCGCCCTATCTGAGTGGCTGATCGCAAAAAAGCCCGCCGTCGCTGCGGGCTTTTTTGTGCCTGTTGTTCAGAACAGGTTGCTGTGCAGGCCGGGCCTTCAACGCCAGCGCGAAAGGATGTCGGGTAGCTGCGACAGGCGCTGGATCTCGGCATCCGGTGCCTGTTCGCCCGCCCATGCCTTACCCTGTGGGTTGAACCATACCGCACGCAGACCGGCGCGCTGGGCGCCAGCGATGTCATCACCGGGGTGATCGCCAATGTGCACCGCCGCGCTGGCTTCCGATTCTCCACGGCGTAGGGCTTCCAGAAACGGCGCCGGGTCCGGCTTGCCGATACCGAGGTCCTCAGCGCACAGGGCAAAGCGGAAGTAGTCCGCCAGCCCCAGCCGGCTCACATCGGCGTTGCCGTTGGTGACCACGCCCAGGGTGTAGTGGTGGCGCAGAATCTCCAGCACCGGTTGCACTTCGGGGAAGATCTCCACCTGATGGCGGGCATGCAGGAATACTTCGAAACCTGTCGTTGGCCAGTTCCTGCGCATGTTTCTCGCTGTAGCCGACCTCTTCCAAGGCATGGAACAGCACGCGCCGGCGCAGGGCGCTGATGCGGTGCTTGAGGCCGGGCTCGGCTTGTACCAGGCGCTCGCGGATGGCGAACAGGTGCTCCACCGGCACGCCGCCAAGGATCGGGGCGTTGGCTTCGAGCCAGTCGCGCAGCACGACTTCGGCAGTGGCAATCACTGGCGCGGTGTCCCACAGGGTATCGTCCAGGTCGAAGGTGATCAGCTTGATGCTCATGAGTCATTGCCCTTGCTGCGTTTGGCCCGAGGGTGGGCGCTGTCATACACCGCGGCCAGGTGCTGGAAGTCCAGGTGGGTGTAGATCTGCGTGGTGCTGATGTCGGCATGGCCGAGCAGCTCTTGCACCGCACGCAGGTCCTGGGACGATTCCAGCACATGGCTGGCGAAGGAATGGCGAAGCATGTGCGGGTGCAGGTGCTGGCCCAGCTCGCGCTCACCGGCGGCCTTTACCCGCAGCCGGACGGCCTGGGGGCTGATGCGGTTGCCCTGGCGGGTAATGAACACCGCGCGGTCGCGCGGGTTGCCAATGCCGCGCAGGCGGTACCACGCCTGCAGCGCCTCGCGCGCCTTGCGGCCAACAGGCAGTACGCGGGCCTTGCCGCCCTTGCCCAGTACCTGTACCAGGCCGGCGGCGAGGTCGAGGTGATCGAGGTCGAGGTTGGTCAGCTCGGACAGGCGCAGGCCCGACGAATAGAACAGCTCAAGGATCGCCTGGTCACGTCGGGCGATGAAGTCGTCGTCGACGCCGCCATCGAGCAATTGCAGAGCGCGGTCGGTGTCCAGCACCTTGGGCAAGCGGCGCTCACCCTTGGGCGCGCTCAGGCCGGTGGCTGGGTCGTGCTGGCACAGGCCTTCGCGGTTGAGGTAGCGGTACAGGCCGCGCACGGCCGACAGTAGCCGCGCCAGGCTGCGCGAAGACTGGCCATGGTGGTGCAGGCGGGCGATCAGCTGGCGCAGTTGCTGGATCTGCAGCGCCTGCCAGTCGGCAATCCCGTGTTCCTTGCAGTAGGCGATGACCTTGTCCAGGTCACGGCGGTAGCCCAGCAAGGTGTGCTCCGATACCTGGCGCTCGTTGCGCAGGTGTGCGCAATAAGCCTCCAGCTGGCGTTCCATCAGCGTACCGAGCGCAGGGTCTGGGTAACGCGTGGCACAACGCGGCCGAGTACTTCGGCGATGTAGCCGAGGAACAGGGTGCCGACGCTGCTCTTGTAGTGTTGCGGGTCGCGGCTGCCGATGGCCAGCACCCCATGCAGCCCCTGGTACTCAAGGGTGGCCACGGCACTGGAGCCTACTTCCCGGCGCTGTTCCTCGCCGAACAGGAAGGCCAGCTCGTGCTCGCGCAGGTTGCCGCTGACCGTCTTGCCGCCGCCCAGCAGGGCGCCGATGGCCTGCTGGGCCTCGGCGTTGCTGACCCAGCGCCCGACCGGCGCGACGTTGTCGCCGAACAGGATCAAGCTGACGAAGGGCACCTGGAACTCCTGGCGCAGGCTGTCTTCGACCGCCATGACCACGTCTTCCAGGCTGCCGGCATCCAGCAGGTCAAGGATCAGCCGGCGGGTCTTGTCGAACAGCCGGTCGTTGTCGCGGGCCACGTCCATCAGTTGCGACAGACGATGGCGCATTTCGATGTTGCGGTCACGCAGCAGCTTGAGCTGGCGCTCCACCAGCGACACGCTGTCACCACGCTGGTGCGGGATGTGCTGTTCGATCAGCAGCTCGTCGTGCTCGGCGAAGAAGGTGGGGTGGGCGCGCAGGTAGGCGACCACCGCTTCGGCATCGAGTTCGGTGGACTGCTTGGGTACAACCTTGGGCTGATCGGTCATGGCGGTTACTCGCTTAGAGACGAACCTGTCCTTCGTAGACGCGTACGGCCGGGCCGGTCATCAGTACGGGCTTGCCGGGGCCGGCCCATTCGATGTGCAGGCGCCCGCCGGGCAGGTCGAGGGACACCGGAGAGTCCATCCAGCCCTGACTGATGGCTGCCACGGCTGCGGCGCAGGCGCCGGTGCCGCAGGCCTGGGTTTCGCCCGCGCCGCGTTCCCACACGCGCAGGTTGGCGCGGTGGCGGTCGATGACCTGGATGAAGCCGGCATTCACCCGCTGCGGGAAGCGTGGGTGGTTTTCGATCTTCGGGCCCAGCTCATGCACGGGGGCAGTACGCACGTCGTCGACACGCAGCACGGCGTGCGGGTTACCCATGGACACGGCGGCAATCGAATGCAGCTGGCCGTCAACTTCCAGTGGGTAGCTCAGCGCCTGTGCGTCGGCGACGAAGGGGATTTCGGCAGGGATGAAGCGCGGCGGGCCCATGTCGACACTCACCTGGCCGTCGTTCTGCACGTCCAGCACGATGATGCCGCTCTTGGTTTCCACACGAATGCGCTTTTTCGCAGTCAGGCGCTTGTCCAGCACGAAGCGGGCGAAACAACGAGCACCGTTGCCACATTGCTCGACCTCGGAGCCGTCGGCATTGAAGATGCGGTAGCGGAAGTCCACTTCCGGGTTGTTCGGCGCCTCGACGATCAGCAATTGGTCGAAGCCGATGCCGGTATGGCGATCACCCCATTGCTTGGCGTGCTTGGGCTGGATGTGCGCGTGCTGGCTGACCAGGTCGAGGACCATGAAGTCGTTGCCCAGCCCATGCATCTTGGTAAAACGCAGCAGCATGGGCTTACTCCGGCAGCAGGCTTTCGCCAGCGTACAGTTCGGCGATGGTCTCGCGGCGGCGTACTTCGAACGCCTGGTCGCCGTCGACCAGGATTTCAGCGCAACGGCCACGGGTGTTGTAGTTGGAACTCATGACAAAACCATAGGCGCCCGCAGACGCTACGGCCAGCAAGTCACCTTCGGCCAGGTTCAGCACGCGGTCCTTGCCAAGGAAGTCGCCGGTCTCGCAGATAGGGCCGACCAGATCGTAGGCACGGCCTTCGCCCGCACGAGGCTTGACCGCGCTGACACCCATCCAGGCTTGATACAGGGCCGGCCGAATCAGGTCGTTCATCGCCGCATCGATGATGGCGAAGTCCTTGTGTTCGGTGTGCTTGAGGTATTCCACACGGGTCAGCAGCACGCCAGCGTTGGCCACGATGTAGCGGCCCGGCTCGAACACCAGGGCCAGGTCGCGCTCGCCCACGCGCTCGCGGATGGCTTTGATGTAGTCGGCCACCAGCGGCGGCTGTTCGTCGCGGTAGCGAACGCCAACACCGCCGCCCAAGTCCAGGTGGCGCAGGTGGATACCGCATTCGGCCAGGCGGTCGACCAGTACCAGCAGGCGGTCGAGTGCGTCGAGGAACGGCTCCACGGTGGTCAGCTGCGAGCCAATGTGGCAGTCGACACCGACCACTTCCAGGTTCGGCAGCTGTGCGGCACGCACGTAGATGGCCTCGGCGTCGGCGATGGCGATGCCGAACTTGTTTTCTTTGAGGCCTGTGGAGATGTAGGGGTGGGTACCGGCATCGACGTCCGGGTTGACGCGCAGCGACACCGGGGCAACCTTGCCCATTTCAGCGGCCACTACTTGCAGGCGCTCCAGTTCGTCGGTGGATTCGACGTTGAAGCAGTGCACGCCAACTTCCAGGGCGCGGCGCATGTCTTCACGGGTTTTACCGACGCCGGAGAAGACCACGCGGTCTGCGCGCCCGCCAGCGGCCAGCACGCGCTCCAGCTCACCGCCGGAGACAATGTCGAAACCTGCGCCCAGGCGCGCCAGTACATTCAGTACGCCCAGGTTGGAGTTGGCCTTTACCGCGAAGCACACCAAGTGTTCAGTGCCTTGCAGGGCATCGGCGTAGCTACGGTACTGGGCCTCGATGTGGGCGCGCGAATACACGTAGGTGGGGGTGCCGTAGCGCTCGGCGATGGCCGACAGGGCCACGCCTTCCGCGAACAGCTCACCGTCGCGGTAGTTGAAAGCGTTCATCTGGTTTCCTTACTGCGCTGGCGACTGCTCGGGCTCGGGCTGCAGTTCGGGCTGCTGCTCTTGTACCGGGGCCGGCTTGGCTTTGGGCTGGTGCTGGTGCGCCTTGTGCGCTTTGCCGTTATCGCCGTCTTCAGGCAGATACAACGGGCCTTTCTGGCCGCAGGCAGAAACGAGGCAGGCAACAGCGACCAGCGCCGCGAAGGAGGAAATCAGGCGCTTCATGGGTGAAATCCTTAGAAAAATGCAGTATTGCGCCCGAGTATACCGAGCGACCGGCGGCTTGCCTATGCAAGGACCGGTCCGCCGGGCGGGCTATTCTTACCCCCTTCAGTGGCTAATCTTTGCATTCGGCGGCAAGCGCCCGTATCTTGCCCGGCTTGCCTGTAACGCAGCCAATTTCGAGGTTCCTGCAATGAGTTTGAGTGAAGCGCGTTTCCATGATCTGGTCGACGCGACCCAACAGGCCCTGGAAGACCTGTTCGACGAGAGCGGCATGGACCTGGACATGGAGAACTCCGCCGGCGTCCTTACCGTCAAGTTCGAGGGCGGCGCCCAACTGATCTTCAGCCGCCAGGAGCCGCTGCGCCAGCTGTGGCTGGCCGACCGTTCCGGTGGTTTCCACTTCGACTACGACGAAGAGAGCAAGAAGTGGGTGTGCGAAAAGAGCGAAGAACTGCTGGGCGAAATGCTCGAGCGCATCGTCTGGGAGCGGGCCGGCGAGAAGCTGGACTTCGACGAGATCTGACATGAGCAGCGCCCAGGCTCGGCCGCCCAAGCCGCTTTACAGCAACGTCAGCCCCGCCGTGCCATCGCCGTGCATTAGCGTATGCCGGTTGGACGAACAGCGGGTGTGCACAGGTTGCCACCGGCATGTCGAGCACATCCGCGAATGGCGCTCGGCTGACGACGAACGGCGTCGGCAGATCTGCCGCGAGGCCCAGGCCTTGCGCGATCAGGCTAAGGCACACTGAGCGCAGGGGCTTGAGTATTTACCCGGCTGTGGTAGTGTCGGGTTCTGCGTCGGTGACGCCAAAGCCTTCTCAAACCCCGCCCTTGGGCGGGGTTTTGCTTTATTTGCACATTGAAAACTGCCTGTTCAAAGGAGTCTGACTGGATCATGAGCACCAAGCCTTCCCTCATCCTCACCCGATTGGACGTACAACGTCTGGAGCGTCTGATCGACAGCCTCGACGAGAGTACGCCGGGTGTGCTCGCCTTGCAGGACGAGCTGGACCGCGCCGGGCAGGTGGTCGGTCACGAGGAAGTGCCAGCGGGCGTGGTGACCATGAACTCGCGCGTGCACTGCCGTGAGGAAGCCAGCGGCAAGGATTACCACCTGACGTTGGTTTACCCGAAGGATGCCGGGCCGGAGGGCAAGGTTTCGATCCTGGCGCCCATTGGCTGCGCCTTGCTGGGGTTGTCGGTGGGCGAGCAGATCGACTGGCCGGCACCGGGTGGCAAGACCCTCAAGCTGAAGCTGCTGGAAGTGGAATACCAACCGGAAGCGGCGGGCGATTTCGACCTGTAAGGGCCAAGGGGGCCGCTTTGCGGCCCATCGCGACACAAGGCCGCTTCTACAAGGAATCGCATTCCCCTGTAGGAGCGGCCTTGTGTCGCGATGGGGTGCAAAGCACCCCCGGCAATTCAGGCGCCTTCCGCCAAAACCTGCTCCAGCCCCTCATTCAAAGCCTGCTCCAGCACCCGCTTGTAGCTCAGGTACACCTGCGTCGCCCCCAGCCGGTCATCCAGCAACTCGGATAAATCCAGGTCGGTGATATAGCACTGGTACTGCCCTGCGCCGTGGCGCTGGCCAATGATCTGCCGGGCCACCACCGCATACAGCTGCTCGCCATGCTCCAGCTCGGAAAACTCCTGTTGGTCGCAATACAGCGTTACATGCGCCGCGCCCGCGACCCCGGCCTGGATGATCGCCTGCACCTCATAGTAAGGCTGGTCGCTGCCCTCGATCGGGGCCAGGCGCGGCTCGATGCTGCGTGCCTTGCCTGCGCCAGAGGGCAGAAGCTGCGCATAGTGGATATCCAGCGAGGCCGGCCGCAGGCCGTCGAGCGGCAGGCGGGCATCGCGACGCATCACCACCGAGCGCAGAAAGCGTTGCAGCGGCAGCAGCAAGTGCGTTTCGTCATGCAATGGCAGGCGTTGTTGCCACAGCGCGTTGTACTCATCCAACACATACAGCTCGGCCCAGCCGTCCTGCAGGCGATAGAACACCTGGATACAGGCCGGCCTGCCGTGCTCCAGTACCAGGCGCAGGTCGTGGTCTTGCAGGGCGTTGGCGTCCAGGTACAGCGGGCTGTAGGCGCCGCGCTCTTCGCCCAGGTAGGCTAGCAGCGCCTCATGCTCGTCCAGGGTGGTCAGGCTGACATGCTGGGGTAGCAGCTCCAGTACATGGGTGTGCTGGGCTACCTGCAGCAGGTAGCGATGGTGCAGCCCCTGGTCCAGCAGCAGTTGCACGGTGTCGAAAATCTCCTCTACACGCTGGCCGATGGCCTGGGCGCGGCTCTGGCAGAAGCAGCGCACCCGCACCCGCGGCCGGTGGCCGTGCAGTACCGGGCTGTTGAGGAAATCGCGCAGGCAGCGCACCAGTGCGTGCTCGCCGTCATAGCGCTGGACCAGCACCTCGTTCCAGCTGTTGATGGTGACCTGGTCCAGGGTCAGCACCAGGTTTTCGCGCACGCCGGCGTAGCTCAGCGAGTCGGTGCGCTCGGTGGTCATCAGAATGTTCAGGTCGCGGTGATGGCGCAGCGGGTCGATGGCGACATTGACCAGCAACAGCACCTCGTCGGCAACGCTGGGCTGCAGCAGGCGCACTTCACTGACGGTCGGCAAGGGCAGGGGAATGCTCTGCTGCAGGCAGCCCAGCAGGTTGAACAGCTCGTACTCGCCAAGGTCGCTACTGCCTGGGTGCAGCGCCAGGCGGGTGCTGCTGTCGATCACGCCGTTGCGATGGGCCCAGGCGAGCAGCTCGAGCAGCTCGCGGCAGCGCTTGATCGGGCTGAAGTGCTCCACCTCGTGGGTGCTCAAGTTGCCGCTGTAAAGCTCCCAGTGGTGGTTGCCCGGCTCCTTGCGGTTGGGTGCCTGGACCAAGGTCAAGGTGCCTTCGGCGAGGTCTGGGGCGATACCGGGGTTGATCACTTCGACCTTGCCGGCGCGGCGCTCGAACGCCGCATACAGGCGCCGGCCCAGTACATTGAGGTCGCGCTGGTCGGCGCGGCTGCTGGCGTTCTGGGTGAGCGCGAACTGGCTGAGGAAGCGGTAACTGTGGTTCAGCTCGGCCACCAGTTCGCGGCGCTCGACAGCAACCTGTTGCACTTTCCATTGACGGCGGCTGTCCAGCAAGGCCAGCTGTTGCTGGCTC
This sequence comes from Pseudomonas putida, assembly GCA_041071465.1. Lineage (NCBI taxonomy): Bacteria > Pseudomonadati > Pseudomonadota > Gammaproteobacteria > Pseudomonadales > Pseudomonadaceae > Pseudomonas > Pseudomonas putida. The sequence continues at coordinate 1,975,169 of CP163498.1, read as the reverse complement.
CAGCCCCACTCGTCGGTCAGGCGCTGCAGCAGCCGGCGTTGCCAGCCCATGCTGCGACCCTGGTCGCTGAGCTTCTTGTTCACCTTGAGGTACAGGCTGCGGCGTACCAGCTCCAGGCGCGCGTGTTCGCCACGTTGCAGCAGGTAGCGTTCGATGCGCCGGTAAACCATCACGTAGGGGTCGAGCTCGTCGAGGTCTAGCTGGTTGGCGAACACGGCCTGCTTGTAGTCCAGGCTCAGGCAGCGCACGGCAGGGTGTTCGCTGGCGTAGGCTTCGGTCAGCAGCAGTTTGAGCAGCGATTTGTAGGGCGAGTCGATACCTTTGAACAGCTGCCACAGGCCGGCGCCGACGAACTCGCCGGGCGGAATGTGCGCCAGGTTGCCGAGGTCGAGGGCGTCATGGCTGCGGATGAACCGCTTGGACAGCAGGGTCTGGGTATAACTGTGGTAGTTGTGTTCCTGATACACCGGCACCAGCCACCATAGCGGTGTGCGCCCGGCCAGCCACAGGGTGGTGCGGTAGAACTCGTCCAGCAGCAAGTAGTGCTGGGTGGTGCCACAGTCGTCGGAGCCGAGCTGGCCATCGCGCTCGCCATGGGCGAAGCCCTGCGTGTCGATCAGGAAAAAGTGTGCTTCGGCTCCCAGGCTTGCCGCCCAGGCCTCCAGTTGCTGGCACTTGCGGCGCAGTTCATCCAACTGGTGTTCGGGCAAGCCGGGTGCGTGGCACACCCACAGGTCCATGTCGCTGTGCTCGGCCTGGGCCAGCGAGCCCAGGCTGCCCATCAGGAACAGGCCGTGAATCGGGCGTGGCGGGTTGCCATGCGCGGCCTTGTAGGTGAACGAGCGCGCCAGGCGCTGGGCCTCCGCCACCAGCTCGACACCTGGCGCATAGCCCGATACGCCGGCAGGCGTACTGCCCGAGACGTAGCCTGGCAACAGCGGGTGGTTTACGTGAAACAGCAGCGGTAGCAGCGTCAGTACCTGTTGCTGACGTGTCGACAGGCCTTCCATTGCCCGCTGCAGCCGCCCTTGGTTTAACTGCAGGAAGCGCGCACGCAATGTCGCCAGGACCTTGCGGTCGATGCCTTCGTCCAGGTCAGGGCGGATTTCGTGAGGGTGGTTCATTGCGCGCTCGGGCAGGCCAGTGAAGCTGTGGCGAGTTTAGCCTGAGTGGCGGGGTCGGATAAGCAGTAATTGTAATTCTGGCGCCATTTTTCCAGCGTTCTCGCGCTCCAGCTTTCGCTGAGCTTCAGGCATGATGGGCGCATTGAGTCCAAGTCGAGAATTTCCGATGCGTGTATGGATCGATGCCGATGCCTGCCCCAAAGCGGCCAGGGATCTGATCGTCAAGTTCGCCCTCAAGCGCAAGTTCGAGGTGGTGATGGTGGCGGGGCAGGCCGTGGCCAAGCCGGCGTTCGCGATCGTGCGCCTGATTGTGGTACCCAGCGGCATGGACGCGGCCGACGATTACCTGGTCGAGCACGCCGTGCCTGGCGAGTTGGTGATCTGCAGTGACGTACCGCTGGCCGACCGCCTGGTGAAAAAGGGCGTGGCGGCACTGGACCCGCGTGGGCGAGAGTTCGACGAACGCAACATGGGCGACCGCCTGGCGGCGCGCAACCTGTTCACCGAGCTGCGCGAGCAGGGCCAGGTGGGGGGCGGGCAGGGCGCTTATGGCGAGCGGGAGAAGCAGGCATTTGCCAATGCGCTGGACCGGATCATTGCCCGGCTGTCCAAGTCCTGAAGAGCTTGCGGTTCTCTGTGGGAACGGCCTTGTGTCGCGAAAGGGGCGCGTTGCGGCCCTTTCGCGAGGCACAGAAGGCCGCGCCGCTTTCGGTGCTTACTCGTGTGTCAGTTCCAGCACCCGGTCCACCAGCTTGTAGATGCCCCCGCCGCTTCGCTGATCGACTTGGCTTCCATGTAAGCCGGCGTAGTCACCAGTTTGCGCTGGGAGTCTTCGACAATATCGTGCACATCGCACTCCTCATGGGTGCCGCCCATCTTCTCGACCGCCGCCGCCGTGCCGGCGTCGCTGCCGATGGTGCAGACCACGCCCGGCCCGTAGATCTTCGCGGCCAGTGCCGGCGAGATGCAGATCAGCCCAACCGGCTTGCAGGCGTCGGCAAAGGCTTCGGCCAGGGTCAGTACGTCCGGGTTGATGCTGCAGTTGGCACCTTCCACGGCAAAATTGGAGAGGTTCTTTGCCGCCCCAAAACCGCCTGGCACGATCAACGCATCGAAGTCCTCGGCCTTGGCCTCGCGGATGTCCTTGACCTCGCCGCGGGCTATGCGCGCCGATTCCACCAGCACATTACGCGACTCGGGCATTTCCTCGCCGGTCAGGTGGTTGATGACGTGCATCTGTGCAATGTTCGGCGCGAAGCACTGCACCTGCGCACCGCGCTGGTCGAGGCGCAGCAGGGTGATCACGCTTTCGTGGATTTCGGCGCCGTCGTACACGCCACAGCCGGAAAGAATCACCGCTACTTTTTTTGTCATGTTCACTACTCCAGTGTCGAGGCGCTAAATGTCCTCTAGTTTGGCAGATGTCGCCATAGGGATTCCCGCGGGTGCGGCCTAATCTTGGTGGATAACGCCTGAGGTCGTGCCCATGGACCTGATACTGCTGGCCGTGCCGTTCTTCTTTGTGCTGATTGCCGTCGAGCTGGTAGCTGACCGCGTGCGTGGCCAGCGCAATTTCACCCTGGCCGACTCGATCAACAGCCTTAGCACCGGCGCACTGTCGACCAGTACCGGGCTGCTGACCAAAGGGGTAGGGCTGGTCACCTATGCGCTGGCCTTCGAACACCTGGCGGTTTTGCGGTTGCCGGCAGAGGCGTGGTGGGTATGGCTGCTGGCCTTTGTCCTGTACGACTTCTGTTACTACTGGCTGCATCGCCTGGGGCATGAGCGCAACGTGCTGTGGGCCGCACACTCGGTGCATCACCAGAGCGAGGAGTACAACCTCACCACGGCGCTGCGCCAGACCAGTAGCGGGTTCATCTTCTCGTGGCTGTTCTACCTGCCGCTGGCGCTGGTGGGCGTACCGCCACTGGTGTTCATCACCGTGGCCTCGCTCAACCTGCTGTATCAGTTCTGGGTGCATACCCGACACATCCCCAAGCTTGGCTGGCTCGAGTGGGTGTTTATCACACCATCCAACCATCGCGTCCACCATGCGCAAAACCCTGCTTACTTGGATCGCAATTACGGCGGTGTGTTCATTCTCTGGGACCGTCTGTTCGGCACCTTCAAAGAGGAAGACCCGGCCGAGCCGGTGGTGTTCGGGGTGACGACACCGTTGGCCAGCTGGAACCCGTTGTGGGCCAACCTGCAGTTCTATGCCCAGCTCTGGCATGACGCCCGGCACACCGCCAGCCTGTGGGACAAGCTGCGCATCTGGTTCATGCCCACCGGTTGGCGCCCGGCCGACGTGGCTGCGCGCTACCCGCAGGCCAAGCAGGACCTGGCGCTGTTTCGCAAGTTCGAGATTGCCCTGGGCCGCGCGCAACAAGCCTACGTGGCGGCGCAGTTCGTGGTGTATGTGGCTTTGGGCAGCTACCTGATGGATGTGGCCGACCGCGTGCCGATCGCCGCGCTGGTGCTCGGCTGGTCGCTGATGGCGTTTGGTCTGTTCGTGCTGGGCGCTTTGCTGGAGAACCGGCGCTGGGCTGCGCGCCTGGAGCTGGCGCGGCTGCTGCTGAATGCGCCGGCGTTGTACCTGGCCGGCGCCTTGGGCTTAGCGGTGGTCGCGCCGCTGGCCTGGTTCCTGCTCGTGGCTTACAGCTTGCTCAGCCTCTGGGGCCTGGGCCAGGCCCGCCGCCTTGCGCTCCGCGCGCAGGGTGCGGAAGCGCCGACGCAGCCACAGCAGGCCGCCCAGCGCCACCAGGCCGCCGAGCACCCATAGCTCGTAACGTTTCACGTTGCCCAGCAGGCCTTCGAGAATGGCGCCGAAGTGGTACGCGGCCGCGCCCAGGGCGATTGCCCAGATAGCCGCGCCAATGCCGTTCAGCAGCAGATAGCGGCGGGGTGGATAGCCCGACAGGCCAATGGCCACCGGCATGACCGTGCGCAGGCCATAGACGAAGCGAAAACTCAGCACCCAGATATCAGGATGGCGGCGGATGTGGTCCAGCGCCCGGTCACCCATTGCCTGCCAGCGCGGCTTGCGCGCCAGGATCCTGCGCCCGTGGCGGCGGCCCATGAAGTACCACAGCTGATCGCCCGCGTAGCTGCCGAAGAAGGCCACCAGGCACACCAGCTTGATGTCCATGTAACCACGGAACGCAAGGAAACCCGCAAGCACCAGGATGGTCTCGCCTTCGAAGAAGGTGCCTAGAAAAAGGGCAAAGTAGCCGAAATCCTGCAGGAATTGTTGAAGCATTTTCTGAGGTGCTGGCGAAATGAACGCGAAGCCTACCCCTTCGCGCGCAATCGTGAAAGTGTCCAAATGTGTCTCGACGTGAACAATTCCTACACAGACAATGCCAGAGGCCACGCGCCATGGCTTGCCCTGGTGTGTAACACAGGCGTCATAATGGGCGCTTATCTTGCCGCTCAATTGATGATAGGGCGTTAACGTCCTCAGGAACGCCAGATGAATAATGAAGTGCTCACCCCTGTCGCGATCAAGGATGCCCAGGAGCTCCCAGAAGAGATGGTGCAGACCCCGCCTGACCTGCCGCCGGCGCCCGAGCCCGTAGCGGAGCAGGCGGCCGAGCCTGTGGCCCCGGTGCCCGCACCGGCCCCGGCAATCACTGTCCCTGGCCTGGACGACAGCAGCCTGTACATTCATCGCGAACTCTCGCAGTTGCAGTTCAACATCCGTGTGCTGGAACAGGCACTGGACGAGAACTACCCGTTGCTTGAACGGCTCAAGTTCCTGCTGATCTTCTCCAGCAACCTCGATGAGTTCTTCGAGATCCGCGTGGCCGGGTTGAAGAAGCAGATCAATTTTGCCCGTGAACAGGCCGGTGCCGATGGCTTGCAGCCGCACCAGGCGTTGGCGCGTATCAGCGAACTGGTGCACATCGAGGTAGAGCGCCAGTACGCGATCCTCAATGACGTGCTGCTGCCGGAGCTGGAAAAGCATCAGATTCGCTTCATTCGCCGTCGTTACTGGACGCCCAAACTCAAGACCTGGGTGCGCCGCTATTTCCGCGACGAAATCGCCCCGATCATCACCCCGATCGGCCTCGACCCGACCCACCCGTTCCCGTTGCTGGTGAACAAGAGCCTCAACTTCATCGTCGAGCTTGAGGGTGTGGACGCCTTCGGTCGCGATTCGGGCTTGGCGATCATCCCTGCCCCACGCCTGCTGCCACGGGTCATCCGCGTGCCTGAAGAGGTGGGTGGCCCGGTGCCGACTACGTGTTCCTGTCGTCGATGATCCACGCGCACGCCGACGACCTGTTCCAGGGCATGAAGGTGAAGGGCTGCTACCAGTTCCGCCTCACCCGTAACGCCGACCTGGCGCTGGACTCCGAAGAAGTCGACGACCTGGCCCGTGCTCTGCGTGGTGAGCTGTTCTCGCGCCGTTACGGCGATGCCGTGCGCCTGGAAGTGGCCGACACCTGCCCGAAACACCTGTCGGACTACCTGCTCAAGCAGTTCAGCCTCAGCGAAAGCGAGCTGTACCAGGTCAATGGCCCGGTCAACCTCACCCGCCTGTTCAGCATTACCGGCCTGGACAGCCACCCGGAGCTTCAGTACACGCCGTTCACCCGGCAATCCCCAAGCTGCTGGTGAACGCCGACAACATTTTCAGCGTGATCAGCAAGCAGGACATCCTGCTGATGCACCCGTTCGAGTCCTTCACCCCGGTGGTCGACCTGCTGCGCCAGGCCGCCAAGGACCCGCATGTGCTCGCCGTGCGCCAGACCCTGTACCGCTCCGGGGCCAACTCGGAAATCGTCGACGCCCTGGTGGACGCGGCGCGTAACGGCAAGGAGGTCACTGCGGTGATCGAGTTGCGTGCGCGCTTCGACGAAGAGTCCAACCTGCAGATGGCCAGCCGCCTGCAAGCGGCCGGTGCGGTGGTGATCTACGGCGTGGTCGGGTTCAAGACCCACGCCAAGATGATGCTGATCCTGCGCCGCGAACAGGGCGAGATCGTGCGTTATGCGCACCTGGGTACCGGCAACTACCACGCCGGCAACGCCCGCCTGTACACCGACTACAGCCTGCTGACCTCTGACGACGCCCTCACCGAGGACGTTGGCAAGCTGTTCAGCCAGCTGATCGGCATGGGCAAGACCCTGCGCATGAAGAAGCTGCTGCACGCGCCGTTCACCCTGAAAAAGGGCATGCTCGACATGATCGCGCGGGAAACCCAGTTCGCCCTCGAAGGCAAGCCGGCGCACATCATCGCCAAGTTCAACTCGCTGACCGACGCCAAGGTCATCAAGGCGCTGTACAAGGCCAGCCAGTCAGGTGTGAAAATCGACCTGGTGGTGCGCGGCATGTGCTGCTTGCGCCCAGGTATTCCGGGGGTTTCGCACAACATCCAGGTGCGCTCGATCATCGGCCGCTTCCTCGAGCACACGCGGGTGTTCTACTTCCTCAATGGCGGCGAAGAGCAGATCTACCTGTCCAGCGCCGACTGGATGGAGCGCAACCTCGACAAGCGCGTCGAGACCTGCTTCCCGGTGGAAGGCAAGAAGTTGTTGCTGCGGGTGAAGAAGGAGCTGGAAGGCTACCTGACCGACAACACCCACGCCTGGACGTTGCAGCCAGACGGGCGCTACGTGCGTAGCACCCCGACCGGCAACCAGAACCCGCGCAGTGCCCAGGCGACCCTGCTGGAGCGCCTGAGCAACCCGGTCCTCAACGTACGCTGAGGACGAAGCCGACCCGGGCCAGCCACTCCGCCTCGTTGGCGAAGTCGGCCTGGGTCAGCTGGTTCTGCTCCAGCCAACCTTCAGGGAAAGCTACATCCAGGCTGTTGTCGCCGCCCTTGAGCTCTACCTTTGGCATCTGCTGGGTGCCGCGAATGTGGTGGAACAGAATGGCAAAGCGCAGCAGCACGCACAGGCGCAGCAGCTTGACCCCTTCATCACCCAGCTCAGCGTAACGGTCCTTGGGGATGTTGCGACGGTGGCCGCGCACCAGCAGGGCCATCATCTGCTGATCTTCGCGAGAAAAGCCCGACAGGTCGGAGTGCTCGATCAGGTAGGCGCCATGCTTGTGGTAGTGATAGTGGGCAATGTCTAGCCCTATTTCGTGTATTTTCGCGGCCCAGCCAAGCAGATCGCGCCAATTTCCGTCTTTAAGGTCCCAGGCGTCGGCCACTTGGTCGAAGGCGTGCAATGCCTTGCGTTCCACACGCGCAGCCTGGCCCTGGTCCACGTGGTAGCGCTCCATCAGCGAGTTCAAGGTGCGTTCGCGCACATCCTCGTGGTGGTGACGGCCGAGCAGGTCGAACAGCACACCTTCGCGCAGGGCACCGTCACAGTGGTCCATGCGCTGCAGCTCCAGGGCATCGAAGATCGCTTCGAGAATCGCAAGGCCTGCGGGGAAGATGGTCCGGCGGTCCGGCTTGACGCCGTCGAAGTCGATCTTGTCGACCTCGCCCAGTTTGAACAGCTTGCGCTTGACCCAGGCCAGGCCTTCGGCGTTGACCTCGCCATTGCCCAGGCCGCCGGCCTTTGATGGCGGCGCCGATGGCGCGAATGGTCCCGGACGAGCCAATGGCCTCGTCCCAGGTCAGGCGGTGCAGGGCATTTTCGATACTCATCAGCTCCAGGCGCGCGGCGGTGTACGCCTGGGCATAGCGGGCCGGAGTGATCTTGCCATCGCGGAAGTAGCGCTGGGTAAAGCTTACGCAACCCATCTGCAGGCTTTCGCGCAGCAGCGGCTCGAAACGCTGGCCGATGATGAACTCGGTACTGCCGCCACCGATGTCTGCCACCAGGCGCTTGCCGGGGGTATCGGCCAGGGTGTGCGATACGCCCAGGTAGATCAGGCGCGCTTCTTCACGGCCGGAGATGACCTCGACCGGGTGGCCGAGGATGGCCTCGGCGCGCTGGATGAATTCGTTGCGGTTGCGCGCTTCGCGCAAGGCGTTGGTACCGACGATGCGTACGGAGCCTGCCGGCATGCCGTTGATCAGTTGAGAAAAGCGCTTGAGGCAATCCAGGCCTCTTTCCATAGACTCTTCACTGAGCTTGCGCTCTTCGTCGATGCCGGCGGCTAGCTGAACCTTCTCGCCGAGCCGCTCAAGGATACGGATTTCGGTATGGTGGGCCTTGGCCACGACCATATGAAAACTGTTGGAGCCAAGGTCGATGGCGGCGATCAGGGACAGGTTCTTCGCGATGGTATGCGGCATGATCTGGTTGTTCTCGGTCGTTAACCTGGCAATCGTGCCACGATAGCAGGCTGTCGCCAACGCGTGACACTCAGCCGGTGTGCTGGCCTTGATGCAAGGCAATGTGCCATTCGATTCTATGACGGCGACATGACAGTTTCGATTCGCGGCTTCTTGCACAACTATAGTTACACTCAATCGTCCGCGGCTTCCTGTAGGCGGCGGGGGCGGCTATGATGGGCAACGTTTTTTATTGCTTACGACCTTGGAGATTTCCATGAGCGACAAAATCAAACACGTCACCGACGCCAGCTTCGAAGCCGACGTACTGCAGGCTCAAGGCCCGGTGCTGGTCGACTACTGGGCTGAATGGTGCGGCCCATGCAAGATGATCGCTCCGGTTCTGGACGACATCGCTGCCACCTACGAGGGCAAACTGACCGTCGCCAAGCTGAACATCGACGAGAACCAGGAAACCCCGGCCAAGCACGGCGTGCGCGGTATCCCGACGCTGATGCTGTTCAAGAACGGCAACGTCGAAGCCACCAAGGTTGGCGCTTTGTCCAAATCGCAGCTGGCCGCGTTCCTCGACGCCCACCTGTGATGTGAAAAGGCCCCGCAAATGCGGGGCTTTTCTTTTTCAGAGCACTAGACGCAGAAAAAAGCAAGTGTTACATTCGGCCTCGCACTGCTTTTCCAGTGCCCTCTACACGCCGTCGCCGAAGCATCCCTAATTCGAATCAGTACGCGATCCTGTCGCCATCTAGCGGCGCGGCCTCATTAAGCCAGAAGCTTAATTCTCCCTTCTTACATGATTACGTCACTCCCCTTATGAACCTGACTGAACTCAAGCAAAAGCCGATTACCGATCTTTTGGAAATGGCCGAACAGATGGGCATCGAAAACATGGCCCGTTCGCGCAAACAGGACGTGATTTTCGCCCTGCTGAAGAAGCATGCGAAAAGCGGCGAAGAGATCTCGGGTGACGGCGTGCTGGAGATTCTCCAGGATGGTTTCGGTTTCCTGCGTTCGGCTGATGCGTCCTACCTGGCCGGCCCAGACGATATCTACGTCTCGCCCAGCCAGATCCGCCGTTTCAACCTGCGTACCGGCGACACCATCGTCGGCAAGATCCGCCCACCGAAGGAAGGGGAGCGTTACTTCGCCCTGCTGAAGGTCGATACCATCAACTTCGACCGCCCGGAAAACGCGAAGAACAAGATCCTGTTCGAAAACCTGACGCCGCTGTTCCCGAACAAGCGCCTGAAGATGGAGGCCGGCAACGGCTCCACCGAAGACTTGACCGGCCGCGTCATCGACCTGTGCGCCCCGATCGGCAAAGGCCAGCGCGGCCTGATCGTTGCCCCGCCAAAAGCGGGCAAGACGATCATGCTGCAGAACATCGCGGCCAACATCACCCGTAACAATCCCGAGTGCCACCTGATCGTCCTGCTGATCGACGAGCGCCCGGAAGAAGTGACCGAAATGCAGCGCACCGTGCGCGGCGAAGTGGTTGCTTCCACCTTCGACGAGCCGCCAACCCGCCACGTGCAGGTTGCCGAAATGGTGATCGAGAAGGCCAAGCGCCTGGTCGAGCACAAGAAGGACGTGGTCATTCTGCTGGACTCCATCACCCGTCTGGCGCGTGCCTACAACACCGTGATCCCGAGCTCCGGCAAGGTGCTGACCGGTGGTGTCGATGCCCACGCCCTGGAGAAGCCGAAGCGTTTCTTCGGTGCTGCGCGTAACATCGAGGAAGGCGGCTCGCTGACCATCATCGCCACCGCGCTGGTCGAAACCGGCTCGAAGATGGACGAAGTGATCTACGAAGAGTTCAAGGGCACCGGCAACATGGAGCTGCCGCTGGACCGCCGCATCGCCGAGAAGCGTGTGTTCCCGGCCATCAACATCAACCGCTCCGGTACCCGCCGCGAAGAGTTGCTGACTGCCGACGACGAACTGCAGCGCATGTGGATCCTGCGCAAGCTGCTGCACCCGATGGACGAAATCGCCGCCATCGAGTTCTTGGTCGACAAGCTCAAGCAGACCAAGACCAACGACGAGTTCTTCCTGTCGATGAAGCGCAAGTAAGATCGTCGTACCACGCAAAGGCCGGGGAAACCCGGCTTTTTGCTATCTGTATTTTGGCTATTGCGGCCCTATCGGCGCTACACTCTGCACCCCCGACCGATACGGCCAACACGAGGCTCCTGCATGCAGTATCGCGACTTGCGCGACTTCATCCGTGGCCTGGAACAGCGCGGCGAGCTCAAGCGCATCCAGGTTCCGATCTCCCCCGTCCTGGAAATGACCGAGGTCTGCGACCGCACCCTGCGTGCCAAAGGCCCGGCGTTGCTGTTCGAAAAGCCCACCGGTTTCGACATCCCGGTGCTGGGCAACCTGTTCGGCACCCCGGAGCGGGTGGCCATGGGCATGGGCGCCGAGTCGGTCGATGAGCTGCGGGAAATCGGCAAGCTGCTGGCCTTCCTCAAGGAGCCCGAGCCGCCCAAGGGCCTGAAGGACGCCTGGTCGAAGCTGCCGATCTTCAAGAAGGTCGTGTCGATGGCGCCGAAAGTGGTCAAGGACGCGGTGTGCCAGGAAGTGGTGGTCGAGGGTGACGATGTCGACCTCGGCGCTCTGCCGATCCAGCACTGCTGGCCAGGCGACGTGGCGCCGCTGATCACCTGGGGCCTTACCGTGACCCGTGGCCCGAACAAGGACCGCCAGAACCTGGGCATCTACCGCCAGCAGGTGATCGGCCGCAACAAGGTCATCATGCGCTGGCTGAGCCACCGTGGCGGTGCCTTGGATTACCGTGAGTGGTGCGAGAAGAATCCCGGCCAGCCGTTCCCGGTCGCCGTGGCCCTGGGCGCTGACCCCGCGACCATCCTCGGTGCCGTGACCCCGGTGCCGGACACCCTCTCCGAGTACGCCTTTGCCGGCCTGCTGCGCGGCAATCGCACCGAGCTGGTCAAGTGCCGCGGCAGCAACCTGCAGGTACCGGCCACCGCCGAAATCATTCTGGAAGGCGTGATCCACCCAGGCGAAATGGCCCCGGAAGGCCCCTATGGCGACCACACTGGCTACTACAACGAAGTGGACAGCTTCCCGGTGTTCACTGTCGAGCGCATCACCCACCGGCACAAACCGATCTACCACAGCACCTACACCGGTCGGCCGCCAGATGAGCCGGCGATTCTCGGTGTGGCACTGAACGAAGTGTTCGTGCCGATCCTGCAAAAGCAGTTCCCGGAAATCACCGATTTCTACCTGCCGCCGGAAGGCTGCTCGTACCGCATGGCGGTGGTGACCATGAAAAAGCAGTATCCGGGCCATGCCAAGCGCGTAATGCTGGGTGTGTGGTCGTTCCTGCGACAGTTCATGTACACCAAGTTCGTTATTGTCACCGATGACGATATCAACGCCCGCGACTGGAACGATGTGATCTGGGCCATTACCACGCGCATGGACCCCAAGCGTGATACGGTGATGATCGACAACACGCCGATCGACTACCTGGACTTCGCGTCGCCGGTATCGGGCCTGGGGTCGAAGATGGGCCTGGACGCCACGCACAAGTGGCCGGGCGAGACTACACGCGAATGGGGACGGGTTATCGTCAAGGACGAAGCCGTCACCCGCCGTATCGATGAGCTGTGGGATCAGTTGGGAATAGATTGATGCAGGTAACGTTGCAGCCGTCCGGGGCGGTGCTGGCGCTCGAACCCGGGGAACGGATCCTGGATGGAGCGCGGCGGCTGGGCTATGACTGCCCGAACAGCTGCCGCAATGGCAATTGCCATGTCTGCGCCGCGTTATTGGTCGAAGGCCGGGTACGCCAGGAAGGCGAAGTCCGCGACCATGGCGAGTTGTTCACCTGCATTGCCGAACCGCTGGAGGATTGCGTGTTGCTCTGGGATGGTGTGCTCGCCTTGGGCGAGCTGCCGGTGCGCAAGCTGGCGTGCAGCGTCAGCGAATGCGTCGACGTTGGTGGCGACGTCTGGCGGGTGCGTTTGCGCGCGCCGGCCGGCAAGCCACCGCGCTACCACGCCGGGCAGTACCTGATGATCGAGCGTGAGGGTGGCAAGCAGGCCGCTTTTTCGCTGGCCTCCGCCCCCCACGCCGGGCGTGAGCTGGAGCTGCACGTGCTGGCGCGAGAGCCCAGCGCACAGCAACTGATCGAGCAACTCAAGCGTGACGGTCTGGCACGTATCGAAATGCCGTTTGGCGACACCCACCTGGCCGAGTTGCCCGACGGGCCGTTGGTGCTGATTGCCGCCGGTACCGGCATGGGCCAGATGCACAGCCTGCTCGAGCATTGCCGAGCCAATGGCTTCAAGCACCCGGTACACCTGTACTGGGGCGTGCGCCGGCCCGAAGACTTCTATCAGATCGAGCACTGGGACGAATGGCAGCGCCTGCCTAACCTGTTCCTGCACCAGGTGGTCAGCGACCTGTGCGGCTGGGAAGGCCGTTGCGGCATGTTGCATGAAGCGGTTTGCGAAGACATTGAAGACCTCAACAGCGTGCATGTGTATGCCAGCGGTTCGCCGAACATGATCTACGCCACCCTCGACGCCCTGGTCGAGGCCGGTATGGATGCGCACCGCATGCGTGCCGATGTGTTTGCCTACGCGCCACGTGGTTAATAACCAAAGTTTGCAAGTATGGGTATAAGGCGGTAATTGTTACCGCCTTGGCCATTAACTTTCACAGTGGCTGAAACAGTATTTCCCAGTCGTCGGAACCGCGCATGAAACACTGACGCGAGGGCTTGAGTATTCCTGCAATTCTGGCCTATGGTTACTGCAAGCGCCCCGGGTAAAGCGGCCTGGGGCTGCAGCGTAATCGAATTTCGCTACATCCGTAGTTCACAGGGATAATGGCGGCAGCTTATGTCGGCACTTGAAAGTATGTCCTGGGAAGTTTCATATCCTCCGGCACTCGACTTCGGTCAGCAACATACTCACGATCAGTTGTTCAACTCCATGAAGACGACCATGTCTCGGCATCAGGGCGGGCCTGTGTGGCTGTTCGCTTATGGTTCGTTGATTTGGCGCCCCGAGTGCAATTCGGTGGAACGTCAGCGCGCGCGGGTGCATGGTTATCACCGGGGCTTGTACCTGTGGTCGCACGAACACCGTGGCACCCCGGAAACCCCTGGGCTGGTGTTTGGCCTGGACCGTGGTGGCTCCTGCAGCGGCTTTGCCTATCGGCTGGATGAAAGCAGCCTGGATGACTCGCTGATGGCCCTATGGCAACGGGAGATGCCGTACCCGGCCTACCGGCCGCACTGGCTTAGCTGCCGGTTGGGCGATGGCAGCAAGGTGCAGGCATTGGGCTTTGTGCTGGAGCGGCATTTACCCTGTTATGCGGGGAATCTGCCGGATACCTTGCTCAGCCAGATTCTGGCCAGTGCCAAGGGGCGTTATGGCACCACGCGCGACTATGTGGAGCAGACGTTGAATGCCTTGCGCAGCCACCAGATGCCCGATCGCAACCTGGAGGCGCGGTTCCGGCGTTGCCATAACCTGCGCGAAGTGTGAACAACCTCTACCGGCCTCTTCGCGGGTTTTTCTGCGAAGAGGCCTGAACTGCCTTACTTGGCCAACACCACCAACTTACCCACAGCCTGGCGCTGCCCCAGCTTCTCGATGGCGGCCCCAGCCTCGGCCAGTGGATAAGTCTGCGACACCAATGGCTTCAACTTGCCCTCGGCATGCCAGGCAAACAGCTGCTTGAAGTTGGCTGCATTATCCTGCGGCTGGCGCTGGGCAAACGCGCCCCAGAACACCCCCAGCACCGCCGCACCCTTGAGCAGTACCAGGTTGGCCGCCAGCTGGGGAATGCTGCCGCTGGCAAAACCCACCACCAGCAGCCGGCCATTCCAGGCCAACCCGCGTACCGCTTGCTCGAATAGCTCGCCACCGACCGGGTCGTAGATCACGTCGACCCCCTGGCCGCCGGTCAGGCGCTTGATTTCTTCGCGCAGGCTGGCCTGGCTGTAGTCGATCAGCTCATCCGCCCCGGCCGCTTTGGCCACGGCCAGTTTCTCGGCACTGCTGGCTGCCGCGATCACTCGCGCGCCCATGGCCTTGCCGATTTCCACCGCCGCCAGCCCGACCCCACCGGAAGCGCCCAGCACCAGCAAGGTCTCGCCTGCTTGTAACTGACCGCGCTGACGCAGGGCGTGCATCGAGGTGCCGTAGGTCATGCCGAACGCCGCAGCGGTGGTGAAGTCCATGCTCGCCGGGATCGGCAGCACGTTGTAGAAAGGCACCGCCACCTGCTCGGCGAACGCACCCCAGCCGGTCAGCGCCATGACCCGGTCGCCCACCTTGAACGTGCCAGCCTTTTCCCCGACTGCAGCCACCACCCCCGCCGCTTCGCCGCCAGGGGAGAACGGTAGTGGAGGTTGGAACTGGTACTTGCCTTCGATGATCAGCGTGTCGGGGAAGTTGACCCCGGCAGCCTGCACGTCCAGCAGGATCTCGTTTTTCTTCGGCTGCGGGCTGGCCACGTCTTCCAGTACCAGATCGCGCGCCGGACCCAGGGTTTTGCACAACACGGCTTTCATCGGGGCTATTCCTTTGCGGGTAATGGCCGATAAGTGTAGGAGGGCCGCTTGCCGGGTCAACGAGCATGGCCTGCCCTGATGGGCCGGCATAAGCCCGGGCTTGGGTTTGAGCGGTGTGCTGGGTAAGCTGGCGCCAACTGTATTGAGGAGCGAATTCGTGAAAGCGTTGATCTTGATGGTGCTGGCGTTGCTGCTGCCGGCTGCGGCCATGGCCGAAGAAGCCAAGGAAGGGGCGCCCAAGGTCGCCTACATCAGCCTGAGCCCGCCCTTTGTCGGCAACTATGCCCTCGACGGCGGCCCGCGGCTGCGGGTGTACAAGGCCGACGTGGCCCTGCGCGTGACCGGCGACGAAGCAGCCAAGGCGGTGCAGCACCACGAGCCATTGATCCGTAATCAGCTGGTGGCACTGTTCACCCAGCAGACGGTTGACAGCATGAGCAACGTCGAGGCCAAGGAGCACCTTCGCCAAGAAGCGCTGAAACAAGTGCAGCAGGTGCTGGAAGCGGAAGAGGGCAAGCCGATTGTTGAAGACTTGCTGTTCAACAACCTGATCGTGCAGTGATCAACTGTGGGAGCGGGCGAGCCCGCGAACACCGGCGAAGCCGGTGCCATTCACCGCACTGCCTGCTTCGCGGGCTCGCCCGCTCCCACAGGGTCAGGACGCCAGGCTGCGACGGAACCGCGAAAGCGCCACGCTGAAAAATACCAGGCCGATCAGCGCCAGTGCCAGGATATCCGGCCACACCACCGCCCACCCGGCATCGCGGAACAGGATCGCGGCCCCCAGGCTGACGAAATGCGTCGACGGCGACCCCTGCATCACCCACTGCAGCCACTGCGGCATGCTGTCCAGCGGTGTGCTGCCGCCGGACAGCAACAGCATCGGGATGATCACCGGGATCGCCAGCAGGCCGAACTGCGGCGTCGAGCGTGCCAGGGTGGCGAGGAAGATACCCAGCGCCGTACTGGCGAACAGGTACAGCGCGGTCACGGCCAGGAACAACCCCATCGAGCCGGACAACGGCACGCCCAGCGCGCCTTTCACTACCACCACCAACGAAATCCAGGTGCATATCACCACCACCAGGGCGTTGCTGCCGATCTTGGCCAGCATGATCTCCAGCGCGGTCAGTGGCAGCACCAGCAGGTGGTCGAGGGTGCCGTGCTCACGCTCGCGCAGCAGCGCGGTGCCGGTGAGGATGATTGCCAGGATGGTGATGTTGTTGACGATCTGGATCACCGCCAGGAACCAACCGCCCTCCAGGTTGGGGTTGAACAGCGCCTTGGGGTTGATCAGCACCGGGCTTTGCACGTTGCCCCGCTGGCTGTAGTCGAGCAGCTCGCGCTCGAAGATGCGGCCGATGTAGCCGGCGCCCATGAACGCCTGGCTCATGGCCGTGGCATCGACGTTTATCTGCAGCTCCGGCGAGCGCCCGGCCAGCAGGTCACTCTGGAAATTCACCGGTACGTTGATCACGAAGGTGTACTGGCCGCTGTCCATGGCCTGGTCCAGGTGTTGCGCGGTCAGCGGAACGGCAGGTTGAAACTCCGGTGGTTGCAGGGCTTCACTGAGCTTGCGCGAGAGCAGGCTGTGGTCTTCGTCCACCACCGCGACGCTGGCGTTGTGCACACCGATCACCGAGCCGGCGGCCGGCATGTAGATCGCCACGCTGAAGGCATACAGCAGGAACAGCAGCAGTACGCTGTCATGACGCAGGCTGGTCAGTTCTTTCAGGCCTAGGCGCAGGGTGTGGTTCAGGCGCGACATGTCAGGCCTCCTGCTTCTTCAGCATGGCCAGGCTCAGGCCGGTGAATGCGGCAAAGAAGCCCAACAGGATCAGGCACTGCGGCCACAGCTCGCGCAGGCCCAGCGCCTTGGTGAAGGTGCCGACCGCGATGTCGAGGAAGTAGCCCGCCGGGAACAGCTGGCCCATCACCGCCGCCGCGCCGTCCAACGACGAGCGTGGCACGATCAGCCCGGAAAACTGGATGGTTGGCAGGCTGGTAATGATCATGGTGCCGAGAATGGCGGCGATCTGGGTGCGGGTGAATGCTGAAATCAGCAGGCCCAGGCTGGTGGTGGCCAGCAGGTAGGCCACGCCACCACAGGCCAGGGCCAGCACACTGCCCTTGAGCGGCACGGCGAACAGCCAGCGGTTCATCGCCACCAGCAGCGCCAGGTTGACCAGGCTTACCGCCAGGTAGGGCATCTGCTTGCCCAGCAGGAACTCCAGGCGGGTGAGGGGTGTGGCGTAGAAGTTGGTGATGGAGCCCAGCTCCTTCTCGCGAACGATGCCCAGTGCAGTGAGCATGGCCGGTATGAAGGCCAGGATCAGCGCCATCACGCCCGGGCCGATGGCATTCACGCTGACCACGTCCTGGTTGTAGCGAAAACGCGTTTCCAGGCGCACCAGGTCCTGGCGCGGCTGCGGCTGTGGGCTGGCCTTGGCCAGTTGCTCCAGGTTGGCCTGGTGCACGGCTTCCACGTAGTTGCGGCTGGTTTCGGCGCGGAACGGCATGCCGCCGTCGAGCCAGGCGGCCACCACCGGTTGGCGCCCGGCGTACAGGTCGCGGCCAAAACCGGCGGAATCTCCAGTGCCAGTTTGATTTCCGAGCGCTGCAGCCGCTGATGCAGTTCGCGGCTGTCGCGGATCGGCGCCTGTTCGGCGAAATAGCGTGAGCCTCGGAAGGCTTCGAGGTAGGCGCGGCTTTGCGGGCTTTGATCCTGGTCGTGCACGGCGAAGGCAAGGTTTTCTACATCCAGTGAAATGCCGTAGCCGAAAATCACCATCATGAACAGTGCACCCAGCAAGGCGAAGGCCAGGCGTACCTTGTCGCGCAGCAGTTCCTTGCCTTCTCGGCTGGCCACCGCCAGCAGGCGGCGCAGGCTGAAGCCTTGGCGCAGTGGTGGGGCAGGCGAAGCTGCTTGCTCCAGTACGGTGTTATCCGTGGTTTGCGGCGCGAGCTCCTGGGCTTGTTCCAGGCACCGCACGAAAGCGTCCTCCAGGGTTTCGCCCTGGTACTGGCGCTGCAAGGCCTCCGGCGTGTCGCAGGCCAGTACCCGCCCGGCGTGCATCAGCGAAATACGGTCGCAGCGCTGGGCTTCGTTCATGAAGTGGGTGGAGAGGAAAATGGTCACGCCTTGCTCGCGGGACAGCTCTACCAGCAGGCGCCAGAAGTCGTCGCGGGCGGCCGGGTCGACGCCGGAAGTCGGTTCGTCGAGGATCAGCACTTCAGGGCGATGCAACACCGCCACGGCCAGCGACAGGCGCTGGCGCAGGCCAAGGGGCAGTGCGCCAGACGGTTGGTCGGCGATGGCGGCGAGGTCGAAGCGATTTATCAGCTCATCGATGCGCTGGGCGCTCTGGGCTTTGGGCAAGTCGAACAGGCGGGCATGGAGGGCCAGGTTCTGCCGGGTGCTGAGCTCGCCATACAGCGAGAAGCTCTGTGACATGAAGCCGACCCGCTTGCGCGTGGCCAGGTCACTGGCATCCACCGGGCGCCCCAGCAGGCTGGCGCTGCCCTCGCTGGCAGGCATCAGGCCGGTAAGCACTTTCATGGTGGTGGTCTTGCCGCAGCCGTTGGAGCCGAGGAAGCCGAAGATCTCCCCACGGCCAATGGCGAAACTGACCTTGTTCACCGCTGTGAAGTCGCCAAAGCGCAGGGTCAGGTCGTGCGCCTCGATGGCGACCGGGCCATCCGTGGCCTGGCGCGGTGGAATGCTCAGGGGTTGATGCTGCGCCTTGCCCGCGCCCTGGTAGTGGGTGAAGGCGTCGTCCAGTTTGCCACTGGGGGTGACTGCGGCCAGTTCGTGGCTGGCGCCTGCGGCCAGCAGGCGGCCGCCATCGAGCATCAGGCAATGCTCGAACTGTTCGGCTTCTTCCATGTAGGCGGTGGCCACCAGCAGGGTCAGTTGCGGGCGCTGCGCGCGAACCTGTTCGACCAGTTCCCAGAAACGCCGCCGCGACAGCGGGTCGACGCCGGTGGTCGGCTCGTCGAGGATCAGCAGGTCTGGTTCGTGGATCAGCGCGCAGCACAAGCCCAGCTTCTGCTTCATGCCGCCCGACAGCTTGCCGGCCGGGCGCTCGGCAAAGCGCTGCAGGTCGGTGGCCTGCAGCAAGTTGGCCATGCGCTGCTCGCATTCGCGGCGGCCCAGGCCGAACAGCGTGGCGAAAAAGCGGATGTTCTCGTTGATCGACAGCTCTGGGTACAGGTTGTTGCCTAGTCCCTGCGGCATGAATGCCACTTTCGGGTACAGCGCTGCGCGATGGCGCCGTTGGCGGATCGAGCCGCCCAGCACCTGCAGTTCACCCTGCTGCAGGCGTTTGACGCCGGCGATCAACCCCAGCAGAGTGGACTTGCCGGCGCCATCTGGGCCAATCAGCGCGCAGCGGGTGCCCGCAGGCAGGCTGAAACCCAGGGTGTGCAGGGCCGTCAGGTCGCCGTAGCGGTGGCTGATGCCATCGGCCAGCAGTGCCGGGGCGTTCATTGCAGGTTGGCCGGCCAGTCCACCTCGGCCGTGCGCACATAGCCGGCGCCTGGCATGCCAGGTTTAGCCTGTGGCACGACACCTGGGTCGGTCAGGCGGAGTTTGACCCTGAACACCAGCTTTTGCCGCTCGTCGCGGGTCTCCACCTGTTTGGGCGTGAACTGGGCCTTGGCTGCGACAAAAGCCACTTTGGCCGGCAGGGCGCGTTCGGGCAGGGCGTCGAGCACGATGCGCGCCTGGTCGCCCACGGTCAGCTGGCCGCTGGTGGAGGCCGGCAGGTACAGGTTCATGTACTGGTCGCTGGGGTCGATCAGCATCAGCACTCGGCCGCCGGCACCCAGCACCTCACCGGGTTCGGCCAGGCGCAGCTGGATGATGCCGTCGATGGGCGCTCGCAGGCTGCTGTCGTCGATTTCACTGGTGAGCTGGGCCACCTGGGCTTCGGCGGCGCCGATGGCGGCCTTGATCGCTGCAAGCTGGGCGCGGGCGGCGACTACCGCTGCGTTGGCCGTGTCGAAGCGCGCCTGCTGTTGATCGAGCAACTGTTGGCTGGCGTACTTGCGCTGGAAGATCTCGCGCACGCGCTTGAGCTCCTGGCTGGCCAGCAGCAGTTCGCTCTGGCGCAGTTGCACGCTGGCCTGGGCGGCGGCGTAGTTCTCCCGGGCGCGCAGCACTTCGGCTTCGGCCTGGCTGCGTTGGGCTTCCATGGTGCGGGTGTCGATACGCGCCAGCAGTTGGCCGCGGGTGACCTTGTCACCTTCGTCGACCAGCACTTTGGCCAGGCGGCCTGGGATTTTGCTGGCGATTTGTACTTCGGTGGCTTCAAGGCGGCCGTTGCCCATGCTCAGGCCTTCGGGCA
The DNA here is from genome assembly GCA_041071465.1 of Pseudomonas putida. Lineage (NCBI taxonomy): Bacteria > Pseudomonadati > Pseudomonadota > Gammaproteobacteria > Pseudomonadales > Pseudomonadaceae > Pseudomonas > Pseudomonas putida. Next base: position 1,954,937 of record CP163498.1, on the reverse strand, counting down.
ACTGGTCGTGGAGCGACTTCCAGTACCCCAGCCCGCCAGCTGCGGCGAGCAGGGCGATTAGCGCGGTGGCGAAAATTCTGGGGGCGTATCGGTTCATCGTTCTGCATCCTTGCGGTCATGCACAGCACATCATGGCCTGCGGCCACGGGTGGCGTGTTGATATCGGTCAAACCCTTGACCTTAGCTACACATTTAGCGCAAGGCGACAATCACCGCCCATTGTTCGGGCGTTACCGGCATTACCGACAGGCGGCTGCCTTTTTGCACCAGTGGCAACTCGGCCAGGCCGGCCTGCTGTTTCAGCCAGCCCAGTTCCAGCACCCGTGGCAGGGTTTGCACATGGGCTACATCCACCGCGCTCCACGGGTTTTTGTCGGCGGTGGCCTTGGCATCGTAATAGTGGCTTTGCGGGTCCAGCGCGGTCGGGTCCGGATAGGCCGCGCGGGTAATTCTGGCAATGCCGGCGATGCCCGGCTGCGGGCAACTGGAGTGATAGAAGAAAAACTCGTCACCCTCGCTCATGGCCCGCAGAAAATTACGCGCCTGATAGTTGCGCACGCCGTCCCAGCGCGCTTCGCCCAGGCGGCCGAGGGCTTCGATGGAAAGCTCGTCGGGCTCGGATTTCATCAGCCAGTAGGCCATGGATGCTGCTCCTGAAAAGGTTTGAAATAACCTGTTGCACGAAACCGACAGCCGGTTGGCGTCAAGGTTTGCGTGTGGACGCAGGTTGTCGGAAAATGCGCCCCGTTTAAAGCGCTATGCGCCGGCGGTGCCCAGAAAACCGCCGAGCACTGAACAGTTTGCCTGGGGGGCAATCTTCGATGAATCAACGTAAAAAGCCGGATCTGCTGTGGATCCTGGTGTTCATTTTTGGCCTGGGTGTGGTCACGACCGGTTATGCGCAAGGGTTCTGGGAGCGCAAGCTGGACAACGCCTATCAGATGCCGGTCGACGCCGGCCAGCCGCAACGTTGATGCCCCCGCTGGTGCCGCTCAACGCGGCGCCAGGTACCAGCCACGGTCCGAGACCGTGCCCTGCAGCGGTACATCCCAACTGGCCTGCGCCAGCCGCTCGACCTTCTGGCATTCATGCGCCAGCCCCAACAGCAACGGTTTTTTCCAGGTCTGCCGACGCGCCTGGTAGGCCAGGCTGCGATCATAAAAGCCACCGCCCATGCCCAGGCGCCCGCCCACTTCATCAAAACCGACCAGCGGCAGCAGGATCAGGTCCAGCGCCCAGATCGGCCGTTGGCGTTTGCGGTCAGTGACCGGCTCGGGAATACGGAAGCGGTTGGGCTTGAGCTTTTCACCCTGCTCGAAGCGCTGGAACACCATGCGCGTGCGCGGCCAGGCGTGCAACACCGGCAGGTAGGTGCGCTTGCCGCGACGCTGGGCTTCGCGCAGCAGTAGGCAGGGGTCGATTTCGCTGTCGTTGGGCAGGTACAAGGCAATGTGGCGTGCGCGGCGGAACAAGGGGTGTTGCGCCAGCTGGCGGTACAGGCCGAGGGTGGCCTGGCGTTGCTGGGCAGGGGTAAGGGCGCGGCGGGCATTGCGAAGCAGACGACGGAGCTGGGGACGGGTGAGCGGCGCAGTGTCGGTCATGGCACGAGCTATCCCAGGTGTGCTGGCCAACCTCTGGGCGGTCGGCCAAAACGAATTGCCCGCCGGGGGGCGGGCAAGAGAATTCAGGCTCCCCGATAAGACCGCTATCGGTGTAGCCCTTGAACCCGAAAGTTCAAGGTGGAGATTGCAGGGGGCGTTAAGGCTTTCCGTCGGGCGGACATGCACACCGGCCCCAGCGTGCAACCCCCGTGGTTGTGCGTATCGGCTCAGGGACATAACCGACTGGCGCATCCCCCAGGGAGTGGCGCCAGTATACCAATCTCAGCCGATTTTGGTATCCGTGTCGTCGGACAAAGCCTTGTCTACCCGATCCAGCAGGTCGCGCACCTGTTCGCGGTTGGTGCCGGTGACCGGCGCGTCGTTGCGATCTTCCTGGCGGTGCAGCATTTCGTGGGTAATGTTCAACGCCGCCATTACCGCGATGCGGTCGGCACCGATCACCTTGCCGCTGCTGCGGATCTCGCGCATCTTGCCGTCCAGGTAGCGCGCGGCGCTGACCAGGTTGTTGCGCTCTTCCGGCGGGCAGATGATCGAGTACTCCTTGTCGAGGATCTGCACGGTGACGCTATTGCTTGAACTCATGAGTCTTGCTCCAGAGCCTTGAGGCGTAAAATCATCGACTCGACTTTGCGCTTGGCGATCTCGTTTTTTTCGATGAGGTGGGCGCGCTCTTCGCGCCAGGATTTTTCCTGCGCTAATAGGAGTGCATTTTGCCGTTTTAGTTGCTCGACGCGTTCGATCAGCAACTCGAATCGGCTCATCAGTGCCTGCAGGTCGTTCTCTTGCGTGGGTTGCACTCGATTCGCTCCGTCGTTGAGTCACCTGGCGATGATGCCTCTCCCTGGGCGGCAACGGCCAGTGCCGATGGTCTTGGCGCGCCTGCCGGTGCTAGGATACAAGGTCTCCATTCTAGTCATTGCGCCGTCTGGCGCCTAGCTGCCCATGCCCAATACTCAATCGCCCTACATCGCCTTCGCCATGCTGCTTTCCAGTAATGGCCACCCTGTCACCCCTGCCGAACTGCACGGCCTGCTGATCGGCCGCAGCTGTGCCGGCGCCGGCTTCGATGCCGATGCCTGGCTGGCCGATGCCGCCCAACTGCTGGAAACCGAGCCGGGTGACACCGTGCGCAACGCCCTGATCGGCCTGCAGGAAATGGTCAAGGGCGAGCTGACCAGCGACGACATGGCCATCGTCCTGCTGCTGCCTTCCGACGACGCTGCCCTGAGCGACCGCGCCACCGCGCTGGGCCAGTGGTGCCAAGGCTTCATTACCGGTTTCGGCCTGAATGCCGGTGGCAAGGACCTGTCCGACGAGGCCAAGGATGTGCTGCAGGACCTGGTGGCCATTTCCCAGGTACAAGAAGCCCTCGAAGAGTCCGAAGACGGCGAGAGCGACTACATGGAAGTCATGGAGTACCTGCGCGTGGCGCCTCTGTTGCTGTTCTCCGAGCTGGCCAAGCCGGCCGCACCCGCGCCCAAGCCATCGCTGCACTGATCAACCGGGGGAAGTCTGCCCATGAGCCACATACCCAAGGCCGAGTATGCCCGTCGGCGCAAGGCGCTGATGGCGCAGATGGTCCCCAACAGCATCGCCATTCTGCCCGCCGCTGCGGTTGCCATCCGCAACCGTGACGTCGAGCACGTGTACCGCCAGGACAGCGACTTCCAGTACCTCAGCGGCTTCCCGGAGCCTGAGGCGGTGATTGCGCTGATACCGGGGCGCGAGCATGGCGAATATGTACTGTTTTGCCGTGAACGCAACCCCGAGCGCGAGCTGTGGGACGGCCTGCGGGCCGGCCAGGAAGGCGCGGTGGGCGATTTCGGCGCCGACGATGCCTTCCCCATTACCGACATCGATGAGATCTTGCCGGGCCTGATCGAAGGCCGTGAGCGGGTCTACAGCGCCATGGGCAGCAACCCCGAATTCGACCGCCGGCTGATGGACTGGATCAACGTGATCCGCTCCAAGGCACGCCTGGGCGCCCAGCCACCGAACGAGTTCGTTGCGCTGGATCATCTGCTGCACGACATGCGCCTGTATAAATCGGCGGCGGAAGTGAAGGTGATGCGCGCGGCCGCAGACATTTCGGCGCGGGCCCATGTGCGGGCCATGCAGGCCTGCCGGGCCGGGCTGCACGAATACAGCCTGGAAGCCGAGCTGGACTACGAATTCCGCAAGGGCGGGGCGAAGATGCCGGCCTACGGCTCGATCGTCGCGGCCGGGCGCAATGGCTGCATCCTGCACTATCAGCAGAACGACGCGCCGCTCAAGGATGGCGACCTGGTGCTGATCGACGCTGGCTGCGAAATCGACTGCTACGCCAGCGACATCACCCGCACCTTCCCGGTCAGCGGGCGCTTTTCGCCCGAGCAGAAGGCCATCTACGAGCTGGTGCTCAAGGCCCAGGCGGCGGCGTTTACCGAAATCGCCCCCGGCAAACACTGGAACCACGCCCATGAGGCGACCGTACGGGTGATCACCGCTGGCCTGGTGGAGCTGGGCTTGCTGGAAGGGGATGTGCAGGCGCTGATCGACAGCGAGGCCTATCGCGCCTTCTACATGCACCGCGCCGGGCACTGGTTGGGCATGGATGTGCACGACGTGGGCGACTACAAGGTGGGCGGCGAATGGCGGGTGCTGGAACCCGGCATGGCGCTGACCGTGGAGCCGGGGATCTACATTGGCGCCGACAATCAGGCCGTGGCCAAGAAGTGGCGCGGCATTGGGGTAAGGATCGAGGACGACGTGGTGGTGACCAGGCAAGGTTGTGAAATCCTGACTTCGGGCGTGCCGCGCACGGTTGCCGAGATCGAGGCGCTGATGCAGGCCGCCCGCAAGGACGCGGCATGAACCGGGTAAACCTGGCGATCATCGGTGGTGGCCTGGTGGGTGCAAGCCTGGCCTTGGCGCTGCAGGCAGGGGCCAAGGCGCGTGGCTGGAAGATCCTGCTGATCGAGCCGTTCGCTCCCGGCGACAGCTTTCAGCCCAGCTACGATGCGCGCTCGTCGGCGTTGTCATTCGGCACCCAGCAGATCTATCAACAACTTGGCCTGTGGCAAGCCATCGGCCGCCGCGCCGAGCCGATCCGGCAGATTCACGTATCCGACCGTGGCCGCTTTGGCGCCACCCGCCTGGATGCCCTGGAAGAGGGAGTCCCGGCGCTGGGTTACGTGGTGGAGAACGCCTGGCTCGGGCAGTGCCTGTGGCAAGGGCTGGACAGCGAGGTGGTGAGCTGGCGCTGCCCGGCGGAAGTGACCGCGATGCAGGCCATCGAAGGCGGTTACCGCCTGCGGCTCAACGATGACACCCAACTGGAATGCGACCTGGCGGTACTGGCCGACGGTGGCCGCTCCGGCCTGCGCGAGCAGCTGGGTATCCATGTGCGCCACACGCCTTACCAGCAGAGTGCGTTGATCGCCAACATCACCCCGGGTGAAGCCCACGGTGGCCAGGCTTTCGAGCGCTTCACCGAAGAGGGCCCCATGGCCCTGCTGCCGCTGCCGGAAAACCGCTGCGCATTGGTGTGGACCCGTCAGGGCATGGATGCACGGCGTCTGGCTGACATCGACGAGCGCAGCTTCCTGCGCGAGCTGCAGGGAGTGTTCGGCTATCGCCTGGGCGCGCTGCGCCAGGTGGGCGCACGGCACCTCTACCCGCTGTCGTTGATCGAGGCCCAGGAGCAGGTACGGCCGCACCTGGTGGTGCTGGGCAATGCAGCGCACAGCCTGCACCCCATCGCCGGCCAAGGCTTCAACCTGTCGCTGCGTGACGTGCAGTCGCTGGCCGAAGCGTTGCTGGCCGGCCCGCAGCAGCCTGGCGACCTGACCACGCTGCAGGCTTATCACCAGCGCCAGCGCCTGGACCAGGCCATGACCATTGGCTTCTCCGACCAGGTCACCCGCCTGTTCGGCAGCAACCAGCCGCTGCTGGCCGCCGGGCGCAACCTTGGCCTGCTCGGGCTCGACCTGTTGCCACCGGCAAAAAGCTGGTTCGCCCGCCAGGCCATGGGCCTGGGCACCCGCCCTGATTCGCGGGGCCAGGCATGAGCAACCCGCGTAAACTGGCACGACGGGCGCGCATGCTGCGCTGGCTGCTGAACCTTTACCCACCGTACCTGGGCGCCGGTATCCGTGTGCAGCACATCAGCCCGGACCTGCGCAGCGTCAAGGTGGCGATGAAACTGACGCGCTGGAACTGCAATTACGTCGGTACCCAGTTCGGTGGCAGCCTGTATGCCATGGTCGACCCGTTCTACATGCTGTTGTTGATCGAGCAGCTGGGGCGCGACTACATCGTCTGGGACAAGGCCGCCAGCATCGATTTCATCTCGCCGGGCAAAGGCCCGGTGTATGCCGAATTCCACGTCGATGATGCGCTGCTGGCCGACATCCGCCAGCAGACCGCCACCGGCAAGAAGTGCCTGCCGCGTTTGCAGGTCGATATCCGCGATGGTGCCGGCGAGCTGGTGGCGCGGGTCGATAAAACCCTATACGTGCGGCTCAAGCCGCAAGCGAGGCAGGCGTAAGGCATGGAAATGCGCGCAGATCTGTTGATTGTCGGTGCCGGTATGGTCGGCAGCGCCCTGGCCCTGGCGTTGCGCCACAGTGGCCTGCAAATCCTGTTGGTCGATGGTGGCCCGCTGACGGTCAAACCCTTCGACGCCCAGGCCCCGTTCGAGCCGCGTGTCAGCGCGCTGTCGGCGGCCAGCCAGCGCATCCTCGAGCGCCTTGGCGCCTGGGAAGGCATTGCCCAGCGGCGTGCCACGCCGTACACCGACATGCAGGTGTGGGATGGCAGTGGAACCGGGCAGATTCACTTCTCGGCGGCCAGCGTGCATGCCCAGGTGCTCGGCCATATCGTCGAGAACCGTGTGGTGCAGGATGGCCTGCTGGAGCGCCTGCATGACAGCGACATCGGCCTGCTGGCCAATGCGCGGCTGGAGCAATTGCGCCGCTCTGGCGATGAGTGGCTGCTGACCCTGGCCGATGGCCGGCAACTGCGTGCTCCGCTGGTGATCGCCGCCGACGGCGCCAATTCGGCGGTGCGGCGCCTGGCTGGCTGCGAAACCCGCGAGTGGGATTATCTACACCATGCCATCGTCACCAGTGTGCGCTGCAGTGCCGGGCACCAGGGTACGGCCTGGCAGCGCTTCACCGATGAGGGGCCGTTGGCTTTCCTGCCGTTGGTCCGCGATGGCCAGCAGGATTGGTGCTCGATTGTGTGGTCGACTACCCCGGAACATGCCGAGCAGTTGATGGCGCTGGATGAAGCGGCCTTCCTGCAGGCCCTGGAACGTGCCTTCGAGGGGCGCCTGGGCCATGTGCTGCAGGCCGACCCTCGGGTGTGCGTGCCGCTGCGCCAGCGTCACGCCAAGCGTTATGTGGATGAGGGCCTGGCGTTGATCGGCGATGCTGCGCACACCATCCACCCGCTCGCGGGGCAGGGTGTGAACCTGGGCTTCCTGGATGCCGCGGTGCTGGCCGAGGTGCTGGTCAATGCCTGCGAGCGTGGCGAGCGGTTGGCGGATGTGAAGGTGTTGAGCCGTTACGAACGGCGGCGCATGCCGCACAACCTGGCGTTGATGGCGGCCATGGAAGGGTTCGAACGGTTGTTCCAGGCTGATCCGCTGCCGTTGCGCTGGTTGCGAAATAGTGGGTTGAAACTGGTGGAGAAGATGCCGGAGGCCAAGGCGGTGTTTGTGCGCCAGGCGCTGGGTTTGAGTGGGGACCTGCCGGATTTGGCCAAGGCTTGAGATTGCTGGGGCCGCTTTGCGGCCCATCGCGACACAAGGCCGCTCCTACAGGGATATCACAAGGCCAGAGGTCACTCGGGCCCTGTAGGAGCGGCCTTGCGTCGCGATGGGCTGCGCAGCAGCCCCCTCTGCAACATCCGGTAACGGCTAGGTAGATGAGCCAGAAAATGGGATTCACTACCATTTGCACCTCTCAAACGATCCGAGGAGTGCTTCACATGTTGCCACGCAAGCCCCTACTGGCCGCTCTGGCCCTGACCCTGTTCGGCGGCACCGCCCAAGCAGCGGACGAAGTGGTGGTGTACTCCTCGCGCATCGACGAGCTGATCAAGCCGGTGTTCGATGCGTATACCGCCAAGACCGGGGTCAAGATCAAGTTCATCACCGACAAGGAAGCCCCGCTGATGCAGCGCATCAAGGCCGAGGGCGACAACGGCGTGGCCGACCTGCTGCTGACCGTCGATGCCGGCAACCTGTGGCAGGCCGAGCAGATGGGCATTCTGCAGCCAATCAAGTCCGACATCATCGACCAGAACATTCCGCCGCAGTACCGCGCCTCGTCCCATGACTGGACCGGCCTGAGCCTGCGCGCTCGCACCATCATCTACTCCACCGAGCGGGTCAAACCCGAGGAGTTGAGCACCTACGAAGCCCTGGCTGACAAGCAGTGGGAAGGCCGCCTGTGCCTGCGCACCGCGAAGAAAGTGTACAACCAGTCGCTGACCGCCACCCTGATCGAAACCCACGGTGAGGCGAAGACCGAGCAAGTCGTCAAAGGCTGGGTCAACAACCTGTCCACCGATGTGTTCTCCGACGACAACGCGGTGATCCAGGCCATCGAGGCCGGCCAGTGTGACGTGGGTGTGGTCAACACCTACTACTACGGCCGCCTGCACAAGCAGAACCCGAACCTGCCGGTGAAGATCTTCTGGCCCAACCAGGGTGATCGTGGGGTGCACGTGAACCTGTCGGGTATTGGCCTGACCAAGCATGCACCGCACCCGGAAGCCGCGAAAAAGCTGGTGGAATGGATGACGGGTGAAGAAGCGCAGAAGCTGTTCGCCGACATCAACCAGGAGTTCCCGGCCAACCCGAAGGTCAAACCATCGGATGAAGTGGCTGCGTGGGGCAGCTTCAAGGCCGACAGCATTCCAGTGGAAATCGCTGGCAAGCGCCAGGCTGAAGCCATTCGCCTGATGGATCGGGCTGGCTACAACTAAGCGCCAGGCTTTATCCTTCCGGGGCCTATCAGGGCCCTTTCGCGGGCACGCCCGCTCCCACAGGAACTGCACAGGATTCAAGCATCCTGCGGCCCCTGTGGGAGCGGGCATGCCCGCGAACGACCGCCGAGCGGTCGCAAATCAGCCACAGAGACAGTCAACTTGCCCCACACCCCCCAACGCCGCTGGTACTTACCGGTCTCCTTGATCGCCGCCCTGGTGCTGCTGCCCCTGAGCGTGCTGCTGCTGTCCTGGCAATCGATTGATCTGCAGATCTGGTCGCACCTGCTCGACACCCAGATGACTCGCCTGCTCGGCAATACCCTGACGCTGGTGGTGGGTGTAGGCATCGGCGTCACCGTGCTGGGCGTCAGCCTCGCCTGGCTCACCAGCCTCTGCGAGTTCCCCGGTCGGCGCTGGCTGGACTGGGCGCTGATGCTGCCGTTCGCCATCCCGGCCTATGTACTGGCGTTCGTCTTCGTCGGCCTGCTGGACTTCGCCGGGCCGGTGCAAAGCGCCCTGCGTGAAGTGTTCGGGCCAATGCGCCTGCCTCGGGTGCGTTCCACCGGCGGGGTGATCATCGTTTTGGTGCTGGTGTTCTACCCCTATGTCTACTTGCTGGCACGCACGGCGTTCCTGGCCCAAGGCAAGGGCCTGATGGAGGCGGCGCGGGTGCTCGGGCTGTCGCCCCTGCAGGCATTCTGGCGTGTGGCACTGCCCATGGCGCGACCGGCGATCGGCGCCGGCATCGCGTTGGCACTGATGGAAACCCTGGCCGATTTCGGTGCGGTGGCGGTGTTCAACTTCGACACCTTCACCACTGCCATCTACAAGACCTGGTACGGCTTCTTCAGCTTGTCCAGTGCAGCCCAACTGGCCAGCCTGCTGCTGTTGGCCGTCATGCTGGTGCTGTACGGCGAGCGCCGCGCGCGCGGTGCTAGCCGCAGTGGCAACGAACGGCCGCGCGCGCAGGCGCTGTATCACCTGCGTGGGGTCAAGGCGTTGCTGGCCAGTGGTTGGTGCCTGCTGGTGTTCGCCTGCGCTTTTGTCATCCCACTGCTGCAACTGTTGGTGTGGTTCTGGCAGCGCGGTCGGCATGACCTGGACGAGCGTTATGTCGGCCTGGTGCTGCACACCCTGTACCTGGGCGGCATGGCGGCGCTGGTCACGGTATGCGTGGCACTGCTGCTGGCCTTTGCCCGGCGCCAGGCGCCGACCGGCGGTATTCGCGCCGGGGTTGGCCTGGCCAACCTGGGGTATGCCTTGCCCGGTTCGGTGTTGGCGGTGTCGATCATGCTGGCCTTCAGTTACCTCGACAACCACCTGGTCATCCCGCTGTCCAGCTGGCTGGGCGGGGCCGGCAAGCCGCTGCTGCTAGGCAGCCTTTCGGCGTTGCTGCTGGCCTACCTGGTGCGCTTCATCGCAGTGGCTTACGGGCCACTGGAGAGCAGCCTGGAACGCATTCGCCCGTCACTGCCCGAAGCCTCCCGAAGCCTCGGTGTCGGTGGCGCAAGATTGTTTTTCAAGGTGTATCTGCCGCTGCTGGTACCCGGTGCCCTTAGCGCGGCATTGTTGGTGTTCGTCGACGTGCTCAAGGAAATGCCGGCCACCTTGCTGATGCGACCGTTCGGCTGGGACACCCTCGCCGTGCGGGTATTCGAGATGACCAGCGAGGGCGAGTGGGCGCGTGCCTCGCTGCCAGCATTGACGCTGGTGCTGGTGGGCCTGTTGCCGGTCATCGGCCTGATCCGCCGCTCGGCACGTCGACCCGGTCACAGTCACTGAGGGTGCCAGCTGGCGACCTTGCGGCTACAATGCGCGGCATTCGCGCGGCGGGTACTTACAACAAGAGCTGACGACCCACGTCATCGACCGCCGCCGCTTCGCCACGCCCGGAAGGAGAAACCCATGGGACAGCGCACGCTTTTGTATGACCTGCATCTGGCGCTAGGCGCCAAGACGGTCGATTTCGGTGGCTGGGACATGCCCCTGCACTATGGCTCGCAGGTCGAGGAGCACCATCAGGTGCGCAGCGACTGCGGCGTCTTCGATGTTTCCCATATGACCGTGATCGATGTCGACGGCACCGATGCCACCGCTTGGCTGCAGCGTTTGCTGGCCAACGACGTGGCCCGCCTCGACGACGTCGGCAAGGCACTGTACAGCCCGCTGCTCCACGAGCAGGGTGGGGTAATCGACGACTTGCTCGTCTACCGCATGGAAAACGGCTACCGCCTGGTCACCAATGCCGCCACCCGAGCCAAAGTGCTCGACTGGTTAGAGCAGCAGCGGGCCGGTTTCGCCGTGAACTTCCAGCCCCGTCCCGACCTGGCCATCCTCGCCATCCAGGGGCCGCATGCCCGCGAAAAGGTCGCCGCTTTGCTCAGCCCTGCACGCGCGGCCCTGATTCGTGAACTGCGCCCGTTCGAAGGCGTCGCCGAAGGTGACTGGTTCATTGCCCGCACCGGGTACACCGGTGAAGACGGCCTGGAGATCATCTTTCCAGGCGATCAAGCAGTGGCCTTCTTCAACGACCTGGTCGGCGCCGGCATTGCCCCGAGCGGCCTTGGCGCCCGCGATACGTTGCGCCTGGAAGCCGGCATGAACCTGTACGGCCAGGACATCGACGAAAACCACACTCCGCTCACTTCCAACCTGGGCTGGAGCATCGCCTGGGAGCCCGCCGAGCGCGACTTCATCGGCCGTGCCGGCCTGTTGGCGGAAATCGAGCGCGGTGTGCAGGAGAAACTGGTCGGTCTGGTGCTGGAAGAGCGCGGCGTGCTGCGTGCCCACCAGGTGGTGCGCGTAGCCGGGATTGGCGAAGGGGAGATCACCAGTGGTAGTTTCTCACCTACGCTGAGCAAGTCCATTGCCCTGGCGCGCGTACCCATGGCGACCGGTGACCGGGCCGAGGTGGAAATTCGCGGCAAATGGTACCCGGTGCGGGTGGTCAAACCGACCTTCGTGCGCCACGGCAAGATCCTGATCTGAACAATTATCAACCGGCGGGCGTACCGCTGAGCCAATCGAGGAATTCAAGACATGAGCAATATCCCCGCCGACCTGCGTTTTGCCGAAAGCCATGAATGGGCTCGCCTGGAAGCCGACGGCAGCGTGACCGTGGGTATCAGCGACCACGCCCAGCAAGCCTTGGGTGACGTGGTGTTCGTCGAGTTGGCCGAAGTCGGCAAGGTATTCGCCGCTGGCGACGCTGCCGGCGTGGTCGAGTCGGTCAAGGCCGCTTCGGACATCTACGCCCCGATCGGTGGCGAAGTGATTGCCGTCAACGAAGAACTGGCCGACAGCCCAGAGCAGCTCAACGAAGAACCGTACGGCGCGTGGATCTTCAAACTGAAGCCAAGCGACAAGGCCGAGCTGGACAAGCTGCTGGACGCTGCTGGTTACGCAGCAGCTATCGGCGAGTAACACCGCGTCGCCTGCTTCGCGGCTTTAGCCGCGAAGAGGCCAGGCCTGTGAGCAAGTTTCCCCGCAGAATCGGCAATCCCTTCCTAGACTTGTAAGTCTCCATGAGACCCGGTCTAGGAAGAGAGCGTCGTCATGTCCCAGTCGCCATCCCTGCATCAACTGCAAGAGCTCAACCCTTTCCTGCGTCGCCACCTGGGCCCCGATGCCGCCGAGCAGCAGGCCATGCTCAAGGTGCTGGGCGTCGCCAGCCGCAACGAGCTGATCGAGCAGACCGTACCGCCTGACATCCGCCTCAATCGCCCCCTCGACCTGCCGGCGGCGCTGGACGAACAGGCCGCCCTGGCCAAGCTCGCCGGTTACGCCGAACAGAACCAGGTGTGGACCAGCCTGATCGGCATGGGCTACCACGGCACCATCACCCCCACGGTCATCCTGCGCAACGTGCTGGAAAACCCCGGCTGGTACACCGCCTACACGCCCTACCAACCGGAAATTGCCCAGGGCCGGCTCGAGGCGCTGCTGAACTTCCAGCAGATGGTCATCGACCTCACCGGCCTGGCCCTGGCCAATGCCTCGCTGCTCGATGAAGCCACCGCCGCCGCCGAGGCCATGGCCCTGGCCAAGCGGGTGGCGCGCAACAAGAGCAACGCGTTCTTCGCCGACGAACACTGCCACCCGCAGACCCTGTCGGTACTCAAGACCCGCGCCGAGGGCTTCGGCTTCGAGCTGATCGTCGATGCTGTGGATAACCTTGCCAATCACGCGGTGTTCGGCGCTTTGCTGCAGTACCCCGACACCCATGGCGAAGTGCGCGACTTGCGCCCGCTGATCGACCAGTTGCACAGCCAACAGGCCCTGGCCTGCGTGGCGGCCGACCTGCTCAGCCTGGTGGTGCTGGCGCCACCGGGGAACTGGGTGCCGATGTGGTGCTGGGCTCGACCCAGCGCTTTGGTGTGCCGATGGGCTACGGCGGGCCCCACGCGGCCTATTTCGCCTGCCGCGACGACTACAAACGGGCCATGCCGGGGCGCATCATCGGCGTATCGCGCGACGCCCGTGGTAACACGGCATTGCGTATGGCCCTGCAAACCCGCGAGCAGCATATCCGCCGCGAGAAGGCCAACTCCAACATCTGCACGGCCCAGGTGCTGCTGGCCAACATTGCCGGCTTCTACGCGGTGTACCACGGCCCGGAAGGCCTGCAACGCATCGCCCAGCGCGTGCACCGGCTGACCTTCATCCTGGCCGCCGGCCTTGAGGCCAAAGGCATCAAGCGGCTCAACCAGCACTTCTTCGACACCCTTACCCTGGATGTTGGAGGGGCGCAGGCGGCCATCATCGAAAGCGCCGAAGCGGCGCACATCAACCTGCGCATTCTAGGGCGCGGGCATTTGGGCGTGAGCCTGGATGAAACGTGCAACGAGCATACGGTGCTGCGCCTGCTCGATATTTTCCTAGGCGTGGATCACGGCCTGGAAATCGCCGCCCTCGACCAGTTGGCCCTGCCTGAAGGCATTCCCGCCAGCCTGGTACGGCGCACCCCCTTGCTTGCCCACCCGGTATTCAACCTGCACCACAGCGAAACCGAGATGTTGCGCTACCTCAAGCAGCTGGAGAACAAGGACCTGGCGCTTAACCAGTCGATGATCCCGCTGGGCTCCTGCACCATGAAACTCAACGCCACCAGCGAGATGATACCCATCACCTGGCCCGGTTTCGCTCACCTGCATCCGTTTGCCCCAGCGTCCCAGGCCAGCGGGTACAAGGCGATGATCGACGAGCTGGAAAGCTGGCTGTGCGCGATCACGGGCTTCGATGCCATCTGCATGCAGCCCAACTCCGGTGCTCAGGGCGAGTACGCCGGCCTGATGGCGATAACCCGCTACCACCGCAGCCGTCACCAGCCGCAGCGCACGTTGTGCCTGATCCCGTCGTCAGCGCACGGTACCAACCCGGCGTCAGCGCAGATGGCTGGCATGGAAGTGGTCATCGTCGATTGCGACAACGATGGCAACGTCGACCTGGCCGACCTCAAGGCCAAAGCCCACGCGGCGGGGGAGCGCCTGTCGTGCCTGATGATCACCTACCCCTCGACCCATGGCGTGTACGAAGAGGGCATACGCGAAATTTGCGAGGTGGTGCACCAGCACGGCGGCCAGGTGTACATGGACGGTGCCAACCTCAATGCCCAGGTGGGCTTGGCGCGCCCGGCGGACATTGGGGCCGATGTTTCGCACATGAACCTGCACAAGACCTTCTGCATCCCCCATGGCGGCGGCGGCCCGGGCATGGGGCCGATTGGTATTCGCGCGCACCTTACGCCGTTCGTCGCCAGCCACCCTGTGGTGCCGGTGCCGGGGTTGGACCCGAACAACAGCGCGGTCAGTGCCGCGCCCTGGGGCAGCGCAAGCATTTTGCCGATCAGCTGGATGTATATCGCCATGATGGGCCCGCAGCTGGCCGATGCCAGCGAGGTAGCGATTCTCTCGGCCAACTACCTGGCCAGCCAGCTGGGAGGTGCTTTCCCGGTGCTCTATCGCGGGCGAAACCAGCGTGTGGCGCATGAGTGCATCCTCGACCTGCGGCCGTTGAAGGCCCTGACCGGCATCAGCGAGGAGGATGTCGCCAAGCGCCTGATGGACTATGGCTTCCATGCGCCGACCATGTCGTTCCCGGTGCCGGGCACGCTGATGGTGGAGCCGACCGAAAGTGAATCGAAGGCCGAGCTGGACCGGTTTGTCGAGGCCATGCTGGCGATTCGGGCGGAAATTGCCGAGGTGCAGGAGGGCAACTGGCCGGCGGAGAACAACCCGCTCAAACATGCGCCGCATACCCTGGCGGATGTACTGGGGGTGTGGGACAGGCCGTATAGCCTGGAGCAGGCAGTGGCACCCAGTGCTCATGCGCGCCAGCATAAGTACTGGCCGGCGGTGAACCGGGTGGACAACGTGTATGGGGACAGGAATTTGTTCTGTGCTTGTGTGCCGGTGGAGGCGTATCGCTGAGTTCGGTGGTGGGTGCGTCGCGGGCGCTTGCCCGCGAAACAGACGACGCGGTTACTCGGCTACCGCATTCTTCGCCAGGATGGCATTGGCCAGCTCCATGTCGGACGCTTGCATCCCCGGGTTCTCTGCCCGTGCCTGGCGCATGGCCGCTTCCAGGAACGGCCCGCGAATCGCGCCTTCGCTGGCGACGAAGCTGCTGGCGTCATCCTGCGCGGCCACGACCAGCTTGTGATCGCGCGAGGTCAGGTAGCTCGATGCCGTAGTGGCACCGGAAGTCATCACGTTACGCCAGAAGGTATCGGCCATGGCCGAGCCGATAGGCAGCGAGAGCAAGGCAGCGGCGGCGATGGCGGTTTTGAGACGCATGTTGAAACACCTCGAAGGGTGAGGGTTGAAGATGCGCGGTTGGATCTTTTCGGACGAGGCAAGTTCCTTGAATACAAAGGACTTTTCGTCAGTTACAGACGCGTAGCACTTCCTCCGCACGGGTCTGTCCGCTAGCCACCTTTGCTTCTCCGCAGCGACGCAGGTCAACCAGGCCGTCGGCCAGTGCCTGGCGCCGTAAATGTGCCAGGTCGGCGTGGGGACCGATCAATGCACGCAGGCTTTCGCTGGGCTGCAACAGCTCGAACAAGCCCGTGCGCCCATGAAAACCGGTGCCTCGGCAGGTTTGGCAAGTGGCTGATGAACGTGCCTGGCAGTCCGTGCACACGGTGCGCACCAGGCGTTGGGCCATGACCCCGATCAGCGTCGCCTTGATCAGGTAGTCGGCTACGCCCAGCTCAAGCAAGCGTGTGATTGCTGCGCAAGCATCGTTGGTATGCAGGGTCGACAGCACCAGGTGCCCGGTCAGTGCAGCTTGCACCGCCACCAGGGCGGTTTCGCGGTCACGGATTTCGCCGATCATGATGATATCCGGGTCCTGGCGCAGCATGGCCCGCACGCCGTTGGCAAAACCCAGGTCCAGCGCGGGCTGCACCTGCAGCTGGTTGAAGGCAGGGTCGAGGCGCTCGATGGGGTCTTCGATGGTGCACAGGTTGACCTGCGGCGTGGCCAGCAGCTTGAGGCTGGCGTACAGGGTGCTGGTCTTGCCGGAACCGGTGGGGCCAGTCACCAGGATAATGCCCTGGCGCTGGTGCAGCAGGCCTTGCCACTGGGCCAATTGCTGGCCTTGCAGGCCGAGGTGGTCGAAGCCCTCCTGCAGCTGCTGCGGGTCGAACAGGCGCAGCACCAGTTTTTCGCCAAACGGGGTGGGCAGGGTGGATAGCCGCAGCTCCACTTCACTGCCGCCTGGCAGGCGGCTTTGCAACCTACCGTCCTGCGGCCGGCGCTTTTCTGCCACATCCATGCGGCCCAGGTGTTTCAGGCGGCTGACCAGCGCCAGGGTGACGCTGGCTGGGAAGGCATAGACAGTGTGCAACAGGCCGTCAATGCGGTAACGCAGCTGGCCCTGTTCGCGGCGGGGCTCCAAGTGGACATCGCTGGCGCGCTGTTCAATGGCGTACTGCAGCAGCCAATCGACGATATGCACGATGTGCGCGTCGTCGGCACCGGCCTCGGCCTGGCGCTTGCCCAGTTCCAGCAATTGCTCGAGTTCGCCCAGGCTTGTCGACTGCTGGTACTGCGCGCCTTTTACCGATTGGGCCAGATGCTGAAACGACTGCCCGGACTGGCGGATCTGTAGCGGGCTGGCCAGCACGCGCCGAACCGATCTGCCGAGGCTACGGGCCAGGTCTGCCTGCCAGTCATCCTGATAGGGCTGGGCGCTGGCGACGGTAACGCTGGACGCATCGGCGGCGACGATGAGAATGCCATGGCGCTGGGCGAAGGCAGGGGAGATCAAGCCGGCGACCTGGGGCAGGTCGAGTTGCATGGGGTCGATGCGCAAGTAGGGCTGGCCAACCTTGTTGGCCAGCCATTGGCAGAGGTGGTCCAGGTCCAGGGGTTGGCCGGTGTGGTGGCGGTCTTCCAGGCTGCAAGCAGCGATCTGCTCCAGCGGGTGGCCTGTGGGGTGGGTGGTGGCGTGTTCGAGTACTTGCAAGGTGTCGTTGGCATGCAAGCGCTGGTCGGCGAGCAGAGCTTCGAGCACGCAGTTGAGGTCGAGTGCCGGGCTGTCGGGGGTATGCATGGTGGGCGTCCGTGCCTGATGAGAGCGTGCTGATCAAGGCTAGCCGGGCGGCGCAGAGGCATCGGAGGTGAAAGGTTTCGGGGTTTTGCTGCACAGCCACAGCAGCGCTGTCAGACCGCGGCCAGTTCCACCCGTTGCAGGTTGGTCAGGCTTACTTCGCCAACACACACCAGGTTACGCAGTTTCTGCGCAATCACCTCGGCCCGGTGCCAGCTCAAACCGCCGATGCCGACTTCAATGTTCAGCCAGTCTTCCTGCTGGTTGACCTGTACGCTGTGCGGGGTCAGGAATTGCAGGGCGAACAGGTTGAGCACCCGGCACAGGCTGTCAGGCTCGGCTTCGGCCTGCAGGCGATAGTGCACGGTGCTGTGGGCGTTGTTGGCGGCCCAGGCGTCGGTACGGGGCTGTGCGTTCATGCTGGTCTCCGCAAATGTGGGAGAAATTCTTGCACGTTGGTCGGGGTATTTTTTCGCTATGATTTGATCTTTTCGCGGGCTTTGCGAATTAATCAATTCATAGGTCGCGTATTTGGAGGCATATCAATGCACAGCCAGCTGGACGCCTACGATCGCCGTATTCTCGAACTACTGCAAGAGGACGCTTCACTGTCCAGTGCACAGATCGCCGAGCGCGTGGGGCTTTCGCAATCGCCGTGCTGGCGGCGTATTCAGCGGTTGAAGGAAGAGGGGGTAATTCGCGGGCAGGTAACCTTGCTGGACCGCAAGAAGGTCGGCCTGAACACGCAGATTTTTGCCGAGGTGAAGCTCAATGCTCACGGGCGTTCCAACTTTACCGAATTCACCGAGGCGATCCGCGGGTTTCCGGAGGTGCTGGAGTGTTATGTGCTAATGGGGTCTGTGGACTTTCTGCTGCGCATCGTCACATCGGACATCGAAGCTTACGAGCGCTTCTTCTTCGAAAAGCTGTCGAACGTGCCGGGCATTCAGGAAGTGAACTCGATTGTGGCGCTGTCGGAGATCAAGTCCACCACCAGCCTGCCACTGTCGCGGTGAGGCAGCTTCAAACCTGCTGGCGCGGTCCCTTGTAGGAGCGGCCTTGTGTCGCGATAGGGCCGCAAAGCGGCCCCAGCAATATCAGCTTAATTGCACAAATCCTGGGGGTGCTTCGCACCCCTTTCGCGACACAAGGCCGCTCCTACAAAGGCTGTGTTAGCCTCCAGAGGGGATCAAGCCTTGAGCAGGTGCTTCCAACCGCGGCTCTGATCCACTGCCCGAGCCTGCTCGATACGCGCTTCCAGCACTTCATCGCTGATCGGCAGTTCGGCCAGCTCATGCAGCTTCTTCAGGTCGCCATACAGGCGGTCCATTTGCGGTGCTTCCAGCACCTGGCGGGCGTGGTGCAGCCAGGCCAGCAGTTGCTCGATACGTGGCAACTGCTCGGCCAGGTCTTCCGGGCGCTGGGTGTACAGTGGCAGCTTCAACGCTCGGCCTTCCTCGCCCAGCAGGTGCCCCAGCCAGCTGGCCAGCTGCGCCTTGCCCTGGCGCTCGCCACGGCCCTTGCGCTCTGTGGTCCAGGCGCGGGCCAGCAGCCAGCGCGAGGTTTCCAGTGAGAACTGGCCCCAGCGTACGTCTTCCAGCTCTTCGGCGAACTGCTCGGGCGCGGCGCGGCGGATATCTTCGTCATCGTTGCCGGCCTGAACCAGCGGGCGCCAGTCTTCGAGCAGCGCGTCAAGGCTGGCGCGCAGGTCGCGGGTGGTCGCGCGCGGTGCCGCCTGGCCCAGGCTGGCGGTGAGGGCACGCAGTTCACTCAGGCACTCGACCCAATCCTGCAGCAGGCGCCAGTGGCCGTTGTGGCGGTACTGCTCGGCAAGGCGCTGGCTGCTGCCCAGCAGCTGCCAGGCCAGGGCGGCATAGGCGTCGTCCAAGGCCATTTCGGCTTCCAGCTCGGTATGCGGCAGGCCCAGTTCGTAGCTGTCCGGCTCCAGCAGTCGGTAGCCGCGCTCGGCCTTGCTGATGTCGCAGGGCATCAGTGGCAGGCTGGCGGCGAGTTCGGCGGCCAGTTCCAGCAATGCTTGCGGGTCACCTTCGCGCAGCTCCAGCTCCAGCTCGCAGATCTCTTCCTTGCGCTTGCCGGCGATCACGAAACCCTGGTCCAGCGCCGCCTCGATCACCACCTTGCTCTTGCCACGGCCCCAGGCGATTTCGGCGTATTCACGGCTGAAGTCGGTGGTGAACAGCGGCTTGATGGTTTTCTTGTCCAGGTTGGCCAACTGCTCGGGCCAGCAAGTGGCGTCCAGCTTTTTCAGGTCGAGCTTGACCTTGTCCAGGTTCCATTCGTACTCGTTGCGCTCGGACAGGCCGGCCACGCTGGTACCGCGGCATTTGAGGGTCTGGATGATGGCGTCGCCATCGCGGCGCAGGCGCAGCGCGACACGGGCGGCGGACAACTCACGCTCGGGGGTGTCGAAGTACTGGTTGAGCAGTTCACGGGTCTGCCAGCCGGACTTGTTGCGCTTTTTCAGCAGAGGGTGCTCGCGCAGGGCGGCAAGGGTCTCGCGGCTGGCGCGGAGCTTCAGTTCGGTTTCTTTGTGCATCACAGACTCGAAAGAGGGGGGCGTGGTTGGCGGAGAGTCTACAGCAGTCCGCCCTCAACGGTTTATTCCAGACAGCGGATAGTCCTATGATGGGCAACGCTTCCGAGGAGTACGCGCATGCCGTTGCCGACGCTGAAAGACCAGTTCGCCGCCTTGATCGCCGCGCCTTCGGTCAGTTGCACCCAGCCCGCGCTGGACCAGTCCAACCGCCAGGTCATCGACCTGCTGGCGGGCTGGCTGGGCGACTTGGGTTTCAGGTGTGACATCCAACAGGTCAGCCCCGGCAAGTTCAACCTGCTGGCCAGTCGCGGCACCGGCCCGGGAGGCCTGGTGCTGGCCGGGCACAGCGATACCGTTCCGTATGACGAACAGCTGTGGGCCAGCGACCCGCTGAAGCTGACCGAGGCCGATGGCCGTTGGGTTGGCTTGGGCAGCTGCGACATGAAGGGCTTCTTCGCCCTGGTCATCGAAGCGGTCATCCCGCTGCTGGAGCACGACTTCAAGCAGCCGCTGTTGATCCTCGCCACCTGTGACGAAGAAAGCTCCATGTCCGGCGCCCGCGCCCTGGCCGAGGCCGGCCAGCCTCTTGGTCGTGCGGCGGTTATCGGTGAGCCTACCGGGCTGCGGCCGATCCGCATGCACAAGGGCATTCTCATGGACCGCATCGACATCCTTGGGCGCAGCGGCCATTCGTCGGACCCAAGCCTGGGCCGCAGCGCCATGGAAGCCATGCACGCGGTGATGGGCGAGCTGATGGGCCTGCGCCAGCAATGGCAGCAAACCTACCGCAACCCGCAGTTCACCGTGCCGACCCCGACCCTGAACTTTGGTTGCATCCACGGGGGTGACAACCCCAACCGTATCTGCGGCCAATGTGCCCTGGAATTCGACCTGCGGCCGCTGCCGGGCATGGACGTGGAGCAACTGCGCGCGGCCATTCGCGAAAAGCTGGTGCCCGTGGCGGAGCGTCATGATGTACGCATCGACTACGCGCCACTGTTCCCGGAGGTGCCGCCGTTCGAACAGGCCGCCGATGCCGAGCTGGTACACGTCGCGGAACGGCTGACCGGCCACCGCGCCGAAGCGGTGGCGTTCGGCACCGAAGCGCCTTATCTTCAGCAGCTGGGTTGCCAGACCATCGTGCTGGGCCCTGGCGACATCGCCTGTGCCCACCAGCCCGGCGAATACCTTGAAATGTCACGAATCGAGCCTACCGTGCGTCTATTGCGTGACTTGATTCGGCACTATTGCCTGCACTAAACGTCAATCGAACTGATTCGTTCCTGCCTAGAGGAGACCGCGCGTGACCGCAAGCCTGTTCCGACGATGATTCTGAACGCCCCCGTATCGCCGTTCTCCGTCCACTTATCCACAGGCCCTGTCATGCCCGATTACGTCAACTGGCTGCGTCATGCCTCCCCGTACATCAATGCCCATCGCGACTGCACCTTCGTGGTCATGCTCCCTGGCGATGGGGTGGAGCACCCTAACTTCGGCAATATCGTCCACGACCTGGTACTGCTGCACAGCCTGGGCGTGCGCCTGGTGCTGGTACATGGTTCGCGCCCACAGATCGAATGCCGCCTGGCCGATCGCGGCCTGACCCCGCACTACCATCGGGGCATGCGCATTACCGATGCCGCCACGCTGGACTGCGTGATCGATGCTGTCGGCGCCCTGCGCCTGGCCATCGAAGCGCGCCTGTCGATGGATATCGCCGCTTCGCCCATGCAGGGCTCGCGCTTGCGCGTGGCATCCGGCAACCTGGTGACCGCACGGCCGATCGGCGTGCTTGAAGGGGTGGATTACCACCACACCGGTGAAGTGCGCCGGGTCGACCGCAAGGGCATCAGCCGTCTGCTCGACGAGCGTTCCATCGTGCTGTTGTCGCCCCTGGGCTACTCGCCTACCGGGGAAATTTTCAACCTGGCCTGCGAAGACGTGGCTACCCGTGCGGCCATCGAGCTGGGCGCCGACAAGTTGCTGTTGTTCGGCGCCGAGCCTGGCCTGCTGGACGCCGACGGTAAACTGGTGCGCGAACTGCGCCCGCAGCAGGTTGCCCCGCATCTGCAGCGCCTGGGCAGCGATTACCAGGGCGAACTGCTGGATGCCGCAGCCGAGGCCTGCAAAGGCGGCGTGGCACGTAGCCATATCGTCAGCTATGCCGAGGATGGTGCGCTGCTGACCGAGCTGTTCACCCGTGGTGGTGGCGGTACGCTGGTGTCGCAGGAGCAGTTCGAAGTGGTGCGTGAGGCGAGCATCGAGGACGTTGGCGGCTTGCTGGAGTTGATCAGCCCGCTGGAAGAACAGGGCATTCTGGTGCGCCGTTCGCGCGAGGTGCTGGAGCGCGAGATCGAACAGTTCAGCGTGGTCGAGCGTGAAGGCATGATCATCGCCTGTGCGGCGCTGTACCCGATTGCCGATTCCGAGGCGGGGGAGCTGGCGTGCCTGGCAGTGAACCCGGAGTACCGCCATGGTGGGCGTGGGGACGAGCTGCTGGAGCGCATCGAGAGCCGGGCGCGGCAGATGGGCTTGAATACCTTGTTTGTGCTCACAACGCGCACTGCGCACTGGTTCCGCGAGCGCGGCTTTGCGCCGAGTGGGGTAGAGCGGCTGCCGGCGGCGCGGGCTTCGCTGTACAACTACCAGCGTAATTCGAAGATTTTCGAGAAGGCCCTGTAAACCTGTGCCGGCCTCTTCGCGGGTGAACCCGCTCCCACAGGATCTTCACCGGACCTGAGGCTGGCGCTATCCCTGTGGGAGCGGGTTTACCCGCGAAGCAGGCGACACGGCCTGGAATGAAAAACGCCGCCCTTGTGGGCGGCGTTTTCGTTTACACAGTATGCAGGTACCAGTTGTACTCGAGGTCGGAGATCGAGTGTTCGAACTCCTCCAGCTCGCTCTCCTTGCACGCGACAAAGATGTCGATGTACTTAGGATCGATGTACTTGTTGAGGATCTCGCTGTCGTCCAACTCGCGCAGGGCATCACGCAGGTTGTTCGGCAGGCTCTGCTCCAGCTGCTCGTACGAGTTGCCTTCGATCGGCGCGCCTGGCTCGATCTTGTTGGTCAGGCCATGGTGCACGCCTGCCAGCACGGCAGCCATCATCAGGTACGGGTTGGCGTCGGCACCGGCCACGCGGTGCTCGAGACGTACAGCGTCCGCCGAGCCGGTTGGCACGCGCAGTGCGACAGTGCGGTTGTCCAGGCCCCAGCTTGGCGCGTTCGGCACGTAGAACTGTGCGCCAAAGCGGCGGTACGAGTTGACGTTCGGGCAAAGGAACGCCATGGACGCGGGCAGGGTCTCGAGCACACCGCCGACAGCATGACGTAGCGCGGCGTTCTGCTCGGGATCCTCGCTGGTGAAGATGTTGTTGCCATCTTTGTCCAGCACGGAAATGTGTACATGCAGGCCGTTGCCTGCCTGGCCCGGGTAGGGCTTGGCCATGAAGGTGGTGTCCATTTCATGGTCGTAGGCGATGTTCTTGATCAACCGCTTGAGCAGTACCGCGTAGTCGCAGGCCTTGAGCGGGTCGGCCACGTGGTGCAGGTTGACTTCGAACTGCGCCGGGGCGCTTTCCTTGACGATGGCGTCGGCTGGGATGCCTTGCTCTTTCGCGCCTTCGAGGATGTCCTGCAGGCAGTCGGCATATTCGTCGAGGTCGTCGATCAGGTACACCTGGGTCGACTGCGGGCGCTTACCCGAAATTGGCGAGCGTGGTGGCTGCGGGCGGCCGTTCACGTTCTCCTGGTCGATCAGGTAGAACTCCAGTTCGAATGCGGCGCAGATAGTCAGGCCCAATTCATCGAACTTGCTCACCACCTGACGCAGCACTTCGCGTGGGTCGGCGAAGAATGGCTCGCCTTCCAGTTCGTGCATGGTCATCAGCAGCTGGGCGGTGGGGCGTTTTTGCCACGGCTCGTTACAGAGCGTGTCGGGGATTGGATAGCAGATGCGGTCAGCATCGCCGATGTCCAGGCCCAGCCCGGTACTTTCGACGGTGGAACCGTTGATGTCCAGGGCGAAGAGGGAGGCCGGCAGGTTGATGCCTTTCTCGTAAACCTTGTGGAGGCTGGTGCGCTCAATGCGCTTGCCACGCACCACACCATTCATATCTGCAATCAGAAGGTCAACGTAGAGAACCTCAGGATGTTCCTTAAGGAACGCGTTCGCTTCGTTAAGCTGAACGGCACGCGGGGGTACCGACATGATGCAACACCTTTGTTGTTAAAAATATCAATCAAGGGGGCTTGCAGGACCAGTCAATCGAAAAGCCATACTGATGTCAAGCCAACCCCATGATGCCCTGAAATGGCACATCTACGGCAGATTTGCTGCATATCGGGGCAAAGCATTATCCGCTATTTACCGCGTAAAGGGCTATCTCCGGTGCACCGTGTTTTATTTTTTACGGAGGTGTTGTGTAAAAAAATGAACAAGGCTAAGCTCGGTCTCAACCCAGAACACAATAATACGAGGGTCACATGGTCCGCTTGCCGCGACCTGAAAGCACTGCCTGCGCGGTGTCATCAGGTACATCCGTCGTTTTTGCAAGCATCGTCAATGGCGTGGTCGCCCTGGCCGCAATAATTGACGTTTGGTGCTCCCAGGCCCGCCCTCGTAGCGGCTTGCCGCCCTTCGTTTCGTCTTCCTGCCTTTCGAACTCATTACGGACACAGCTGATTTCAGTGTATCCACTGTGGCTCTGCGCGTGGGTTTTTGCTTTAGCAATCTACTCCATCCAGAATCAAGACGTGGACCACCTTACCTCCTGAGGTATTTATGAGTAACAACCTCGACCAGCTCACCGATTGGTTGAAAGAGCACAAGATCACCGAAGTCGAATGCATGATCAGTGACCTGACCGGCATCACGCGCGGCAAGATTTCGCCCACCAACAAATTCATCGCCGAAAAAGGCATGCGCCTGCCCGAGAGCGTGTTGCTGCAGACGGTGACCGGCGACTACGTCGACGACGACATCTATTACGAACTGCTCGACCCGGCCGACATCGACATGATCTGCCGCCCCGACGAAAACGCCGTGTTCCTTGTACCGTGGGCCATCGAGCCGACCGCCCAGGTCATCCACGACACCTACGACAAAAAGGGCAACCCGGTCGAACTGTCGCCGCGCAACGTGCTGAAGAAAGTCCTGCAGCTGTACGCCGACAAGGGCTGGCAGCCGATCGTCGCGCCCGAGATGGAGTTCTACCTGACCAAGCGCAGCGAAGACCCGGACTTCCCGCTGCAGCCCCCGGTAGGCCGCTCCGGCCGCCCAGAGACCGGCCGTCAGTCGTTCTCCATCGAAGCCGCCAACGAATTCGACCCGCTGTTCGAAGACGTCTACGACTGGTGCGAACTGCAGCAGCTGGACCTCGACACGCTGATCCACGAAGACGGCACGGCGCAGATGGAAATCAACTTCCGTCACGGCGACGCCCTGCACCTGGCCGACCAGATTCTGGTGTTCAAGCGCACCATGCGCGAGGCGGCGCTCAAGCACAACGTGGCCGCCACCTTCATGGCCAAGCCGATGACCGGCGAGCCGGGCAGTGCCATGCACCTGCACCAGAGCGTGGTCGATGTGGCTACCGGCAAGAACATCTTCAGCAATGAAGACGGCAGCATGAGCGCGCTATTCCTCAACCACATTGGTGGCCTGCAGAAGTTCATCCCCGAGGCGCTGCCGCTGTTCGCGCCCAACGTCAACTCGTTCCGCCGCTTCCTGCCCGACACCTCGGCGCCGGTGAACGTGGAGTGGGGCGAAGAAAACCGCACGGTCGGCTTGCGCGTACCGGATGCCGGCCCGCAAAGCCGCCGGGTCGAGAACCGCCTGCCGGGCGCCGACGCCAACCCTTACCTGGCCATCGCCGCCAGCTTGCTGTGTGGCTACATCGGTATGGTCGAAGGCATCGAGGCCAGCGCGCCGGTACAGGGCCGTGGTTATGAGCGCCGCAACCTGCGCCTGCCACTGACCATCGAAGATGCCTTGGAACGCATGGAAAACAGCCGTGCGCTGGTGCAATACCTGGGCAAAAAATTCATTACCGGATATGTCGCCACCAAGCGCGCCGAGCACGAAAACTTCAAACGCGTCATCAGTTCGTGGGAGCGTGAGTTCCTGCTGTTCGCTGTCTGATCAACCCTGGTGCCGCAGGAGCGCGGCGGTCGAATTACGGAGAAGCACATGAGCGTCAACAACCCGCAAACCCGTGAATGGCAAACCCTCAGTGGGGAGCATCACCTCGCCCCCTTCAGTGACTACAAGCAACTGAAGGAGAAGGGGCCGCGCATCATCACCAAGGCCCAGGGTGTGCATTTGTGGGACAGCGAGGGCCACAAGATTCTCGACGGCATGGCCGGCCTGTGGTGCGTGGCGGTCGGTTATGGCCGCGAGGAACTGGTACAGGCGGCCGAGAAGCAGATGCGCGAGCTGCCGTACTACAACCTGTTCTTCCAGACCGCTCACCCGCCGGCGCTTGAGCTGGCCAAGGCGATCACCGATGTGGCGCCGCAAGGCATGACCCATGTGTTCTTCACCGGCTCCGGCTCCGAAGGCAACGACACCGTGCTGCGCATGGTGCGCCACTACTGGGCGCTGAAGGGCAAGCCGCACAAGCAGACCATCATCAGCCGTATCAATGGCTACCACGGTTCCACCTTCGCCGGTGCCTGCCTGGGTGGCATGAGCGGCATGCACGAGCAGGGTGGCCTGCCGATTCCCGGCATCGTGCACATCCCGCAGCCGTACTGGTTTGGTGAAGGCGGCGACATGACCCCGGATGCGTTCGGTGTGTGGGCAGCCGAGCAGCTGGAAAAGAAAATTCTCGAAGTGGGCGAAGACAACGTCGCCGCCTTCATCGCCGAGCCTATCCAGGGCGCAGGCGGCGTGATCATCCCGCCGGAAACCTACTGGCCGAAGGTGAAGGAGATTCTCGCCAAGTACGACATCCTGTTCGTCGCCGACGAAGTGATTTGCGGTTTTGGCCGTACCGGCGAGTGGTTCGGCTCAGACTACTACGACCTCAAACCCGACCTGATGACCATCGCCAAGGGCCTGACCTCCGGTTACATCCCCATGGGCGGTGTGATCGTGCGTGACACCGTGGCCAAGGTGATCAGCGAAGGCGGCGATTTCAACCACGGCTTCACTTACTCCGGCCACCCGGTGGCGGCCGCGGTGGGCCTGGAAAACCTGCGCATCCTGCGCGACGAGAAAATTGTCGAGAAGGCGCGCACAGAAGCGGCACCGTATTTGCAAAAGCGTTTGCGTGAACTGCAGGACCACCCGCTGGTGGGTGAAGTACGCGGCCTGGGCATGCTCGGTGCGATCGAGCTGGTGAAGGACAAGGCCACCCGCAGCCGTTACGAAGGCAAGGGCGTGGGCATGATCTGCCGCACCTTCTGCTTCGACAACGGCCTGATCATGCGTGCGGTGGGTGACACCATGATCATCGCGCCGCCGCTGGTCATCAGCCACGCGGAGATCGACGAGCTGGTGGAAAAGGCGCGCAAATGCCTCGATTTGACCCTTGAGGCGATCAACTGAGCACCTGCTAGGCTAGCGATGTGACATTAAGTCGTTACAGGGTCCTGCTTTCCTTGATACAGGGCCTTGTAACTTGCCAGACTAGCGACTGTTTCAGTCGCCGCGCGCTCTGCACCGTAGGTCCTGGCTGCTGAACAGATGGCTAAATAAAAAATTCTGGAGCATGACGCATGAATAAAATGGGCAAGACGTTGCTGGCCGCAGCCCTGATGGGTGCCATGGCTACTGCTGCACAGGCTGACGACAAGGTGTTGAACGTCTACAACTGGTCGGACTACATCGCGCCGGACACCATCGCCAAGTTCGAAAAGCAGACCGGTATCAAGGTCAAGTACGACGTCTTCGACAGCAACGAAACCCTGGAAGCCAAGCTGCTGGCAGGTAAGTCGGGCTATGACATCGTCGTGCCCTCGAACAACTTCCTGGCCAAGCAGATCAAGGCGGGTGTGTACGAGGAACTGGACCGTTCGAAACTGCCGAACTGGAAAAACCTCGACCCCGACCTGCTCAAGGCCGTTGGCGATGCCAGCGACAAGGACAACAAGCACGCCTTCCCGTACATGTGGGGCTCCATCGGCATCGGCTACAACCCGGAGAAGGTCAAGGCCGCGCTGGGTGTCGACCACATCGACTCGTGGGACGCCGTGTTCAAGCCTGAGAACATCGCCAAGCTCAAGAGCTGCGGCGTAAGCTTCCTGGATGCCCCGACCGAAATGCTGCCGGCCGCACTGCACTACCTGGGCCTGCCGAGCAACAGCACCAAGAAAGAAGACCTGAAGGCCGCCGAGGACCTGTTCCTCAAGGTCCGTCCTTCGATCACCTACTTCCACTCGTCCAAGTACATTGGCGACCTGGCCAACGGCAACATCTGCGTGGCCGTCGGTTATTCGGGTGACGTCGAGCAGGCCAAGGCCCGTGCCCACGAAGCCGGCGACAAGATCAAAGTGGACTACATCATTCCGAAAGAAGGTGCCGGTACTTTCTACGACATGGTCGCCATCCCGAAAGATGCCGAGCATAAAGACGCTGCCTACCAGTTCATGGACTTCCTGATGCAGCCAGAAGTCATGGCTGAAATCACCAACGCCGTGCGCTTCCCGAACGGCAATGCTGCGGCTACCCAGTTCGTGGACAAGGACATTACCAGCGACCCGAGCATCTACCCGCCTGCCGAAGTGAAGAAGCAGCTGTACGCAATCGCTGCGCCTGAAGCTTCTGCCCAGCGTGTGATCACCCGCAGCTGGACCAAGATCAAGTCGGGCAAGTAAGCCCGATGCGGCACCTCTGGGCCGGGGATTTCCGGCTCAGAGCCAGTGAAAGGCAATTGATGATTGCGGCATCGAAGCTGCGAAGGTAAGTTGCGCGCCGGTTTTGCGTGTGCGGCAGCACTGTCGCTACCCAGGCACTGATTGTGAGGACCACCCACTTGTCTATTTCTGTATTCCGCAAGGCCTTGATGGCCGGCGCGGGCCTGACGCTGGCATGCAGCGTCCAAGCGGCGCCAACGGTGCATCTCTATAACTGGTCCGACTACATCGGCCCGACCACACTCGCGGACTTCGAGAAAGCCACGGGCATCAAGCCCGTGCAGGACGTGTTCGACTCCAACGAAACCCTGGAAGGCAAACTGCTGGCCGGTAACACCGGCTATGACGTAGTGGTGCCGTCCAACCATTTCCTCGGCAAGCAGATCAAGGCGGGCGCGTTCCAGAAGCTCGACAAGAACCTGCTGCCCAATTATGCCAACCTCGACCCGGCGTTGATGAAGCGCCTGGAAAAGAACGATCCAGGCAACCAGTACGCCGTGCCTTACCTGTGGGGCACCAACGGCATCGGTTACAACGTCGACAAGGTGAAGGCCGCGCTGGGCGTGGACACCATCGACTCCTGGGCCGTCTTGTTCGAGCCCGAGAACATGAAGAAGCTCTCCAAGTGCGGTGTGGCCTTCCTCGACTCGGCGGACGAAATGCTCCCGGCGGTGCTCAACTACATGGGCCTCGACCCCAACAGCACCGACCCCAAGGATTACGCCAAGGCCGAGCAGAAGCTGCTGGCGGTGCGCCCGTACGTGACCTACTTCCACTCGTCCAAGTACATCACCGACCTGGCCAACGGCGACATTTGCGTCGCGGCAGGGTTCTCGGGTGATGTGTTCCAGGCCAAGGCCCGCGCTGAAGAAGCGAAGAAGGGCGTGAACCTGGCCTACGCCATTCCCAAGGAAGGCGGCAACCTCTGGTTCGACGTGCTGGCGATCCCCAAGGACGCCAAGAACGTCAAAGAGGCGCATGCCTTCATCAACTATTTGCTGAAACCTGAGGTTATCGCCCAGGTCAGCGATTACGTCGGTTACGCCAACCCGAACCCCAAGGCTGGCGACCTGATGGACCAGGCCGTGAGGACCGACGCTGCGGTTTACCCACCGCAGGATGTGCTGGACAAGATGTTCGTGAATTCAGAGTTGCCGCCCAAGGTGCAACGTTTGATGACCCGTAGCTGGACCAAGGTCAAGTCGGGCAAGTAACAATCCAGGCCCGCCGTCCAAGCAGGGGCGGGCACACAAATCTTGTTGGGAGTTTCACTCATGGCAGTTGCCTCCGGTGCCTATAAGAAAGCCCTCGAGGGTGGCCAGCAACCCAAGCAGGTGCTGGTCAAAAATCGACCGGGTCACGAAGAAGTTCGACGAAACCATCGCCGTAGAGGATGTGTCCCTGGAAATCCGCAAGGGTGAGATCTTCGCCCTGCTGGGTGGCTCCGGATCCGGCAAGTCCACCTTGCTGCGCATGCTGGCCGGCTTCGAGCGCCCAACCGAAGGGCGGATTTTCCTCGATGGCGTCGACATCACCGATATGCCGCCCTACGAGCGGCCGATCAACATGATGTTCCAGTCCTACGCGCTGTTCCCGCATATGACCGTGGCGCAGAACATCGCCTTCGGCCTGCAGCAGGACAAGATGCCCAAGGCCGAGATCGATGCCCGTGTGGCCGAGATGCTCAAGCTGGTGCACATGACCCAGTACGCCAAGCGCAAGCCGCACCAGTTGTCGGGTGGCCAGCGTCAACGTGTGGCGTTGGCCCGCTCGCTGGCCAAGCGCCCCAAGCTGCTGCTGCTCGACGAGCCAATGGGTGCGCTGGACAAGAAACTGCGTTCGCAGATGCAGCTGGAACTGGTGGAGATCATCGAGCGCGTAGGCGTGACCTGCGTGATGGTGACCCACGACCAGGAAGAGGCCATGACCATGGCCCAGCGCATCGCCATCATGCACCTGGGCTGGATCGCCCAGATCGGCTCGCCGGTGGACATCTACGAGACGCCTACCAGCCGCCTGGTGTGCGAATTCATCGGTAACGTCAACCTGTTCGAAGGTGAAGTGGTCGACGACGCCGAAGGCCACGCGATCATTGCCAGCCCGGAGCTGGAGCGCAAGATCTACGTGGGCCACGGCATCACCACCTCGGTGGAAGACAAGCACATCACCTACGCCTTGCGCCCGGAAAAGATGCTGGTCACCACCCAGCAGCCGACCTGCGAGCACAACTGGTCGCGCGGCAAGGTCCACGACATCGCCTACCTGGGCGGCCACTCGGTGTTCTACGTCGAGCTGCCGAGCGGCAAGGTTGTCCAGTCGTTCGTCGCCAACGCCGAACGCCAGGGCACTCGTCCGACCTGGGGCGATGAAGTGTACGTATGGTGGGAAGACGACAGCGGCGTGGTACTGCGGTCATGAAACTGCGCAAGCTCAAGCGAGCCTTCCAGCGCCTGGTCCCGGAGGGGCGGCACCTGGTGATCGGCGTGCCGTTCATCTGGCTGTTCCTGTTCTTCATGCTGCCGTTCTTCATTGTCCTGAAGATCAGTTTTGCCGAAGCCGACGTGGCGATCCCGCCGTATACCGAGATCTACACCTACGTCGAAGACAAGATTCAGTTGGTGCTCAACCTGGCCAACTATGGGCTGTTGACCGAGGATGAGCTGTATATCTCGGCCTACCTGGGGTCGTTGAAGATGGCCTTCTTCAGCACCATTCTGTGCCTGCTGATCGGCTTCCCGATGGCCTACGCCATTGCCAACGCCAAGAAGGAGACCCAGACGGTCCTGCTGCTGCTGATCATGATGCCGACCTGGACCGCGATCCTGATCCGCGTCTATGCCTGGATGGGCATCCTCAGCAACAACGGCTTGCTCAACGGTTTCCTGATGTGGACCGGGCTGATCGACCAGCCACTGCAGATCCTCAACACCAACCTGGCGGTGTACATCGGCGTGGTCTATTCGTACCTGCCGTTCATGATCCTGCCGCTGTTTGCCAACCTGGTTAAGCATGACCCTTCGTTGCTGGAGGCTGCTTCTGACCTGGGGTCGAGCACCTTCAACAGCTTCTGGAAAATCACCGTGCCGCTGTCGAAGAACGGCATCATCGCCGGCTGCATGCTGGTGTTCATCCCGGTGGTGGGCGAGTTCGTGATCCCTGAACTGCTCGGCGGCCCGGAAACCCTGATGATCGGTAAAGTGCTGTGGCAGGAGTTCTTCAACAACCGTGACTGGCCGGTGGCGTCTGCATTGGCGGTGGTGATGCTGGCGATCCTGATCGTGCCGATCCTGCTGTTCAACCGCAGCCAGGCCAAAGAAATGGAGGGCCGCGCATGAAACGCTTCAGTTTCTCCAAGCTGATGCTGGTGCTCGGCTTGCTGTTCATCTACCTGCCGATGCTGATCCTGGTGATCTACTCGTTCAACGCCTCCAAGCTGGTGACGGTGTGGGGCGGCTGGTCGATCAAATGGTACGTCGGCCTGCTCGACAACACCCAGCTGATGGGTTCGGTGATGCGCTCGCTCGAAATCGCCTGCTACACGGCGGTGGCGGCGGTGGCGCTGGGTACCCTGGCAGCTTTCGTGCTGACCCGGGTCACCCGCTTCAAGGGCCGCACGCTGTTCGGTGGCCTGGTTACCGCGCCGCTGGTAATGCCTGAAGTGATCACCGGTCTGTCTCTGTTGCTGCTGTTCGTGGCCATGGCGCAGATGATCGGCTGGCCGCAGGAGCGCGGTATCGTCACCATCTGGATTGCCCACACCACGTTCTGTGCGGCGTATGTGGCGGTAGTGGTGTCGGCACGCCTGCGTGAGCTGGACCTGTCGATCGAGGAAGCGGCGATGGACCTGGGTGCCAAGCCGTGGAAGGTGTTCTTCCTGATCACCATCCCGATGATCGCGCCATCGCTGGCGGCGGGCGGCATGATGTCGTTCGCCCTGTCGCTGGATGACCTGGTGTTGGCCAGCTTCGTATCCGGCCCAGGCTCGACCACCTTGCCGATGGAAGTGTTCTCGGCGGTGCGCTTGGGCGTGAAGCCAGAGATCAACGCCGTGGCCAGTCTGATTCTGCTGTCGGTGTCGCTGGTGACCTTCTTTGTCTGGTACTTCAGCCGCCGGAGCGAAGAGCGTCGTCGCAAGGCGATTCAGCAGGCGATCGAAGAGGGTGCTGCGGCCAACGCCTCGCAGCCACAGGTCAAGCGCCCGGCTCAGGTTGCGGCTTCGGCCTGACCCGGCCCTTTCGCGGGTAAACCCGCTCCCACAGGGGCATGTGCAGTCTTCAAGACCTGCGCAGTACCTGTGGGTGCGGGTTTACCCGCGAAGGCTCTCCCACCGATTCAAAGCCATATCGCATCCCAATGTGGATAGTCTCTGACACTCTTCACCAGCCCGTTACGCAAGGGGTTGGCAACGATGTTTCTGGCGACCTGAACCATGCTTCCCTCCCGTCTCAATGCTCGGTCCTGATACCCAGGCTGCCACACCGGGTCATGCTCAACCCCCGCCTGATGCAAAACCAGACTGGATCTGGATTTGAATCTGCGCATCAACGTACCCAGCGTCGTGCCTTTCAACTCGATTAGCCAATGCAGATGGTCCGGCATCAGTACCCAGGCCATTGAGCGGCAGGCGTGCTCATGCTCGGATTGCCGCAGTTGGTGGATGACCAGCCTTGCATGATGAAAGTCATGGAACAGTGGCTTGCGTTGATGGGTAACAGTAGTAAGCAGGTACAGCCTGCCGAGTTCTGAATAGCGACCACGGCGGAGCAGGTGTGATTGAGCCTGAGGCATTGGTTTCTTCCTGGAAAAGTGACCTCTCCAAGGTAGTGGCTGTGAAACCGCGAAAGTGCTTTGGATAGTTTCTGGATATGGCAGGGGGCTTGTGGGTGGCTGTACCGACCTTTTCGGGGGCAGTCCACCCTGTGGGAGCGGGTTCACCCGCGAAAGGGCCCGCGCAGGGGCTGAAAATGCCTGAGTGATCTCCATCAGTGATGTTTACCGAACCCTGAACTACGCTGACAGTCGCATCTCACAAATCATTTGTGCGCAAGCTAGGAGCCTGCATGAGGGTGACGCGTCCACTGTTGCTGGCAAGCTTGGGCTTGCTGTCCATGCTCACCGGTTGTAGCAAGGAAGAGGTTCCCGAGACGCTGCCTCGGGTGGGTGTGCAACAGGTCCAGCCCACCGATTTCGCTGCCAGGGTCACCCTGACCGGCGATGTGCAGGCGCGGGTGCAGACCGACCTCTCGTTCCGCGTAGGCGGCAAGATCATTTCGCGCAGCGTGGACGTGGGCGACCACGTCAAGGCCAACCAGGTGCTGGCGCGGCTGGACCCAAAAGACTTGCAGAACAACGTCGACTCGGCCAAGGCCGAGGTGTTCGCCGCGCAAGCGCGGGTCACCCAGACCAGTGCCGCCTTCGTGCGCCAGCAGAAACTGCTGCCCAAGGGCTACACCAGCCAGAGTGAATACGACTCCGCCGAAGCCGCGTTGCGCAGCAACCAGAGCGCCCTCAAGGCCGCCCAGGCGCAGCTGGCCAACGCCAACGAACAACTCAGCTATACCGCACTGGTCTCCGAGGCCGCTGGGGTAATCACTCAGCGCCAGGCCGAAGTCGGGCAGGTGGTACAGGCCACCATGCCGATCTTCAGCCTGGCTACCGATGGCGACCGCGATGCGGTGTTCAACGTCTACGAGTCGCTGCTGGTCGCGCCGCCCAGCGATGCCGGGGTGGTCGTCAGCCTGTTGGACGACCCCAAGGTCCAGGCCCATGGCTTCGTGCGCGAAATCACCCCCACGGTGTCGGCGCAAAGCGGCACGGTGCAGGTCAAGGTTGGCCTGAAAGACGTGCCACCGGGCATGCAACTGGGCGCACCGGTCACTGCTACCACCAACGCTCAGGGCCGGCCCAGCGTCGAACTGCCGTGGTCGGCGTTGACCAAGGCCTTGCATGAACCCGCCGTGTGGGTGGTGGGCGAGGGCGACAAGGTGGAGCTGCGCAAAGTTGAAGTCAGCCGTTACCTCACCGGCAAGATCGTGGTCGCCAGCGGCCTCAAAGGCGGCGAGAGCGTGGTGGTCAACGGCGGCCAGTTGCTGCACCCCGGCATGCAGGTGCAGAAGGTCGATGCCAAGGCCCCAGGGGGTGAGTTATGAAGCGCCTGTTGCTGATGCTGTCAGCCGGCGTGCTGCTAGTGGGCTGCAGTAGCGAGGACGAGGCACCCGAGCCGATTCGGCCGGTGCTGTCGGTCAAGGTCGAACCCCAGGTGCAATCGCAGCTGGGCCGCTTCGCCGGCAGTATCCAGGCGCGCTTCGAAAGCACCCTGGGCTTTCGGGTTTCCGGGCGCATTGCCCGGCGCTGGCTGGATGTCGGTGCCCAGGTGAAGCCGGGCGACACCCTGGCCACCCTCGACCCGACCGACCAGCAGAACCAGTTGCGTGCCGCCGAAGGCGACCTGGCCAAGGTGCAGGCACAGTGGATCAACGCCCAGGCCGATGCCCGTCGCCAGCAACAGCTGTATGACCGTGGCGTGGGCGCCCAGGCCCAGCTGGACATCGCCCAGACCAACCTGAAAACCACCAGCGCGGCGTTGGAGCAGGCGCGCTCCGCGCTCAGCCAGGCCCGTGACCAGCTCGACTACAGCACCCTGCGCACCGACCACGCCGCCGTGATCACCGCGTGGCAGGCCGAAGCCGGGCAAACCGTTACCGCCGGGCAATCCGTGGTGACCTTGGCCCGGCCGGACGTGAAGGAAGCGGTGATCGACCTGCCGATCGGCTTGGCCGAGCAGTTGAACAAAGGCCTGACCTTTACCGTTGCCTCACAGCTCGACCCAACCATCAATACCACGGCCAGCCTACGCGAGCTGGAGCCCCAGGCCGACGCCACCACCCGTACCCGGCGCGCCCGCCTGACCCTGGCCAGCACGCCGGCGGCGTTCCACTTGGGCACTGCCATCAGCGTGACCCTGAGTTCGGAAGTGACGCCGCGTAGCGAGCTGCCCGCGAGCGCGTTGCTGGAGCGTGACGGCAAGACTCAGGTGTGGGTGATCGATACACAGCAGAAGACCGTGGCAACCCGTGACGTGGCGCTGATCGACCGCACCGCCGACAGCATTGTCCTGACGTCGGGCGTACAGCCCGGTGAGCGCGTGGTTACCGCAGGTGTGAACAGCCTGAAGCCTGGCCAGAAGGTCACCTTCGACGAGGATGCGCAATGAAAGGAAGCTTCAACCTCTCCGAATGGGCGCTCAAGCACCAGTCATTCGTCTGGTACCTGATGTTCGTTGGCCTGCTGATGGGGATTTTTTCGTACTTCAACCTCGGGCGTGAGGAAGACCCGTCATTCACCATCAAAACCATGGTCATCCAGACCCGCTGGCCGGGTGCGACTCAGGACGAAACCCTATACCAGGTCACCGACCGCATCGAGAAGAAGCTGGAGGAGCTCGATTCCCTCGATTACACCAAAAGCTACACCCGTCCGGGTGAGTCCACCGTCTACGTGTACCTGCGCGACACCACCAAAGCCAAGGACATCCCGGAAATCTGGTACCAGGTGCGCAAGAAAATCCAGGACATCCGCGGCCAGTTCCCGCAGGGTATTCAGGGGCCTGCCTTCAACGACGAATTCGGTGACGTGTTCGGCTCGATCTACGCCTTTACCTCTGACGGCCTGACCCTGCGCCAACTGCGCGACTACGTTGAACAAGCCCGCGCCGAAGTGCGCGAAGTGCCCAACATCGGCAAGATAGAGCTGGTCGGCACCCAGGACGAAGTGCTGTACCTGAACTTCTCGACCCGCAAACTGGCAGCGCTGGGTATCGACCAGCGCCAGGTCATGCAGGCCTTGCAATCACAGAACGCAGTAACGCCAGCCGGGGTGATCGAGGCTGGGCCAGAGCGCATTTCGGTGCGCACCACCGGGCAGTTCGCATCCGAAAAAGACCTGCAAACCGTCAACCTGAGGATCAACGACCGCTTCTTCCGCCTGGCCGATATCGCTGATATCGAGCGTGGCTACGTCGACCCGCCCACGCCCATGTTCCGCTTCAACGGCCAGACCGCGATCGGCCTGGCTATCGGCATGAAGGCCGGCGGCAACATGCAGGTATTCGGTGCGGCGCTGAAGAAGAAAATGGACAGCGTGATCACCGACCTGCCGGTCGGGGTGGGTGTGCACACCGTGTCAGACCAGGCGGTGGTCGTGAAGCAGGCAGTCGGCGGCTTCACTAGCGCACTGTTCGAAGCGGTGGTGATTGTATTGGCGGTGAGCTTTATCAGCCTCGGTGTGCGTGCAGGGTTGGTGGTGGCCTGCTCGATTCCGTTGGTGCTGGCGATGGTGTTCGTGTTCATGGAGTACAGCGGCATCACCATGCAGCGGATTTCGCTGGGGGCGTTGATCATTGCCCTTGGCCTGCTGGTGGATGATGCGATGATCACCGTGGAGGTCATGGTCACGCGGCTGGAGATGGGCGAGAGCAAGGAGCAGGCGGCGACGTTCGCCTATACCTCTACCGCATTCCCCATGCTCACCGGCACCTTGGTGACCGTTGCCGGCTTCGTGCCGATTGGGCTCAATGCCAGCTCGGCGGGCGAATATACCTACACCTTGTTCGCGGTCATCGCCGTGGCGTTGATCGTGTCGTGGGTGGTGGCGGTGTTCTTCGCTCCGGTACTGGGCGTGCATATCCTGAGCAGCAAGGTCAAGGCACACGAGGAGCAGACCGGGCGAGTAGGGCGAGCGTTCGAAGGTGGCCTGCTGTGGTGCATGCGCAACCGCTGGCTGACCATCATCGGTACGGTGCTGTTGTTCGCGTTGGCCATTTTCTGTGAGCGCTTTGTCCAGAACCAGTTCTTCCCGTCCTCGGACCGCCCTGAAATTCTGGTCGACCTCAACCTGCCGCAGAACGCCTCGATCGAGGAGACGCGCAAGGTGGTCGACCGCTTCGAGGCGCGGATCAAGGATGACCCGGACCTGGTGCACTGGAGCACCTACATCGGCCAAGGTGCCATTCGTTTCTACCTGCCCCTCGACCAACAGTTGCAGAACCCCTACTACGCGCAGTTGGTGATCGTCAGTAAAGGCTTCGAAGAGCGTCAGGCCATGATGGATCGCTTGCAGAAGATCCTGCATGAAGAGTTCGTTGGCATCGGTACCAACGTACAGTCGCTGGAAATGGGCCCGCCGGTAGGGCGGCCGATCCAGTATCGGGTCAGTGGCGCAAATATCGACGAGGTGCGCAAACACGCCATCGAACTGGCCACCCTGCTTGACCAGAACGAGCATATCGGCGAGATGATCTACGACTGGAACGAGCCAGGTAAGGTGCTGCGCGTGGAAATCGCCCAGGACAAGGCACGCCAGCTGGGGTTATCGTCGGAAGACGTGGCCAATGTGATGAACAGCATCGTCAGCGGCGTGCAGATCACCCAGGTCAACGACAACATTTACCTGGTCAATGTGGTCGCCCGTGCCGAAGACAGCGAGCGCGGCTCGCCTGATACCCTGCAGAACCTGCAGATCCTCACGCCCAACGGCACTTCGATCCCGTTGCTGTCGTTTGCCACGGTGCGCTACGAGATGGAGCAGCCGCTGGTTTGGCGCCGCGACCGCAAGCCCACCATCACCATCAAGGCCTCGGTCAACGGCGACATCCAGCCCACCGATCTGGTAGCTCAGTTGAAGCCCAAGATCGACGAGTTCGCCAGCAAGCTGCCGGTGGGCTTCGAAGTGGCTACCGGCGGTACGGTGGAGGAGAGCGCCAAGGCGCAAGGGCCGATCCGCAAGGTGATCCCGCTGATGCTGTTCCTGATGGCGACCTTCCTGATGATCCAGCTGCACAGTGTGCAGAAGCTGTTCCTGGTGGTCAGCGTGGCGCCGCTTGGGCTGATTGGCGTGGTGCTGGCGCTGGTGCCCACGGGTACGCCGATGGGCTTTGTGGCGATCCTTGGCATCCTGGCGCTGGCGGGCATCATCATCCGTAACTCGGTGATTCTGGTAACCCAGATCGATGAATTCGTGGCGCAAGGCTTTTCGCAATGGGATGCGGTGGTGGAGGCCACTAACCATCGGCGCCGGCCAATCCTGCTGACCGCGGCGGCGGCGAGCCTGGGTATGATCCCGATTGCCCGCGAGGTGTTCTGGGGGCCGATGGCCTACGCGATGATTGGCGGGATCATCGTGGCGACCTTGCTGACGCTGCTGTTCCTGCCGGCGCTGTATGTGGCCTGGTACAAGATCCGCGAGCCTGAAAACAGTAGCAAAACCCAACACTGAACCCTGTGGGAGCGGGCGTGCCCGCTCCCACAGAGGAATTTTGGCGCCTACAAAATCTCTTCTTGAATTTGGTTATATAAACATTCTTAAACAGTATTTTTAAGAATATCTCCGCCTCACTACTATTGCCCTCAAGCCAGGCGCAAATCCCCTTCAAACCTCTGCCCGGCACCCTCACTCCAAGGAGAACGAGCATGAGTGCATCTCTGCGTAGCATCGACGGTCAGGACGAAGCCACCATTCTGCGTGAAATCCAGAGCGCCTTGCGCGACCTGCGGTTTGGTGCGGTGGAGATCACTGTGCACAACGCTCAGGTCGTACAGATCGAGCGCAAGGAGAAGTTCCGCCTGCAACAGCCGGGCAACAAGCCCAGCTGATCGCGCCTCACATCCAAAATTAGAAAAATGCCAATCGGGAGCTTCACCATGTCCATCCGCCGTTATGCGCTCGCCGCCCTGGCCAGTGCTGTTTTTGCCGGTTCCGCCATCGCCAAGGACTACGAACTGCTGAACGTGTCCTACGACCCGACCCGCGAGCTGTACCAGCAGTACAACGCCGAGTTCATCAAGCACTGGCAGCAGGCCCACCCGGGCGACAAGGTGAAGATCCAGCAATCCCATGGCGGTTCGGGCAAGCAGGCCCGTGCGGTGATCGACGGCCTGCGCGCCGACGTGGTGACCCTGGCCCTGGCCGGCGACATCGACGAAGTAGCCAAGCTCGGCAAGACCCTGCCGGACAACTGGCAGACCCGCCTGCCGGACGCCAGCACCCCGTACACCTCGACCATCGTGTTCCTGGTGCGCAAGGGCAACCCGAAAGGCATCAAGGACTGGGGCGACCTGATCAAGAAGGACGTCTCGGTCATCACCCCCAACCCGAAAACCTCCGGCGGTGCGCGCTGGAACTTCCTGGCGGCCTGGGCCTATGGCCTGAAAGCCGGCGGTAGCGAAGAAAAGGCCAAGGAGTACGTACAGGAGCTGTTCAAGCATGTACCGGTGCTGGATACCGGCGCCCGTGGCTCGACCATCACCTTCGTCAACAACGGCCAGGGCGACGTATTGCTGGCTTGGGAAAACGAAGCCTTCCTGGCGCTGAAGGAAGACGGTGGCGCCGACAAGTTCGACATCGTCGTGCCGTCGCTGTCGATCCTGGCCGAGCCGCCTGTGGCGGTGGTGGACAAGAACGCCGAGAAGAAAGGCAATACCGAGATTGCCACCGAATACCTCAAGCACCTGTACAGCCCGGCTGGGCAGAAGATTGCCGCCGAGAACTTCTACCGCCCGCGTGACGAGAAAGTCGCTGCGGAGTTTGGCAAGCAGTTCCCGAAACTGGACCTGGTAACCATCGACAAGGACTTCGGTGGCTGGAAAACTGCACAGCCCAAATTCTTCAATGATGGCGGTGTGTTCGACCAGATCTATCAGGCACAGTAAACGCCAGGGAAAAGCGGGGCCGTGTTGCGGCCCAATCGCGACACAAGGCCGCTCCCACAAGGAACCGCAATCTCCTGTGGGGGCGGTCTTGCGTCGCGATTGGGCTGCAACGCAGCCCCGGGATTCAGAGTCTTGCACCGGCCCGGGATTGATTCCGGGCTTCGTGCGTTCAACCAGGGATACTTATGTCACGTCGTATTTCCCCCGTCATACCCGGCTTCGGGCTGACGCTGGGCTACACCTTGGTGTACCTCAGCCTGATCGTGCTGATACCGCTGGCGGCCATGTTCATTCATGCCTCGCAGCTGACCTGGGAGCAGTTCTGGAACATCATCAGCGCACCGCGGGTAATCGCCGCGCTCAAGCTGAGTTTCGGCACCGCCCTGTTCGCCGCCATCATCAATGGTGTGATCGGTACCCTGCTGGCCTGGGTACTGGTGCGCTACACCTTCCCCGGGCGCAAGATCATCGACGCGATGATCGACCTGCCGTTCGCCCTGCCTACCGCCGTTGCCGGTATTGCCCTGACCGCCCTGTACGCGCCTGCGGGCTGGGTCGGCCAGTTCGCCACCGACCTGGGCTTCAAGATCGCCTACACCCCGCTGGGCATCACCCTGGCGCTGACCTTCGTCACCCTGCCGTTCGTGGTGCGCACGGTGCAGCCGGTACTGGCCGACATCCCGCGTGAAGTGGAAGAGGCCGCTGCCTGCCTGGGGGCCAAGCCGCTGCAGGTGTTCCGTCATATTCTGGCGCCGGCCCTGCTACCGGCCTGGCTCACCGGCTTTGCCCTGGCCTTCGCCCGTGGCGTGGGCGAATATGGCTCGGTGATCTTCATTGCCGGCAACATGCCGATGAAGACCGAAATACTGCCGCTGCTGATCATGGTCAAGCTCGACCAGTACGACTACACCGGCGCGACCGCCATCGGCGTGCTGATGCTGGTGGTTTCCTTCATCCTGCTGCTGCTGATCAACTTGCTGCAGCGCCGCATCGAAACCCCTTGAAGGAGGCCGGCATGTCCAGTTCATCCCTGAGTACAAGCGCCGCCGCCAACGCCGCCCGCCGAGGCAGCGCTACTTCGCGACGCATTCTGATCGGCCTTGGCTGGTTGGTGTTCGCGCTGTTCCTGTTGCTGCCGCTGGTGATCGTGGTGTCGCAGGCGCTGAAGAACGGTTTTGGCACCTTCTTCGAGGCGATCTTCGAGCCTGATGCCTTGTCGGCGCTGAAGCTGACCCTGCTCGCCGTGGTGATTTCGGTGCCGCTGAACCTGGTGTTCGGTGTCAGCGCCGCGTGGTGCGTGAGCAAGTACACCTTCCGTGGCAAGAGTATCCTGGTCACCCTGATCGACCTGCCGTTCTCGGTGTCGCCGGTAATCGCCGGCCTGGTCTACGTGCTGATGTTCGGCGCGCAAGGCCTGTTCGGGCCGTGGCTGCAGGACCACGACATCCAGATCGTGTTCGCCCTGCCGGGCATCGTCCTGGCGACCATTTTCGTCACCGTGCCGTTCGTGGCCCGTGAGCTGATCCCGCTGATGCAGGAGCAGGGCACGCAAGAAGAGGAGGCCGCGCGCCTGCTCGGCGCCAATGGCTGGCAGATGTTCTGGCACGTGACTTTGCCGAATATCAAATGGGGCT
Source organism: Pseudomonas putida (assembly GCA_041071465.1). NCBI lineage: Bacteria > Pseudomonadati > Pseudomonadota > Gammaproteobacteria > Pseudomonadales > Pseudomonadaceae > Pseudomonas > Pseudomonas putida. The sequence goes on along the minus strand of CP163498.1, from coordinate 1,913,029 downwards.
TGATCTACGGCGTGGTGCTTTGTACTGCACGGGCCATGGGCGAGTTCGGCGCGGTGTCGGTGGTGTCCGGCCACATTCGCGGCGTGACCAATACCTTGCCGCTGCACGTAGAGATCCTCTACAACGAGTACAACCACGTGGCGGCCTTCAGCGTGGCCAGCCTGTTGCTGATCCTGGCGCTCTTCATCCTGCTGCTCAAGCAGTGGAGCGAGAACCGTATTAACCGCCTGCGCCACAGCGCCGCGGAGGAATGATTCATGTCGATCGAAGTTCGTAATGTCAGCAAGCGCTTCAACAGCTTCCAGGCCCTGAACAACATCAACCTGGACATCAACAGCGGCGAGCTGGTGGCCTTGCTCGGCCCGTCCGGCTGCGGCAAGACCACGCTGCTGCGCATCATCGCCGGCCTGGAAACCCCGGACCAGGGCAACATCGTGTTCCATGGCGAGGACGTGTCTGGCCATGACGTGCGTGACCGTAACGTTGGGTTCGTGTTCCAGCACTATGCGCTGTTCCGCCATATGAGCGTGTTCGACAACGTCGCCTTCGGCCTGCGCATGAAGCCCAAGGGCGAGCGCCCGAGCGAGAGCAAGATCGCCGAGAAGGTGCACGAGCTGCTGAACATGGTGCAGTTGGACTGGTTGTCCGATCGCTACCCCGAGCAGCTGTCTGGCGGCCAGCGTCAGCGTATCGCCCTGGCCCGCGCCCTGGCGGTGGAGCCCAAGGTGCTGCTGCTGGACGAGCCGTTCGGTGCGCTGGATGCCAAGGTGCGCAAGGAGCTGCGCCGCTGGCTGGCGCGGTTGCACGAGGATATCAACCTGACCTCGGTGTTCGTGACTCACGACCAGGAAGAAGCCATGGAAGTGGCTGACCGCATCGTGGTGATGAACAAGGGCGTGATCGAGCAGATCGGTTCGCCGGGCGAGGTGTACGAGAAGCCAGCCAACGATTTCGTCTACCACTTCCTCGGCGATTCCAACCGCCTGGCACTGAGCGAAGGCCACCACGTGCTGTTCCGTCCGCACGAGGTGTCGCTGTCGCGGCATGAGACCGAAGGGCACCACGCGGCCGAGGTGCGGGACATCCGGCCGTTGGGCGCGACCACGCGGGTGACTTTGAAGGTGGAAGGGCAGAGCGAGCTGATCGAGGCCGAAGTGGTCAAGGACCATGACAGCCTGACCGGGTTGGCGCGTGGGGAGACGTTGTTCTTCCGGCCGAAGGTTTGGCAGAAGGTGGCGGATATCTGATCTGCCCTTGATGATTAAGAGCCCGGGCTTGGTCCCGGGTTTTTTTTATGCCTGTCGGATTGCCGGGGCTGCTTTGCAGCCCATCGCGACACAAGGCCGCTCCTACAAGGGATTCGCGTAAGGTCCGAGGGGCGCGAGTCCTTTGTAGGAGCGGCCTTGCGTCGCGATCGAGGGCGCAGCCCTCGCGGCAATCTCATGCCTTACGCGAATATTTTGCATGCCCCCAATGCATAGCCTTTAGCCATGAATGCCACAGCCCGCGCAATCCGTGGCTTTCACGCGATCCTCCAGAAACAATATTCAATTAAGTTCTAACCATAATTTTAAACATTACTTTAAGAGATAAGCCTCTGGCCCCGATGATTCAGCCACACACCTGAATCGAGACCCCAGGAGTTTGATCAATGGGTAATGTCCAATCGGCCGTCAGGGCCTACGACCAGCCATGGCGCCCGGCCCCAGGCGACCTGGTCGAGCTTGGACGCACGCTTCGCCTGCCGCTTGGCCAGCTGCGCCTGCAACGCACGCCTGTGAGCGGGCTCAAGCGCCGCGACAAGCTGGTGTTGGGCCTGCTGGTGCTGGCCCTGCATGGCGCCGCCGCGTACTGGGTCAGCCAGGCGCCCACGCCCGAACTGCCGGTTGTGCCGCCACAGGTGCCGCCCATGACCATCGAGTTCGCGGCACCCGCACCGCCTGTGGTCGAGCCTCCGCCGCCTGCGCCCGCGCCTCCCGTGGTCGAGCCACCGCCGCCGCCACCGGTCGTCGACGAACTGGCCGCCAAGCCCAAACCCAAACCGAAGCCCGTGCCAAAGCCTGTGGTCAAGCAAGCGCCCAAGCCACAGCCCAAGCCGGTTGAAGCACCACCACCCGCGCCAGTGGCGGCCCCGGCACCGCCTGCGCCCGCACCACCCGCGCCGGCCCCGATAACCCCGGCATCGGCCAACGCCGCGTACCTGAAGAACCCGGCGCCGGAGTACCCGCAGATGGCTCAGCGCCGTGGCTGGGAGGGCACCGTGCTGTTGCGTGTCGAAGTGCTGCCCAGCGGCAAGCCTGGGCAGATCCAGGTTCAGAAGAGCAGCGGCCGTGACGCCCTCGACGCCGCCGCGCTGGCCGCGGTGAAGCGCTGGAGCTTCGTGCCCGCCAAGCAGGGTGATGTGGCCCAGACCGGCTGGGTCAGCGTGCCGATCGATTTCAAGCTTCGCTAACTTTTTCGCAGAACACAGGAAGACATCATCATGAGCCTGCTGGCATCCCCCCTCGAATCCGTTGAAAGCGCAGTCATCTGGCTGCTGGTCGGTTTTTCTGTCGTCACCTGGGGCCTGGCCCTGGTCAAGGTCGCGCAGTTCGTGCGGTTGAAGAACCAGGACAAGCGCTTCCACCAGCAGTTCTGGGCTGCCTCCAGCCTGGACTCGGCCGCCGAGCTCAGCCATGAGCTGCCCGGCCCGGCTGGCCGTGTGGCCCAGTCTGGCTACGCTGCCATCGCCGTTGGCGACACTCAGGCCAACGACCTGAGCCATGCGATCAACCACCAGGACCGCCTGGAGCGCGCCCTGCGCCAGCAGATCGTGCGTGAGCGCCGCTCGCTGGAAACCGGCCTGGCGGTGGTCGCCAGTATCGGCAGCACCTCGCCCTTCATCGGCCTGTTCGGCACCGTGTGGGGCATCATGGAAGCGCTCAAGGGCATCAGCGCGGCCGGCTCCGCCAGCCTGGAAACCGTCGCCGGACCAATCGGTGCGGCACTGGTGGCGACCGGTGTGGGTATCGCCGTCGCGGTACCGGCCGTGCTGGTTTACAACTACTTCCTGCGGCGCCTCAAGCTGACCGCCGCCGACCTCGATGACTTCGCCCACGACTTCTACAGCCTGGCGCAGAAGAGTGCCTTCCGCGTGCTGGTGCACCCTGCTGTGCAAAAAGCCCAGGCCGGTTTCACCCAGCCAGTGAAGGAGGCGTCCTGATATGGCCTTTTCGACCCAGGACAGCGACGAAGTCCTCAGTGAAATCAACGTCACGCCCCTGGTGGACGTCATGCTGGTGCTGCTGGTGGTGTTCATCGTCACCGCGCCGCTGCTGACCAACGCCATTCCCATCAACCTGCCCAAGACCGAGGCCGTGGCCCCGGTGGAGCAGAAGGACCCGCTGGTGGTCAGCATCGATGGCGAGGGCAAGCTGTTCATCAACAAGGACCAGATCCAGCCCGATCTGCTGGAAACCAATCTCAAGGCCGCCAAGGACAAGGACGCGGACGTGCGCGTGCAGCTGCAGGCCGATGACGGCGTGAACTACGGCGAAGTGGCACGGGCCATGGCGGCCATCGAACGCGCGGGGATCAGCAAGCTGGCGGTGATTACCGCACGTTGATACCCGGCACACCTCTTCAGGCAAGTGCTTATGGGCCACATCTCTTGGCAGGGGTTGGCCCTTTTTTTTGCCTGTGAGGGCCCTGTCGCAGGAATTGGTTTTTGGTTATTAATAAATAGCTTCTTATTCCTTTACGAATATAACTCCCTCCCTATACTTGTCTCCAAGCACGCAAACTTACTGGAGGCGTCCCCATGCGCAATGAGTCGATTCGTTACCTGATTGTGCCGGGCTGGCAAGGATCGCCAGACAACCATTGGCAAAGTCACTGGCAGCGCACCCTGCCTAACAGTGCCCGGGTGGAGCAACACGACTGGCTCACCCCGCAGCGGCAGGATTGGGTGCAGGCGCTGGAGCAGGCAATTGCCGCCGAGCGCTCACCGGTGATCCTGATCGCCCACAGCCTGGGCTGCATCACTGTCGCCCATTGGGCTGCGCAAGCCAGGCCGGCCTTGCTGCGGCGGGTGCGTGGTGCACTGTTGGTGGCGCCGGCAGACGTCGAGCGGCCCACCTGCGCGCCAGCCCTGCGCAACTTTGCGCCGATCCCGACCGATGCATTGCCGTTCCCCAGCCAGGTCGTCAGCTCGGACAACGACCCGGCCGTGAACGTACCGCGGGCGCTGTACCTGGCCCAGGCATGGGGCGCCGAAGCGGGGTTGCTGAGCAATGCCGGGCACATCAACGTCAAGTCCGGCCATGAGCGCTGGGAACAAGGCTTCGCCTACTTGTATCGCTTGCAGAGCCGGGTAGAGCAGCGCGCACTGCGCCGCGCCTGATCACCCTTACTGTTTACCGTTTGCCTGACGCCCGGCCATTGCAGGCCAGGGGCGGGAGTTCGTCATGACTTTTCAAAACCCGTTTGGCCAGCCGCTGCTGACCTTCCCCGAGCTGGACAAGAGCCCGCTGAGCATTCGTGCCAAGGCGCTGGTGTTCATCGACCCGCGCTCGCAGCAGCTGCGCGAGGACCTTGAGCGCCTGGCGCCACAACCTGTGCCGGTGCTGATCCGTGGCGAAACCGGCACCGGCAAGGAGCTGCTGGCCCGGCAGATCCACCGTGCCAGCGACCGTGGCGGGCTGTTCGTGTCGGTCAACTGCGCGGCCATCAGCCCCACCTACGCCGATGCCGAATTGTTCGGCTATAGCGCCGGCAGTCATGGCGGCACGGCCAGCAGCCGCGCCGGCTGGTTTGGCTCGGCCAATGGCGGCACGCTGTACCTGGACGAGATTGCCGACTTGCCGCTGGCCATCCAGGGCAAGTTGCTGGCGGCCCTGGAAAACCGTGAGGTCACCCGGGTTGGCGCGCAGCAGCCACAGCCAGTGGATGTACGCCTGGTCGCCGCTACCAGCATCGACCTGGCGCGCGTGGTGCGTGCGGGGCGCTTCAACGAGCGCCTGTACCAGTACCTGCGCGAGGGGGCGCTGGAACTGCCGCCGCTGCGTGAACGGCCGGGCGACATCCTGCCGCTGGCCGAGTACTTCGTGGGCATTTACAGCGTGCGCCTGCAGCGGCCCGTGCCGTTGGTGAGCGAGGCGGCGCAGCAGGTGCTGGAAGCGCATTTCTGGCCCGGCAACACCCGCGAGCTGGAGAACGTGATCCACTTTGCCTTGCTGGTGAATGACGGCGCAGAGATCCTGCCGGAGGACCTCGACCTGGCCAATCCCGCGCGCTAGACATCGCTCATAAGCAAAGTGGCTGGTGGCAGTTTGTTTTTGGAATAAGCAGCTAAGTAAAAGATATTGTTACGGAATAAAAAATCTAGGTATTGTCCGCCTCACGCCCACTGGTGAACCGGTTGGGCACCCGATTCGCCATCGTCGATGGCCCAGATTCAGAACAAGGACCACCATGAAGAAGACCCTGCTGACCACTGCCCTGGCTGCTGCCCTGTCGTTCTCCGGCCTGGCCGCCGCTGCCGAGAAACTGGTGGTTGCCGCTACCCCGGTTCCGCACGCCGAAATCCTTGAGCTGATCAAGCCGACCCTGGCAAAAGAAGGTGTGGACCTGCAGATCAAGGTCTTCACCGATTACGTGCAGCCAAACGTACAAGTGGACCAGAAGCGCCTGGACGCCAACTACTTCCAGACCCTGCCGTACCTGAAAAGCTTCAACGAAGGTAAAGGCACCCACCTGGAAACCGTGGTCGGCGTGCACGTCGAACCCTTCGGTGGCTACTCCAAGAAGATCAAGAACCTGTCCGAGCTGAAGGAAGGCGCCACTGTTGCCATCCCTAACGAAGGCAGCAACAGCGGCCGCGCCCTGATCCTGCTGCAGAAGGCTGGCCTGATCACCCTGAAAGACCCGAAAAATGCCCTGGCCACCCCCAAGGACATTGCCGAGAACCCGAAGAAGCTGAAGTTCCGCGAGCTTGAGTCGGCCATGCTGCCGCGCGTGCTGGACCAGGTTGACCTGGACATGATCAACACCAACTACGCCCTGGAAGCCGGCCTGAACCCGGCCAAGGATGCGCTGGTGATCGAAGGTGCCGATTCGCCATACGTGAACTTCCTGGTTGCCCGCCCGGACAACAAGGACAGCGAAGCCATCCAGAAACTGGCCAAGGCCCTGACCAGCCCGGAAGTGAAGGCATTCATCGCCAAGAAGTACCAGGGTGCGGTGCTGCCAGCGTTCTGATGCAGTTGCATTCCCTTGCATGACCTGACGCCGACTCATATGAGTCGGCGTTTTTATTTCTTTGACATGCATTTTGGGGAGAAGCGATCCCCTGTAGGAGCGGCCTTGTGTCGCGAAAGGGGGGCGGAGCGCCCCCAGGATTTTTGCAATTCACCTGCTATTGCCGGGGCCGCTTTGCGGCGCTTTCGCGACACAAGGCCGCTCCTACAAAGGGCGTCTATGCCTGTACTATGCATATGCAATAAAGGTATTTATTAAAAAATTTTTAGATCATTAGAGTCTATTCATTGTGCCCCCGCGCACCCTGCAGACTTGCTCTACCCATGACCCTCGACATCGCATTCATCCTCAGCACGCTACCCGCTTTTCTCAAGGCCGTGGGCGTGACTTTGCAGGTCGGCATGATCGCCATCGCCACCTCGCTCTTGGTCGCCCTGGTCAACGCCACGCTCCTTGTCCTGCGCACGCCCTACCTGTGGCGCCTGGTCAAAGCCTACGTGGAGCTGGCGCGCAACACGCCGCTGCTGATCCAACTGTTCTTCGTCTACTTCGCCTTGCCAAGCCTGGGCCTGAAGATTTCCGGTTTTTCCGCGGCGATCATCACCATGACCTTCATGGGCGGTGCCTACCTCACCGAGGTGTTACGGGCCGGCATCGAAGCGGTGCCGCGTGCGCAGCTGGAGTCTGGGCGCTCCATCGGCTTGTCCGAGGGCCAACTGCTGCGCCATGTGGTGCTGCCCCAGGCCGGTATCCTCAGCCTGCCGGCACTGTTCGCCAACTTCATCTTCCTGCTCAAGGAAACCACCGTGGTGTCGGCGGTGGCCGTGCCGGAAATCCTCTACACCACCAAAAACTACATCGCGCTGTACTACAAGACCTACGAAATGCTCACCGTGCTGACCCTGCTCTGTGTATTGCTGTTCCTGCCGCTGTCGTTGCTGCTGCGCTACGTGGAAAGGAGGCTGCAACATGGCCAGTTCGGCGTTTGACCTGTTGCTGCAGGCGCTGCCGCAGCTGGCCGGCGGCGCCGCGCAGACCCTGGCCATCTCGGCACTGGGCATCCTCTTCGCAACGCTGGGTGGCGTGCTGTACGGCGTGCTGGCAACCCTGGGCAACCGTGCCCTGAACATCGCCTTGCAGGTGTACCTTGAGTTGTTTCGCGCCATCCCGGTGCTGGTCTGGTTGTACCTGGTGTTCTTCGGCCTGCCGATCTTCTTTGCCCTGAGCATCCCCAGCTTCTGGTGCGCGGTGCTGGTACTGGCCCTGTGGGGCGCGAGCGAGGTGGGCGAGGTGGTACGCGGTGCGCTGCGTTCGGTGCCGCGCGGCCAGCGCGAAGCCGGGCTGTCGATCGGCCTGGCGGGGTGGCAGCTGTATGGCTACGTGCTGCTGCCGCAGGCGCTCAAGCGCATGACCCCGCCCACCATCAACATCTACACGCGGATCATCAAGACCAGCTCGCTGGCGGTGCTGATCGGCGTGGTCGAGGTGATCAAGGCCGGTCAGCAGATCATCGAACGCACCTACGAATCGGTGCTGATCTATGGCGCCTTGTTCCTGTTCTTCTTCATCGTTTGTTATCCGCTGTCCGCCGCTTCGCGCGTGCTGGAACGCCGCTGGGCACACTCATGAGCGCACTGATCGAATTCCAGGGTTTCAACAAGTTTTTGGCGAGCACCAGGTGCTCAAGGACGTCGACCTGCAGGTGGCGGCCGGTGAAGTGGTGGTCATCCTCGGCCCCAGTGGCTGTGGCAAAAGCACGCTGCTGCGCTGCCTCAACGGCCTTGAGCAGGCCCACAGCGGGCACCTGCGCCTGGCCGGGCAAGAATTGCTCGCCCCGCACACCGACTGGCGCGCCATCCGCCAGCGGGTCGGCATGGTGTTCCAGAGCTACCACCTGTTCGGCCATATGAGCGTGATCGACAACCTGCTGCTGGGCCCGCTGAAAGTGCAAAAGCGCGAGCGGGCCGAAGCCCAGGCCCAGGCCGAGGCGCTGCTGGCGCGGGTCGGCCTGCTGGACAAGCGCGACGCGTTCCCCCGGCAATTGTCCGGGGGCCAGCAACAGCGCATCGCCATCGTGCGCGCGTTGTGCATGAACCCCGAGGTGATGCTGTTCGACGAAGTTACCGCTGCCCTCGACCCAGAAATGGTCAAGGAGGTGCTGCAGGTAATTCAGGGCCTGGCCCGCGACGGCATGACCTTGCTCATCGTTACCCACGAAATGGCCTTCGCTCGCGCGGTGGCCGACCGCATCGTGTTCATGGAGGCCGGCAGGGTCCTTGAACAGGGTGACCCCGAGAGCTTCTTCACCCGACCGCGGACCGCACGCGCGCAGCAGTTCCTGGAGAAATTCTCCTTCGTAGAAAGCCTGCCAAAGACATTGCACAAGGAACTGTCATGAAAACTGCCAACCTCACCAAACTGCTGGCACCGTTGTTCGGCCTGGCCTTGCTGGCCGGCTGCAACAAGGCCGACGAACCGCCCAAGCCGGCGGCGGCATCGCCAGCCACCAGCTACCTGGAAACCATCAAGGCCCGCGACAAGCTGATTGTCGGCGTGTTCACCGACAAGCCGCCGTTCGGCTTCGTCGATGAGAAAGGCCGCTATGTGGGCTTTGACACCGACATTGGCCGGCGCCTGGCCAAGGACCTGCTGGGCGATGAAAACAAGGTCGAGTTCGTTGCCGTGGAACCGGCCAGCCGTATTCCGTTCCTGCAGAGCGACAAGGTCGACCTGATCCTCGCCAACATGACCGTGACCCCGGAGCGCAAGGAAGCGGTGGACTTCACCAACCCCAACCTGCGCGTTGCCGTGCAGGCCATCGTGGCGGATGGCAGCCCGGTGCAGAAGCTCGACGACCTGGCCGACAAGACCATCATCGTGACCACCGGCACCACGGCCGATATCTGGCTGACCAAAAATCATCCCGACTGGAAGCTGCTCAAGTTCGAGAAGAACAGCGAATCGCTGCAAGCCCTGGCCACCGGCCGTGGCGATGCCTATGCCCAGGACAACCTGATCCTGTTCAGCTGGGCCAAGCAGAACCCGGGTTACCGCGTGCTGCCTGAGCTGCTGGGTGACGAAGCGCCGATTGCGCCGGCGGTGAAGAAGGGCAACACCGAGCTGCGAGACTGGGTGAATGCCGAGTTGGCCAAACTGGGGGAAGAGAAGTTCTTGCTGAAGCTGTATGACCAGTATGTGCGCAAGGAACTGAGCGATGACACCAAGCCGGAAAGCGTGATCGTCGAAGGGGGCAAGTGGCAGGGTTGACGGTGTGATTGGGGCTGCTGTGCAGCCCTTCTCGGTCATTCGCCTGGTACTAATCGCAAGGTACTTTGCGCCGGAATCACCCCCATCTGTGCACGCTGATACTGCCCCTGCACATACCCCTCGGCCTGGTCCGCATAATGCCGGTCGAACGGCACGCCGCTCTGCCCTACCGGGTTGCTGGTCAGCGCCTGTCCGGCATCGGCAAAGTCGACCAGCCGCCGTGTCGATGGCCCATAGTTAACCGGCCATGGCGCCGGGCCGATCTTCGCCGAGAGGTTGTTCGGCACTTCATGGGTGCCGGGTGCAGCGAAGGGGCCGACGTTGAACAACAGGTTCAGCGGCTTTTTCACCCCAAGCGGATGGTTGTGGGTCAGGGTATGGGCCTTGCCCCACTGCCAGCTGGCCGGGTCGCTGCCCAGGGTGTCACGCAGGTGTTTCAAGCTGTTCTGCCAAGCCGTGCGCACAACGGCTGTACGGTCGGTACGCAGGTTGCCACCACGGGTGTTCCACCAGGGTGAGTCTGCATCCACTGCCAGGCGTGGCAGGGCGGCGTCAATGGCGCGGGTGCTTATCAGCACCGGGAACCAGGTGTCGCCCAGCTCGTCATGCAGGGCTGCGAAGGCCAGTTCGTAGAGGAACTGGTTGAACAGCGTGGCGCTGGTCGAGTCCAGCGGGTAGTCGCCCGCCCAGGCCGCCAGTTGCTCAACCAGCTCCTTCTGTTCGTCACCTTCGGCCACTGCGCGCAGGGTTGCCAGCAACGGGGCAAGGGTGCGCGGGCCGTAGTCGCTGGCAGTGTCCAACTGCAGTGCCTGGCTGTTCTGGGTGTCCCATTTCACCTCGGGGTTGGCCAGGTGCCGATCGAGCTGGCGGCCACGGTCGGGCAAGTTGTAGTAACCCGGTATCGGCACCGCCGCTGGCGGCTGGTAGTTGGCCGAAACGATGTAGCCGCGCGCTGGGTTCTCCTGTTGCGGGTTGACGCTGAAGGGGTAGAAACCAAGCTTGTCCGCCTGCACGCTGGCGCCGTCGAGGATGAACGCGGGGTCGACGCCGTCGGGACGGATCGGTAGCTTTGCCGCCGCCCACCAGCCGATATCGCCACGGGCATTGGCCCAGACAAAGTTAAGCCCAGGGGCGTGGACCTTGGCGGCGGCCTCGCGCATCTTGCCCAGGGTGTCGGCGCGGTTGAGCTGATAGAAGCCGTCGAGGATCGGGTTTTCGGTTTCCAGAAATGCCCACCACATGGCGATGGGCGTGGGGCCGGTAGTGCTGCCCAGTACGTCGTTGACGATCGGGCCATGGGGCGAGCGGCGCAAGTTGATTGTGACCGGCGCTTCGCCTTTGACGGCGATTTGCTGCTCGGTCTTTTCGAGCGTCTGCCATCGGCCATCGATCATTACTTGGTTGGCGTCGGCCGGGTTGGTGCGCTCGGCGATCAGGTCGACGTCATCGTTCTGGAACATGGTCAGGCTCCAGCCGAAGTCACGGTTATGACCGAGCAGCGCAAACGGGTTGAGCGCCTGGAAGTAGCCATACAGGTTGAAGCCGGGCGCTGACAGCTCGGCCTCGTACCACACGGCTGGTACCGCGAAGCTGATGTGCGGGTCGCCGGCCAGCAACGTCTTGCCACTGCGGGTGCGGTTACCCGCTACCGCCCAGGCGTTGCTGCCTTCGAACTGCGGGATACCGGCGTCGCCCAGTGCCTCATGACTGAGGCGGGCGAGGGCTTCAAGGCCGTGCCAGTCGGCGGCGGCCAGCGGCGTGCCCAGAGCGCCCTCGGGTTGCCAGCCTAGGTCGAATATTTTCAGGTATTCAGGGCCCAGCTGGTCGCGGATGTAGGTCAGCGCAGGCTCGGTGCGGAACGCGGCAGCAAAACTGTAGGCCAGGTAGCCGGCGACGCTCAGGGTGTCTTCGGCGGTGAACGGGCGCGGGTGATACCGAGCAGGTCGAATTCCATGGGCTTGGGGTGACTGGCTTGCCAGTTGTTGACCCCGTCGAGGTACGCTTGCAGGGCTTGCCATGCCGGCGACTGCGGGTCCTGTTGCTTGGCCATCAGGGCGGCCTGTTCGCGAATGCGCAGGCTGCGGAACAGGGTATCGGTGGGCAGCAGCTTGTCGCCCAGCACCTCGGCCAGCTCGCCACGGGCCAGGCGACGCAGGATTTCCATCTGGAACAGCCGGTCCTGGGCATGCACGTAGCCCAGCGCACGGTACAGGTCCGGCTCGCTCTGGGCCTGCAGGTGCGGCACGCCGCGGGCATCGTAGCGCACGCTGACCGGTGCTTGCAGGCCGGCAATGGCTACCTCGCCTTCGCGTTGCGGTAGCTTGCCCTGTACGTACCAGTAACCGGCGCCGGCGGCCACGGCAACCACCATGGCCAGCAGGGTCAGGCTGCGCTTCATGCAAGCTCCTTGTGCGTTCAAGCGGAAAATGTGGTCCGATCATCGGCGGATTCGCGAACAGAGCATAGCCCCCGGGAAGGAGATTCCATGTCACTCAGCGAAAAACAGAAGATGCTTACAGGCCAGCTCTACCACGCCGGCTGCCCCGAGCTGCAGGCCGAGCAGATCGCCAACAAGCACTGGATGCACCGTTACAACAACAGTGTCGAACTGCTCAACGATGCGCGCCACGGGCTGCTGCTGGAGCACTTTGGCCAGGTGGGTGAAGGCGCGGTGATCCGCCCGCCGTTCTATTGCGACTATGGCTACAACATCAGTGTTGGCCGCAATACCTTCATGAACTTCAACTGCGTGATCCTCGACGTGGTACCGGTGCGCATCGGCGACGACTGCCAGATCGGCCCTAACGTGCAGATCTACACCGCCGACCATCCTCTCGACCCTGACTTGCGGCGCAGCGGGTTGGAGAGCGGGCGACCGGTGACCATCGGCAACAACGTGTGGATCGGCGGCGCGGCGATCATCCTGCCGGGGGTGACCATTGGCGACAATGCCGTGGTGGGTGCTGGGAGTGTGGTGACCCGGGATGTGCCGGCGGGTGCGACGGTGGTGGGTAACCCGGCGCGGGTACGTCAGCCCGCCCAAGGGCAGTAGCAACCCACTGCCAGGGTATTGGAGGCGCTGACCTGGCGGCCATCGAGCAAGGCCTTGAGGATGGGCTCGATGAAGCTGTTGCTGGCATTGCACACCGCACCTTCGCTGTAGGGGCCGAAGTAGGCCAGGCGCCCTTGCCGGTCCCAGATAGCCACGGCCGGGGAGGCGGGCAGGTGTTCGCTGCCGGGCAGGCTGGCGAGCGGCTTGAGGGCGGAGAGGTTGGCGGGCAACTGGCCGTGGCTGCCGGGCTTTTGCAGCACATGGAAGGTGACGCCCTGGCCGGCGAACTGGCTGACCAGGTCGCCCAGGTGCTGCTGGTTGCCGACGTTGCACGGGCAGGCGGGGTCCCAGAAGTGCACCACGCGGATCGGGCCTGGGCCGGCCAGTTCTGGGGGCAGGTGCAGTTGGCTGCCGTCGAACAGGGTGGTCTGGTTGTCGAACGGGCGCAGGTAGCGGGCCTGGAAGGTGGTGTAGGCCTGCCAGAGGATGGCAACGCCGACCACTAGGGCAAGCACCGTGCACAACGGTTTGATGATTCGGCTACTCATGAAGCGTCGGTGGACCTTTGTGGGAGCGGGCTTGCCCGCGAAGCAGACTACGCGGTGGATGGCACGGGCTATGCCCGTGTTCGCGGGCAAGCCCGCTCCCACAGTGATCGCGCAAATTTCCAGATTTGAGCAAGGCAGTAATCCGACAACCAGATCGGTGCTGGTTGTTCGAGGTGAGCAAGCTTGCCATGACGCCGGCCAGAGCTGAAGATTCCGGATCAATACTTGCGTCAATGTGGATGTACCCGATGCCCGCTGCTTTTCAACCCGACCACCTGCGCACCTGCCTGGCACCGTTGACCGCTTGCCAGCCGTTAACGGCCGAGGCCCAGGGATACCAGCGCTTCTACGGCCTGGACCTGTCGGCACACAGCTGGCTGGGCGGCTTCCAGGCGGCGGGGTTCGACCTGGTCGGGCAGGCCTGGTTACCCGAGCAGCCCATCGCAACGCTGTTCCTGTTGCACGGTTATTACGACCATATGGGCCTCTACCGGCATGTGATCGAATGGGCACTCAAACAGGGTTTCGCTGTGATCAGCTGTGACCTGCCCGGTCATGGCCTGTCCAGTGGCGAGCGGGCCAGCATCAGTGATTTTGCGGTTTACCAGCAGGTGCTGGAGGTGTTGTTCGAACAGGCACGGGCGCTGCAACTGCCGCGCCCGTGGCACCTGTGCGGGCAGAGCACCGGTGGCGCCATTGCCGTGGACCACCTGCTGCACCAAGGCGCGCGCAGCCCCATCGATGGCCAGGTCATCCTCTTGGCACCGTTGGTACGGCCCTGTTCCTGGCGCTGGTCGAAATTGAGTTATCGGGTGTTGCGTCACTTTGTGAGCGGCATCGAGCGCCGCTTCAGCGAGAACACCAACGACCCGGCCTTCCTGCCGTTTCTGGAGGCCGACCCGCTGCAACCGCGCCGCCTGCCAACCGCCTGGGTGGGGGCACTGATCGCATGGGTCAAACGCATAGAGGCCGCGCCACGCAGTTCGCGGCGGCCGTTGATCGTGCAGGGGGAGGCCGATGGCACGGTGGATTGGCCCTACAACCTTGAAGTGCTCAAGGCCAAGTTTGCCGAGCCGCAAATTCTGATGCTGCCCGAGGCCCGTCACCACTTGGCCAACGAGCTGCCGGGCATTCGCCAGCGCTACTTCGACTTCATCGACCAGCGCCTGGGCTGATCACTTCAGCTCGTTGGTACTCTGGCCAACCGCCAGGCCCGCGCGGACAGCGGCCAGGGCCGCCTGGTAGTAGGCCTTGCCGTCAGGGGACTCGGCGAAGGTGGCGAATTCTTCCAGCTCGGCGTCGGACAGGTCGCGGTAGACGTACAACAAGGTGTTGTTGAGGTCTTCGCCGATCTGGTTCATCAGGCGCTGGCGCTGGCCGTCGAGCAGGCCCTGGGCCTGGCCGCCACCGAACAGGCCGGGGATCATCGAACTGAGGCTGTCGGCTGCCACGCCGGCGATGGCCAGGCTGACTTCGGCGCCGGCTTCACGCGCTGGCAGGGCCTGGGCCAGGTGGCCGATGACCAGCAGGCGGTCGTCGCTGGCCTGGATCTTCGGCAGGCCCTTGGCATTCTTGGCCAGTTCGTCCTTGCGAGTGGCCTTGAGTTCCGCTGCCACCACCTTGCGCCCCAGCGGCGACTGGAAGAAAGCCAGGGCCGGCGAGGGGTTGGCCAGGGTGGCGCGCAACTGCGCCTGGGCACGACGGTCTACCGCCTGGGCCTGGAAGCGCTGGTTGCTGTTGTTGACCAGCGCCTGGTACACGGCGGGTGGCAAACTGTTGCGATAGCGCGCCTGGGCGGCGGTCAGGGCATCGTTGAAGTGGGCGCGCTGGTCGGGCCAGCCGGCGGCCTTGTACAGTTGATCCAGGTTGTCTGCCCAGACAGGCGTGGTGCAGATCATCAGCAGAATCAGGGAAAACAGACGGCGCATTCAGGACTCCTGTCGGCAGGTGGCTATTGTCCTTGGCCCAGCGCTGGTTTGTCGAGATATGCGCGTGTTTCTCGGCCAAGTGGCGCTGTGCGGCGACAGGGCGAATGGATATGATGCGCGCCATGCACATCTCCCCTGAACACCCGATGGTTACGGCCGTCGTCGACGATCTGGCCACCCAAGGCTGGTCCCAGCAGGCGCTCTTTCTGCCTGCCGAACTGGTGCGCGCGCTGGCGGCCGAGTGCCGACGCCGTGATGCCGAAGGCGAACTCAACCCTGCGGGGGTTGGGCGTGGTGCTACCCAGGAGGTGCGCGAAGCCATACGCGGCGACCAGATCCAGTGGATCGACCCGGGGCAGGCCGAGGCCTGCGACCAGTACCTGGCGGCCATGGACCAACTGCGGCTGGCGATCAACCAGGGCCTGTTCCTGGGCCTGGAAGACTTCGAATGCCATTTTGCCTTGTACCCACCGGGGGCGTTCTATCGCCGGCACCTGGACCGTTTTCGCGACGATGACCGGCGCATGGTCTCGGCGGTGCTGTACCTGAACGAGGGGTGGCAGTCGGAGGACGGCGGCCAGTTGCGCATGTTCCTGGCTGAGGGTGTCGAGCACGATGTGGAGCCAGTGGCGGGTTGCCTGGTGATATTCCTGTCCGGCGAAGTGCCCCACGAGGTGTTGCCGGCCAGGCGTGAGCGGTTGTCGTTGACCGGCTGGTTCAGGCGGCGTGGCAATGACCCGTTCTGATGTGGCCAAGGTGCTGGTCAGCGCCTGCCTGTTGGGGCAGCCGGTGCGCTATGACGGCCGGGCCAGTGGGCACCCGGGCCTGTTGCAGCAGTGGCAGGCCGAAGGGCGCGTTGTGGCTTTGTGCCCGGAGGTAGCCGGTGGCTTGCCGACCCCGCGCCCGCCAGCGGAGATACCAGGCGGGCAGGGCGGGGCGGTGCTCGATGGCGGCGCGCAGGTGCTCACAGTGACGGGCAGCGATGTCAGTGCCGAGTTTCTGGCTGGGGCGCAGCTGGCGCTGGAACTGGCGCAGCGGCATGGCATCCGCGTGGCGGTGTTGAAGGCGGGTAGCCCTTCGTGTGGTAACCGGTTGACCTATGACGGCACGTTCAGCGGTGTGAAGGTAGCGGGGGAAGGGGTGACCACGGCGCTGTTGCGGCGGGCTGGGGTGCAGGTGTTCAGCGAATTGGAGCTGGAGCAGGCGGCGCAGGCGCTGGCTGAACTGTCACTGTAAGCCTGTACCGGCCTCCTCGCGTGTTCACCCACGAAGAGGCCGGTACAGGCAGCAATAAATCTTACTGCCCGGCCGCAGTCTCCTGCACGCCCTTGAACCACTTCTGCTCCAGCTCGGCAGTGCGTCCGCTTTCTTTCAAGCGCTGCAACGCATTGTTCACCGCGCTTTCGAACGCCGGGTTGTCCTTCTGGAACGGGATCACCAGCTTTTTTTCGCCAATGGGAAGGCTTACATCGAGCGGGCCGTCGTCGCCCTTGAGCGCATCGGTCGATGGCGTGAGCGCGATGTCGTACTTGCCGCTCTCGACACCTGTCAGCACTTCTGTTGCAGGGGCTTCGACGAACTCGGCGCGCAAGTCCAGCTCCCTGGCCAGGTCCTGGCCAAATTCGATGTCGAAACCCGTCAGGTGGTCGTCTTGTTTGAATGCGTACGGCGAATTATCAGCCTGTACGGCAATGCGCAGTTCGCCCCGGTCGGCGATTTCGTCGATCAGCTCCGCCTGGGCCAATGGACTGATCAGTACTGCCAGCAGTACCCCTATGGTCGAACGCATGAATGCCCCTTTTCTTTTAGCAGATTGAATACTGTCGCCACGGCTTTCTTCCTCGCCGTGATCGAACGCAGCCTATGACCTTGAAGCCTCGGCATTGTTTAACCCTGACCGAAATATTTCTGTCGGACAATGTGAACACCTTGGCGAATAATTCAACTAATGTGAACTACCGCCGCCGTCGGATCCCAGGCTGCGGTCAATAAGTGAATCACAGGAGAAGTGAATGAACAGCCTAATTTCGCGTGCTGCCGTTGCCGGTCTGTTGATGGGCGCGTCGGTGTTCGCCAGTGCCGCGGACGCCCTGAAGAGCCAGGAGCCGCCCAAGGATGCCAAGGTCTTCATCGTTTCCCCCGCCGATGGCGCTACGGTCGACAAGACCTTCACCGTCAAGTTCGGCATCGAGGGTATGGCCCTCAAGCCTGCGGGTGATCAGACCCCGCACACCGGGCACCACCACCTGCTGGTGGATGTGGACAAAGAGCCAGTGGCTGACATGCCGCTGCCGACCAGCCTGATGCCGGAGGCTGGCACCGCACTGCCGGCGGGCCCGCAGGTGCTGCACTTCGGCAAGGCGCAGACCGAAACCAGCATCACCCTGACGCCGGGCAAGCACACCTTGCAACTGATCCTGGGGGACCAGTATCACGTGCCGTTCAAGCCAAGCGTGGAATCGAAGAAGATCACGGTTGAAGTGAAATAAAAAAGGGAGGCCCAAGGGCCTCCCTTTTCATGCAGCAAGCAAACTTAGAACAGCACGCGGGAACGGATGGTGCCCTTGACCTGTTGCAGTTTTTCTTGCGCAAGGTCCGAGTACTCGGCGTCAACGTCGATTACCACGTAACCGACTTTCTCGTTGGTCTGCAGGAACTGACCGGAGATGTTGATGCCGTTCTCGGCGAAGACCTTGTTGATCTCGCTGAGTACGCCGGGAATGTTTTCGTGAATGTGCAGCAGGCGGTGCTTGCCTGGGTGCGCCGGCAGGGCCACTTCCGGGAAGTTGACCGAAGATACCGAAGTACCGTTGTCGCTGTACTTGACCAGCTTCTCGGCCACTTCCAGGCCGATGTTGGCCTGGGCTTCGGCGGTGGAACCACCGATGTGCGGGGTCAGGATCACGTTGTCCAGGCCGCGCAGCGGGCTTTCGAACTCTTCGTCGTTGGAGCGCGGCTCGATCGGGAACACGTCGATGGCGGCGCCGATCAGGTGCTTGTCCTTGATGGCAGCGGCCAGGTGGTCCAGTTCGACCACGGTGCCACGGGCGGCGTTGATCAGGATCGCGCCTTTCTTCATCGCGCGGATTTCCTTCTCGCCGATCATCCACTGGGTGGACGGCAGCTCAGGCACGTGCAGCGAGACGATGTCGGCCAGGCCCAGCAGCTCGTTCAGGCTGGTGACCTGCACGGCGTTGCCCAGTGGCAGTTTGGTCAGCGGGTCGTAGAAGTACACCTGCATGCCCAGGTTTTCGGCCAGGACCGACAGTTGGGTACCGATCGAGCCGTAGCCGACGATGCCCAGTTTCTTGCCACGGATTTCGAACGAGTTGGCCGCACTCTTGATCCAGCCACCACGGTGGCAGGAAGCGTTTTCTCTGGGATGCCGCGCAGCAGCAGGATGGCCTCGGCCAGTACCAGCTCGGCGACCGAACGGGTGTTGGAGTATGGCGCGTTGAACACGGCGATACCGCGCTGGCGGGCAGCTTCCAGGTCAACCTGGTTGGTGCCGATGCAGAAGCAGCCAACAGCGACCAGTTTCTTGGCGCAGTCGAAGATCTCTTCGGTAAGCTGGGTGCGTGAACGGATGCCGATAAAGTGGGCATCGGCGATCTTTTCCTTCAGCTCGGCTTCCGGCAACGAACCAGTGAGGTATTCGATGTTGGTGTAGCCGGCAGCCTTGAGGGTATCGACTGCGTTCTGGTGCACACCTTCAAGAAGAAGGAACCGGATCTTGCTCTTGTCGAGAGAAGTCTTGCTCATCTGCGTAAACCTGTATCCCGGAGAAAAAATGGCGAGGGGTGATGCCAGGCGCGAGGGCAGCCTTAGCATGAACAGCGGGAGGGCTATGCTAGCATACGCGACACAATCTGAGCTTATCCCGACAGGTGAAGAGTACTCAGGGTGACTATGAATAAGTCGAGAGTTCCAGCGATGACCCACCCCGCTGTTATTGAAGAACTGATGACCCTTGTCGACCCTGGCAAGGTCCTGACCGACGCGGCTTCCCTCGAAGCCTATGGCAAGGACTGGACCAAGCATTATCCGCCGGCGCCCAGCGCCATCGTCTTTCCCAAGACGGTCGAGCAGGTGCAGGCCATTGTGCGCTGGGCCAATGCGCACCAGGTGGCGCTGGTGCCGTCTGGCGGGCGCACTGGGCTTTCTGCCGGCGCTGTGGCGGCCAATGGCGAGGTTGTCGTTTCCTTCGATTACATGAACCAGATTCTCGGCTTCAATGCCTTCGACCGCACCGTGGTCTGCCAGCCAGGGGTCATCACCCGGCAATTGCAGGCCTACGCCGAAGAGCAGGGCCTGTATTACCCGGTGGACTTCGCTTCCAGCGGTTCTAGCCAGGTTGGCGGCAACATCGGCACCAATGCCGGCGGGATCAAGGTGATTCGCTACGGCATGACCCGCAATTGGGTCGCAGGGCTGAAAGTGGTCACCGGCAAGGGCGAGTTGCTGGAACTGAACAAAGACCTGATCAAGAACGCCACCGGCTACGACCTGCGCCAGCTGTTCATCGGTGCCGAAGGCACGTTGGGTTTCGTGGTCGAGGCCACCATGCGCCTGGACCGGGCGCCGCGCAACCTTACCGCGATGGTGCTGGGTACACCGGACTTCGACTCGATCATGCCGGTGCTGCACGCCTTCCAGGGCAAGCTGGACCTGACCGCCTTCGAGTTCTTCTCAGACAAGGGCTTGGCCAAGATCCTGGCACGCGGTGACGTGCCGGCGCCGTTCGAGACCGATTGCCCGTTCTACGCACTGCTGGAGTTCGAGGCCAGCACCGAAGCGGTGGCCAACGAAGCCTTGGCCACCTTTGAGCACTGCGTCGAGCAGGGTTGGGTGCTGGACGGGGTGATGAGCCAGAGCGAAACCCAGCTGAAAAACCTGTGGAAGCTGCGCGAGTACCTGTCTGAAACCATCTCGCACTGGACCCCGTACAAGAACGACATTTCCGTCACCGTGTCGAAAGTGCCCGCGTTCCTGCGCGATATCGACGCCATCGTCGCGGAGCATTACCCCGATTATGAAGTGGTGTGGTACGGCCATATCGGCGACGGCAACCTGCACCTGAACATCCTCAAGCCCGAGCACATGAGCAAAGACGACTTCTTCGCCTCGTGCACCAAGGTCAACAAGTGGGTGTTCGATATCGTCAAACGCTACAACGGCTCGATCTCCGCCGAGCATGGCGTGGGTATGACCAAGCGCGACTACCTGGGCTACAGCCGCTCGCCGGAAGAAATCGCCTGCATGAAGGCAATAAAGGCCGTGTTCGACCCTAACGGCATCATGAATCCGGGTAAGATCTTCGCTCCCGTATAAAAAGCAGTAGAGGAGTCGGCCATGAGTTACCAGCACCAGTACGTAGACGGCACGCGCATTCACTTCCCGCTGGGCAAGGTGGTGTGCATCGGCCGTAACTATGCCGAGCATGCCAAGGAACTGGACAACCCGATCCCCACCGAACCGCTGCTGTTCATCAAGCCAGGCAGCTGTGTGGTGCCGGCCGAAGGCGGCTTCAAGATCCCGGCCGAGCGGGGTTCGGTGCACTACGAGGCCGAAATTGCCGTGCTGCTGGGCAAGCCGCTGTCGGCCCACCCGAGCGAGGAAGAGGTGCTGGATGCCATTTCCGGCTACGCCCCGGCGCTGGACCTGACCCTGCGCGACGTGCAGGCCAAACTGAAAGAGAAGGGCCTGCCGTGGGAACTGGCCAAGTGCTTTGACGGGGCCTGCGTACTGCCGCCGTTCGTCTCGGCCGCCAGTTTCGAGGATGTCACCGACATCCCGGTGCGCCTGACCGTCAACGGCGAAGTGCGTCAGGACGGCAACAGCGCGATGATGCTTAACCCGATCGTGCCGATGATCCAGTACATGGCGGCGCATTTTTCGCTGCAGGCGGGGGATGTGATCCTCACCGGTACCCCGGCGGGTGTGGGGCCGTTCAATGTCGGTGACGAGCTGGCGCTGGAGCTGCCGGGTGTCAGCCGCTTCGAAAGCCGAGTGTTCTGACTCGAAACCGTGTTGCCTTCTTCGCGGGTAAACCCGCTCCCACAGGTACTGCACAAGGCTTGAGAGCTGTGCAGTACCTGTGGGAGCGGGTTTACCCGCGAAGAGGCCGGACCTGTTTACCGATTTTTCACACCCGATCAGGATAATGCGCGCACCCACGCCCATTTCCCAGGAACCGCGCATGCCATCACCCTCCGCCCCGGCAACACCCAAGCGTCGCTTCTTTCTGCGCTGGCCCTTCGGCCTGGCTGTGGCGGCGGTGATCGGTTATGGCGTATCGGTAGCCATGCACTGGGATGACCGTGGTGCACTGTGGGTAAAGGAGAGCTTCGAAAGCACCGCCGAGCGCAGCGAAAGCGTGTGGCTGCCGGACTATCAGGTGGACATCGACGCCAAACCGCTACCGGGCATGGACGATGACGAAGCCTCGGACGTGGCCTTCAACCCGCATACCCGTACCCTGTTCGCGGTCATGGGCAAGAACCCGATCCTGGTCGAGTTGAGCCTGGAGGGCGATGTTCTGCGCAAGATCCCGCTCAACGGCTGGAGCAACCCGGAGGGTGTCGCCGTGCTGGAAGACGGCAACCTGGCCATTACCGACGAGCGTCTGCACGACCTGACCGTGGTCAAGGTGGACGCGCAGACCACGGCACTGAACCACGGCGACTTCCAGAGCCACGACCTGGGCCAGTCGGTGAAAAGCAACAAGGGTTTCGAGGCCATCGCCTGGGACCCGCTGCGTCAGCGCTTGATCATCGGCGAGGAGCGCCCACCCAAGCTGTACACCTGGAACACCGATGGTCGCAGCCCGCTCCAGGGTGAGAAGCAGCCGCTGCCCAGCGAAGAGCTCGACTTGCGCAACCTCTCTGCCCTGGGCGTTGACCCACGCACCGGCCACTTGCTGGTGCTGTCGGCCGATTCCAACATGCTGCTGGAGCTGGACGAGCAGGGCCAGCAAGTCAGTTTCATGACCCTGCTGGGCGGCTTCAACGGGCTTGAAGACACCATCCCGCGGGCTGAAGGGGTGGCCATGGACGATAAGGGCAACCTGTACATGGTCAGCGAGCCGGCGCTGTTCTATCGCTTCAAGAAGAACTGACAACATCATCAGATTTGCCTGATGCTGGCATTAAGCTTCGTTTCAGCCATTAATGATTAGATTCGCCACCCCTGTGTCGAGTCTGCTCTTATGCGCCGTTTTGTTCGCCTGTTCCTTGTTCTGGTTGCCCTTGGCCTGCTCATGCTTGGCTGGGCCGGGCAGGAGTTTCGCCTGTTCGAGCGTGGCTGGTTCAACCTGAAGACCTGGTGGCACCCTGCCGAGCGGAGCATTGGCCTGGACCGCTACCGGGTAGTGCTGGAGGCGCAGCCGGTCGAAGGGCTGGATGATGACATTTCGGCGCTAACCTACGACCCGACCGCAAAACCCTTTTCACCGTCACCAATGCCCGTTCGGAGCTGATCGAGCTGTCGCTGGACGGCCGCATCCTGCGCCGCGTGCCGCTGACCGGCTTCGGCGACCCGGAGGCTGTGGAGTACGTTGGGCCAAACAGTTATGTGATTACCGACGAGCGTCAGCAACGGCTGATTCGCGTAAGGCTGGAAGACGACACGATGTTCCTCGATGCCGGTGACGCCGAACAGCTCAGCCTGGGCATTGGCCTGAACGGCAACAAGGGATTCGAGGGCCTGGCATACGATTCGGCGGGCAAGCGGCTGTTCGTGGCCAAGGAGCGCGACCCGATGCTGATCTATGAGGTGCATGGCTTCCCGCATGACAACCCGGAAAAGCCCTACGCCGTGCATGTGGTACAGGACCGCAAGCGCGATTCACGGCTGTTTGTAAGGGACCTGTCGAGTTTGCAGTTCGATGAGCGCAGCGGGCACTTGCTGGCGCTGTCGGACGAGTCGCGGCTGGTGCTGGAGCTGGATGTAGAAGGCAGGCCGCTGAGTACCTTGTCGCTGCGCAAGGGGTCGCAGGGGTTGCAGGCGACGGTGCCGCAGGCGGAGGGGATTGCGATGGATGAGGTGGGGACCATTTACCTGGTCAGTGAGCCGAACCTGTTTTATGTGTTCAAGCAGGTAACGGAGTGAGCAGGTGGGGCTGCTTTGCAGCCCATCGCGACACAAGGCCGCTCCTACAGGAGATGGCGTACCCCTGTAGGAGCGGCCTTGTGTCGCGACACGAGGGCGAAGCCCTCGCCGAAGCTTACTCGGCCTTCAGGCTCTTCACACCTTCAGAGGTACCGAGCAGCAGCAGGTCCGCCGGTCGCGCCGCGAACAGGCCGTTGGTGACCACGCCAACGATGGCGTTGATCTGCGCTTCCAGCTCCACCGGGTTGGTGATCTGCAGGTTGTGCACGTCGAGGATCACGTTGCCGTTGTCGGTGACCACGCCTTCGCGGTACACCGGGTCGCCGCCCAGCTTGACCAGCTGGCGCGCCACGTGGCTGCGGGCCATCGGGATCACTTCAACCGGCAGCGGGAAGGCGCCCAGCACGGGCACCAGCTTGCTGCCGTCGGCGATGCAGATGAAGGTCTTGGCTACGGCCGCGACGATCTTCTCGCGGGTCAGGGCTGCGCCGCCGCCCTTGATCAGGTTCAGGTGCGCGTCGCTTTCGTCGGCGCCGTCCACGTAGAACTCAAGCTCGCTGACGCTGTTCAGCTCGTACACCGGGATGCCATGGCCCTTCAGGCGCTGGGCAGTGGCTTCGGAGCTGGCGACTGCGCCGTCGAAGGCGGTCTTGTGCTGAGCCAGGGCGTCGATGAAGAAGTTGGCGGTCGAACCGGTACCGACGCCGACAACGCTCTTTTCATCCAGCTTGGGCAGAATGAAGTCGACAGCGGCCTGGGCGACGGCCTGTTTGAGTTGGTCCTGGGTCATGCGGGCTCCGAAAGGGGCAGGGCGGTTTCAAAGTTGCCTAGTATAACGGCTCGCACGGCTTTGCTGTGGTCGCCCGACGTAGCGCTGGGGTAGACTTCCAGCCCTTGTCCCGCGGCCCAGTGATGCATTCCCGATGCTCGAACAGTACGTCAAGAAGATCCTCACCTCGCGCGTCTATGACGTTGCCGTCGAAACCCCGTTGCAGAGCGCCGGGCAACTGAGCAAGCGGCTGGGCAACCAGATTTTGCTCAAGCGCGAAGACCTGCAGCCGGTGTTCTCGTTCAAGATCCGCGGGGCGTACAACAAGCTGGCCCAGCTGAGCCCAGAGGAACTGGCCCGTGGCGTGGTCACCGCCTCGGCCGGCAACCACGCCCAGGGCCTGGCCCTGGCTGCGCGCGAAATGGGCATCAAGGCCACCATCGTGATGCCCAAGACCACCCCGGAAATCAAGGTCGAGGGCGTGCGCTCACGGGGCGGCAAGGTGGTGTTGCATGGCGACTCGTTCCCCGAGGCGCTGGCCTATTCGCTGAAACTGGTCGACGAAAAGGGCTTTGTCTATGTTCACCCTTACGACGACCCGCACACCATCGCCGGTCAGGGCACCGTGGCCATGGAAATCCTGCGCCAGCACCCTGGCCAGCTGGGCGCGATCTTCGTGCCGGTGGGTGGCGGTGGCCTGATCGCCGGTATTGCCGCCTACGTGAAGTACCTGCGCCCGGAAATCAAGGTAATCGGCGTCGAGCCGGACGACTCCAACTGCCTACAGGCGGCCATGGCCGCCGGTGAGCGCGTGGTGCTGCCGCAGGTCGGGCTGTTCGCCGACGGTGTGGCGGTGGCCCAGATTGGCCAGCACACCTTCGATATCTGCCGCCACCATGTGGACGAAGTCGTCACCGTCAGCACAGACGAGATTTGCGCAGCAATCAAGGATATCTACGACGATACCCGCTCGATCACCGAACCTGCCGGCGCCTTGGGCGTTGCGGGCATCAAGAAGTACGTCGAGCTGTATGGCGTGACCGGGCAGACGCTGGTGGCTATCGACTCTGGTGCCAACGTCAACTTCGACCGCCTGCGCCATGTGGCCGAGCGTGCCGAGTTGGGTGAAAAGCGTGAGGCGATCATCGCCGTGACCATTCCCGAGCGACCGGGCAGCTTCAAGGCCTTCTGCGAGGCCATTGGCAAGCGCCAGATCACCGAGTTCAACTACCGCAAGCACACCTCGGACGAAGCGCATATCTTCGTGGGCGTGCAGACCCACCCGGAAAACGACCCGCGTGCAGCGCTGGTGCAGCAACTGACCGAGCAGGGCTTCCCAGTTACCGACCTGACCGACAACGAGCTTGCCAAGTTGCATATCCGCCATATGGTGGGTGGCCATTCGGCCGGTGCCAGTGACGAAATGGTACTGCGCTTCGAGTTCCCCGAGCGGCCAGGGGCGCTGTTCAACTTCCTCAACAAGTTGGGCGGGCGCTGGAACATCTCGATGTTCCACTACCGCAACCATGGCGCAGCTGACGGGCGTGTGGTGGCAGGCCTGCAGGTGCCGGAGGATGAGCGTCACCTGGTACCGGCGGCGCTGGCCAAGATCGGCTACCCGTACTGGGACGAGACCGAAAACCCCGCTTACAAGCTGTTCCTGGGCTGAGCGGCTAAGCTTGGCTTATCGCTCAAGGATGTGAAGACATGGAACACCTGACCACCCTCAAGACCTTGCACATCATTGCCACCGCACTGCTGCTTTTGGGCGCCTTGGGCTTGGCGGCCTGGACCGTTCGCGCCCGCCGTCAGGGTGATGCCGAGGCTTATGCAAAGCTGCTGCGCCGGCCGTTGGTATTTGTCTGGCTGGTGATGGGCCTGTGCCTGGTGAGCATGCCGCTTACCGGTTGGTGGCTGGTGCATCTGGTGGGCTGGCCGCTGGGGCAGACCTGGGTGCTGGCGTCCAGCGTCATCTATACCTTTGGCGCGTTTGCCGTGTGGTGGCTGCTGGTACGGCTGAACCGGCTGCGCAAGGCCGAAGTGGTAGGGCTGCGGTTTACCCTGGCGCTGGCGGTGTTCAGCGGGGTGTGCTTCCTGTCCATTGCCGGGCTGATGGGTGCCAAGCCAGTTTGAGGCCAGAGGAGGGCTTCGCCCTCCATCGCGACGCAAGGCCGATCCCACAGGGGAGCGCGAATCCCTGTAATCTCAATCCCTCAGCGAAACCACCGGCCACCCGCGCTTCTCGGCCTCGGCCCGCAAGTTCGGGTCCGGGTCCACCGCCACCGCATGCGTCACCCGCTGCAATAGCGGCAGGTCATTCATCGAGTCGCTATAGAAGTAGCTGTCCTCGAGATCAAAGCCGTTCTCCAGCATCCAGCGGTCCAGCCGCGTCACCTTGCCTTCACGGAAACACGGTATATCGGTACTACGCCCGGTATAGCGACCGTCGCGCATCTCGCACTCGGTTGCCAGCAGCACGCGAATGCCAAGACGCCGTGCAATTGGCGCGGTGACGAAGCGGTTGGTAGCGGTAATGATCACCAACTGGTCGCCCGCCTCGCGGTGCTGCTGCAGCAGGGCCAGGGCCTTGGGCAGGATGATCGGTTCGATGCAGTCGCGCATGAAGTCGCGGTGCCATTCGTCGAGCTGGGCCACGGGCGTTGCCGCCAGGATCTCCATGGAAAAGGCCAGGTAGGCCTGCAGGTCCAGGGTGCCGTTGAGGTAGTCCTGGTAGAAACCATCGTTGCGTTGCTTGTAGGCGAGTGGGTCGAGGATGCCACGCTCGCAAAGGTAGTCACCCCAGGCATGGTCGCTGTCGCCACCGAGGAGGGTATTGTCCAGGTCGAATAAAGCCAGGCGCATCGCGGTCACTCGCATCAGCCACAGGGTAGGCCCGCAGAATACGGAGTTTTCACGCTGCTGCACATAAGCTTGGCGGGCGCGTTGCTGCGCTCGCAAGCTTTGTGGAACAATGCGGGGACATGCGTTTGCGAGGTTGCTGCCGTGATCGACCCGGATGGTTTTCGCCCCAATGTCGGGATCATTCTTACGAATGATGCCGGGCAGGTGCTATGGGCTCGACGGATCAACCAGGATGCCTGGCAGTTCCCCCAGGGTGGTATCAACCCTGACGAGACGCCTGAAGATGCCCTGTACCGCGAGCTGAACGAAGAAGTTGGCCTTGAACGCGACGATGTGGAAATTCTTGCCTGCACCCGTGGCTGGTTGCGTTATCGTTTACCGCAGCGACTGGTACGTACCCACAGCCAGCCGCTGTGCATCGGCCAGAAGCAGAAGTGGTTCCTGCTGCGCCTGGTCAGCAACGAACAACGGGTGCGGATGGACCTGACCGGCAAGCCGGAATTCGACGGCTGGCGCTGGGTGAGCTATTGGTATCCGCTGGGCCAGGTTGTGACATTCAAGCGCGAGGTGTACCGACGCGCCCTGAAAGAGCTAGCACCGCGTCTACTGACGCGCGACTGACGACGGAGTTCGACCCCGAGCCATGCTCAATACGCTGCGCAAGATCGTCCAGGAAGTAAACTCCGCCAAAGATCTCAAGTCGGCGTTGGGGATCATTGTCTTGCGCGTCAAGGAAGCCATGGGCAGCCAAGTCTGCTCGGTCTACCTGCTCGACCCGGAAACCAACCGCTTCGTGCTGATGGCTACCGAAGGCCTGAACAAGCGCTCCATCGGCAAGGTCAGCATGGCCCCCAACGAAGGCCTGGTTGGCCTGGTGGGTACCCGGGAAGAGCCGCTGAACCTGGAAAACGCCGCCGACCACCCGCGTTATCGCTACTTTGCCGAAACCGGCGAAGAGAAATTCGCCTCCTTCCTGGGTGCACCGATCATCCACCACCGCCGTGTGGTCGGGGTATTGGTCATTCAGCAAAAGGAGCGCCGCCAGTTCGACGAGGGCGAGGAAGCCTTCCTGGTCACCATGAGCGCCCAGCTCGCCGGGGTAATCGCCCATGCCGAAGCCACGGGCTCGATCCGTGGCCTGGGTCGCCAGGGCAAGGGTATTCAGGAAGCGCGCTTCGTGGGTGTGCCTGGCTCGCCTGGCGCTGCCGTGGGGCGCGCGGTGGTGATGTTGCCGCCGGCCGACCTGGAAGTGGTGCCGGACAAGACTGTCGATGACATCGACGCTGAACTGAAGCTGTTCCAGAACGCCCTTGAAGGCGTGCGCGACGACATGCGCAAGCTGTCGGCCAAGCTGGCCACCCAGCTGCGCCCGGAAGAGCGCGCGCTGTTCGATGTGTACCTGATGATGCTTGAAGACGCAGCCCTGGGCGGTGAGGTGACCGAGGTCATCAAGACCGGCCAATGGGCTCAGGGCGCGCTGCGCCAGGTGGTTGGCGAGCACGTCAACCGCTTCGAGCTGATGGACGATGACTACCTGCGCGAGCGCGCCTCCGACGTCAAGGACCTTGGCCGGCGCCTGCTGGCCTACCTGCAGGAAGCCCGCTCGCAATCGCTGGTGTATGCCGACAACACCATCCTGGTCAGTGAAGAGCTGACGCCGGCCATGCTCGGTGAAGTGCCGGAAGGCAAGCTGGTAGGCCTGGTCTCGGTGCTGGGTTCGGGCAACTCTCACGTTGCCATCCTCGCTCGCGCCATGGGCATTCCCACGGTCATGGGCCTGGTGGACCTGCCGTACTCCAAAGTCGATGGCATTGAACTGATCGTCGACGGTTACAAGGGCGAGGTGTTCACCAACCCCAGCGAAGTGCTGCGCAAGCAGTACAGCGAAGTGGTCGAGGAAGAGCGTCAGCTGGCCCAGGGCCTGGATGCCCTGCGCGAACTGCCATGCGTTACCCCCGATGGCCATCGCATGCCGCTGTGGGTCAACACTGGCCTGCTCGCCGACGTGGCCCGTGCACAGCAACGCGGCGCCGAAGGGGTCGGCCTGTACCGCACTGAAGTGCCGTTCATGATCAACCAGCGCTTCCCCAGCGAGAAAGAGCAGCTGGCCATTTACCGTGAGCAACTGGCGGCCTTCCACCCGCTGCCGGTGACCATGCGTACCCTCGACATTGGGGGTGACAAGGCGCTGTCGTACTTCCCGATCAAGGAAGAAAACCCCTTCCTGGGTTGGCGCGGCATCCGCGTCACCCTCGACCACCCGGAAATCTTCCTGGTACAAACCCGCGCCATGCTCAAGGCCAGCGAGGGCCTGAACAACCTGCGCATCCTGCTACCGATGATTTCCGGCATTCACGAGCTGGAAGAGGCGCTGCACCTGATTCACCGCGCCTGGGGCGAAGTGCGTGACGAAGGCACCGACGTGCCGATGCCGCCGGTGGGTGTGATGGTGGAAATCCCGGCAGCGGTGTACCAGACCAAGGAGCTGGCGCGGCAGGTGGACTTCCTGTCGGTCGGTTCCAACGACCTGACCCAGTACCTGCTGGCGGTTGACCGCAACAACCCGAGGGTCGCCGACCTTTACGACTACCTGCACCCGGCGGTGCTGCAGGCGTTGAACACGGTTGTGCGCGACGCCCATGGCGAAGGCAAGCCAGTGAGCATCTGTGGTGAGATGGCCGGTGACCCAGCGGCGGCGATACTGTTGATGGCCATGGGCTTCGACAGCCTGTCGATGAACGCCACCAACCTGCCGAAGGTGAAGTGGATGCTGCGTCAGGTGAACATGAGCAAGGCCACGGAACTGCTGGCCGAGGCCCTGAGCCATGACAACCCGCAGGTTATCCACAGCTCGCTGCAGTTGGCACTGAAGAACCTTGGGTTGGCGCGGATGATTGGGCCTGGGGCCAATAAAACCCTGTGAAATTCGGGGGCCGCCTTGCGGCCCCATGGCCCTCAGACCGTAAGCTCAACTTCCCCCAAGTGCCCACCAAAAGGCCCGAAGCTGCGCTCAACCAGTCGTCTTTTGCCCTGATCATCCACAATCAGCACCGTACTTGCCCGCGTCCCATAATTCTGGCTGGCAATAAACACACTCGACAGCAACTTCTCGGTCGCTACTCCCACGCCCGTCTCGGGTAGGTCACCCTCAGCCGCAGGCTCGTTATCTGCCAGCAACGCCAGCAACCGATGCGGCTCGGGCGCTTCCAGCAGGCCCTCCAGCCCGCTACGTGCCTTCACCAGCTTCGGCCATGGCGTATCCAGCCCGGCATTGGATAACCCGTACACCCCGGCATGCAGCAGGCGCGGCGTGGCTTCCCGAGCATTCAGATATCCCAGCTGCTGGCCATCACCCACCAGCAGGTTGAACCCCGAATACTGCCCACTTCGGCTGGCCACCTGGCCCAGGTAAGCCTCGACACCCATTTCACCCTGCAGGTACGCCGCCACCAGCTCACCCCGCGAGCGTGGCCCCAGCGCCTGGCCCGGGTCGCGGATGTTGGTCAGCGCGGCAAAGCGCCCCTGCGGGCCCACGCCCAGCCAGGTACCACCGGCTTCCAGGTCTCGCCCGGCGTGTACGCCGGGCGCATCGTCCCAGGCTGCCAGGGGCTGGGTGGGGCGGGCATAGAATTCGTCGCGGTTGGCCGCCACGATCAGCGGCAGGGCGTGCCCCGGCCGCCAGGCAAATACGATCAGGCACATCGGTTGGGCCTCTGTGTTTTCTGCCACTGTACCCACAGCAGCATGGCCGATCCATCCTGTCACAGAGTTCACTAGAGCCCCGAGCCCGGCTTCCGTTACCATGCCGGATTGATTTCTCGGGGACGCCGAATGGAATTCGTGCTCTATCTGCTGTTGGGCGCCTGTGCTGGTGTGCTGGCCGGGCTGTTCGGCGTGGGCGGTGGCATCATCATCGTGCCGGTGCTGGTGTTCAGCTTCACCTTGCAGGGCTTCGATGCCTCGGTGTTGACCCATCTGGCAGTCGGCACGTCACTGGCAACCATCGTATTCACTTCGATCAACGCTGTGCTCGAGCACCACCGAAAGGGTGCCGTGCAATGGCCGATTTTCGCCTGGATGACCCTCGGCATCCTGCTGGGGGCCGGCGTCGGTGCCAAGACCGCCTCGTTGATCCAAGGCCCGTTGCTGCAAAAGATCATCGGTGTGTTTGCCCTGGTCATCGCCGCGCAGATGGCACTGGGCCTCAAACCCAAGGCCAGCCGTGGCATCCCCGGTAAACCTGCATTGGTTGGGGCCGGTGGAATGATCGGCTGGGCTTCGGCCATCTTCGGCATCGGCGGTGGTTCGCTGACCGTGCCGTTCCTGACCTGGCGCAGCCTGCCGATGCAGCAGGCGGTGGCCACGTCCTCGGCCTGTGGCCTGCCGATCGCCCTGGCCAGTGCCCTGAGCTTCATGCTGCTGGGGTGGCACGAAGAGCACCTGCCGGCCCATAGCCTGGGCTACGTGTACCTGCCGGCGATGATCGGCATTGCCGTGACCAGCATGTTTTTCGCCCGCTTTGGCGCGCGTCTGGCGCACAAGCTGTCGCCCCGTTTGTTGAAACGCCTGTTCGCAGCGCTGCTGTTCTGTGTCGGCCTCAGCTTTTTGATTTGAATCGAGAGGAAGTTCCATGCTGCCTTACCCGCAGATAGACCCCGTGGCCCTGGCCATCGGGCCGCTGAAAATCCATTGGTACGGTCTGATGTACCTGATCGGCATCGGCGGTGCCTGGCTGCTGGCCTCGCGCCGGCTGAACCGCTTCGATCCCACCTGGAGCCGCGAGAAGCTTTCCGACCTGGTGTTCTGGCTGTCGATGGGTGTGATTGTCGGCGGGCGCCTGGGCTATGTGCTGTTCTACGACCTGCACGCCTACCTGGCCAACCCGACGCTGATCTTCGAGGTGTGGAAGGGCGGCATGTCGTTCCACGGTGGCTTCATCGGCGTGATGTTGGCGGCCTTGTGGTTCGGCAAGCGCAACAACAAGTCGTTCTTCGAACTGATGGACTTCGTTGCCCCGCTGGTGCCGATCGGCCTGGGTGCCGGGCGTATCGGCAACTTCATCAACGCCGAGCTGTGGGGCAAACCCACCGACGTGCCATGGGCGATGATCTTCCCGCCGTTCAGCGACCCAGCCCAGCTGCCACGCCACCCGTCGCAGCTGTACCAGTTCGCCCTGGAGGGCGTGGCACTGTTCGTCATCCTCTGGCTGTTCTCGCGCAAGCCGCGGCCGACCATGGCGGTATCGGGCATGTTCGCGCTGTTCTACGGCATCTTCCGCTTCATCGTCGAATTCGTGCGGGTGCCGGATGCCCAGCTGGGCTATATCGCCTGGGGCTGGCTGACCATGGGTCAGATTCTGTGCGTGCCGATGATCCTGGCTGGCCTTGGCCTGATCTGGTGGGCTTATAATCGCAAGCCTACGGCGAAACCCGCCTGATTAATCCCACGGCAGGGGCGATCCCCCTGCCGTTTTTGCTACAGGTAAGCCATGAAACAGTATCTGGACCTGGTCCGCGACGTCATCGAAAACGGCACGATGCAGGGCAACCGCACCGGCATTCGCACCATCACACTGCCGGGCGCCATGCTGCGTTTCGACCTGCAAAAGGGCTTTCCGGCCATCACCACGCGCAAACTGGCGTTCAAGTCGGCAATCGGCGAAATGGTCGGTTTTCTGCGGGGCGTGAAAAACGCAGGTGAATTCCGCGAGCTGGGCTGCAAGGTCTGGGACCAGAACGCCAACGAAAACGCTCAGTGGCTGGCCAACCCGTTCCGCCAGGGCCATGACGACCTGGGCGAGATCTACGGCGTGCAATGGCGCCAATGGCCAGGCTACAAGCGCATCCCGCTGAGCAACTCGGCCGCCATCGAAATGGCCGAAAAGGCAGGCTTCCGCCGTATTGCCCAGGACGAAGAGGACGGCGTCGCCTTCGTCATCCTGTACAAGGCCATCGACCAGGTGCGCCAGTGCCTGGACACCATCGCCAACGACCCGGGCAGCCGCCGCATCCTGTTCCACGGCTGGAACTGCGCGCAGCTGGACGAAATGGCCCTGCCGCCGTGCCACCTGCTGTACCAGTTCCACCCAAATGTCGAGACCAAGGAAATTTCCCTGACCCTCTACATCCGCTCCAACGACCTGGGCCTGGGCACACCGTTCAACCTCACCGAAGGCGCGGCGTTGCTGTCGCTGTTCGGCCGCCTGACCGGTTACACCCCGCGCTGGTTCACCTACTTCATCGGTGATGCCCATGTGTATGAAAACCACCTGGACATGCTGCATGAGCAGCTCAAGCGCGAGCCGCTGGAGGCGCCGAAACTGGTGATCAGCGACCGCGTGCCGGCGTTTGCCGAGACGGGTAAGTACGAGCCGGAGTGGCTGGAGAAGATCGAACCGAGTGATTTCTGGTTGGAAGGTTATGAGCACCATGCGCCGATGACAGCGCCGATGGCGGTGTGATTTTCTAGATTGCCGGGGGGCGCAAAGCGCCCCCGGCGATCTCAATGCCCGTGGCTGCGCCCCACATGCGAATGCTCGGTATCCGGCACCGATACCGCCCCGTTCGTCTCCAATCGCTGCAAAATCGCACACTCACTCCCTTGCGCATTGCAGCGCCGCCGCAGCTCTACCAGCTGTTCCTGCAACGCCACCAAACCGTCGATACGCGCCTGCACATGCTCGATATGCTCGTCGATCAGCGCGTTGACACTGCCGCACGAGTCATCCGGGCTGTCGCGTAGGCGTAGCAGGCTGCGAATTTCGTCCAGGGTCATGTCCAGGGTGCGGCAGTTACGGATGAAGGTCAGCCGCTCGACGTGAGCCTGGGTATACAGCCGGTAGTTGCCGTCACTGCGCGCAGGCTCCGGCAGCAGGTTTTCCCGCTCGTAG
The DNA here is from genome assembly GCA_041071465.1 of Pseudomonas putida. Taxonomy (NCBI): domain Bacteria; kingdom Pseudomonadati; phylum Pseudomonadota; class Gammaproteobacteria; order Pseudomonadales; family Pseudomonadaceae; genus Pseudomonas; species Pseudomonas putida. Next base: position 1,879,368 of record CP163498.1, on the reverse strand, counting down.
TAGCGAATGGTTTCCACCGCACAGTCGGTGGCTTTGGCCAGTTCTCCGATTTTCATCACGAATCTCCAGCAATAGGCTTGACCCTATAGTGGCTACAGGGTGTTCACTTGGCAACAGGCTCACTTTAAGGATGACCCCATGAACCAGCCTGTCAGCCACGACCACAAGCACTCGCACGATCACGCCCATGGCGATGACGACCACGGCCATGCTGCCCACGGCCACAGCTGCTGCGGCTCCAAAGCCGCGCCATCGCTGGTGCAACTGAGCGAAACGGCCAGTGCCCAGGCGCAGCTCAGCCGTTTTCGCATCGACGCCATGGACTGCCCCACCGAGCAGACGCTGATCCAGGACAAACTGGGCAAGCTGGCCGGAATCGAGCAGTTGGAATTCAACCTGATCAACCGCGTGCTTGGCGTGCGCCATACCTTGAACGGTACGGCTGAAATCGAGCGGGCCATCGACAGCCTGGGCATGAAGGCCGAGCCGATTGCTGCCGAGAACGACGGCACCACCAGCGTGGCACAACCGGCCAAGACCCGCTGGTGGCCGCTGGCACTGTCGGGTATTGCTGCGATTACCGCCGAAATCGTGCACTTCGCTGCGCTGGCCCCGGAATGGGTGGTAGCGGGGCTGGCGCTGTTGGCGATCCTCGGCTGCGGCCTGGGTACCTACAAGAAGGGCTGGATCGCCCTGAAAAACCGCAACCTCAACATCAATGCCTTGATGAGCATTGCCGTGACCGGTGCGGTGCTGATCGGCCAGTGGCCGGAAGCAGCCATGGTGATGGTGCTGTTCACGGTCGCCGAGCTGATCGAAGCGCGCTCGCTGGACCGTGCGCGCAATGCCATCGGCGGGTTGATGCAGTTGGCCCCGGACATGGCCACGGTGCAGCAGGCCGATGGCCTGTGGCGCGAGCTGGACGTGCGTGAAGTGGCCATCGGTGCGTTGGTGCGGGTGCGCCCCGGCGAACGCATCAGCCTGGACGGTGAAGTGACCAGTGGGCAGTCCAGCGTCGATCAGGCACCGATCACCGGTGAAAGCCTGCCTGTAGAGAAGGCAGTGGGCGACAAACTGTTCGCCGGTACCATCAACCAGGCGGGAGCATTGGAGTTCCGCGTTACCGCTGCTGCCGGGCAGTCTACCCTGGCGCGGATCATCAAGGCCGTGGAGGAGGCACAAGGCGCGCGGGCACCTACCCAGCGCTTCGTCGACCGTTTTTCGCGCATCTACACCCCGGTGGTGTTCGCCATTGCCCTGGCCGTGGCGGTGATCCCGCCGTTGTTCATGGCCGGTGCCTGGTTCGACTGGGTCTACCGTGCTCTGGTATTGCTGGTGGTTGCGTGCCCCTGCGCATTGGTGATCTCGACCCCGGTGACCATCGTCAGCGGCCTGGCGGCTGCCGCGCGCAAAGGCATCCTGATCAAGGGCGGCGTCTATCTGGAGGGCGGCCGCCACCTGGACTTCCTGGCCCTGGACAAGACCGGCACCATCACCCACGGCAAACCGGTACAGACTGACGCCGAAGTGCTGGCGCCGCAGTTCGAAGCCCGCGCTCAAGCCCTGGCCGCCAGCCTGGGCGAGCGCTCGGACCACCCGGTGTCCCGCGCTATCGCTCAGTTCGGCAAGGCGCAAGGGCTGGCTCTAAGTGAAGTGGATGACTTCGCCGCCCTGGCCGGGCGCGGTGTGCGTGGCACCATCGACGGTGAGGTCTACCACTTGGGCAACCACCGCCTGGTCGAAGAGCTGGGCCTGTGCTCGCCAGCGCTGGAAGCCAAACTGGATGCGCTGGAGCGTCAGGGCAAGACCGTGGTGCTGCTGCTCGACCGTTCCGGGCCATTGGCGCTGTTTGCCGTTGCCGACACCGTGAAGGACAGCAGCCGCCAGGCTATCGCCGAGCTGCATGAACTGGGTATCAAGACTGTCATGCTGACCGGTGACAATCCGCATACCGCCCAGGCCATCGCCGCTGTGGTGGGCATCGACCGCGCCGAGGGTAACCTGCTGCCAGCCGACAAGCTGAAAACCATCGAGGCCTTGTACGCAGAAGGCCACCGGGTGGGCATGGTCGGTGATGGTATCAACGACGCGCCAGCTCTGGCCCGCGCCGAGATCGGTTTTGCCATGGCCGCCGCCGGTACCGACACCGCCATCGAGACCGCCGACGTAGCGCTGATGGACGACGACTTGCGGAAAATTCCGGCCTTCGTCAGGCTGTCGCGCCAAAGCGCGGCGATCCTCATGCAGAACATCGTTCTGGCGTTGGGCATCAAGGCGATATTCCTGGCCATCACCTTTGCTGGCATGGCGACCATGTGGATGGCGGTGTTCGCCGACATGGGCGTGAGCCTGCTGGTGGTGTTCAACGGCTTGCGCCTGTTGCGCAAATAGAGGACGTGCATGCTGAGTTCGGAGCTGAAAGCCTTTTACATGGTGGCCCGTCTGGGCAGCATCACCCTGGCGGCGAAGAAGCTTGGGCTCAGCCAGCCCACGGTAACCACGCAGATCCGCAACCTGGAAGGCCAGTACGCCGTGGAGCTGTTCTACCGTGGCGGTCGGCGCCTGGTGCTGAGCGAGGAGGGCGTGCGCCTGTTGCCGATGGTCAAGGCACTGCTGCAGCAGGAGGCCGACATCGAGTTCGAGCTGCGCAACAGCGGCCAGGCGCAGGGCAGCCTGCGCATCGCAGCCACGGCGCCTTACTACATCCTTGACCTGGTGAAAATCTACCGCGAACGGCTGCCTCAGGTAGAAGTGGCGGTGGAGATCGGCAACTCGCAGCAGGTGCTGGAAATGCTCGAAGACTACCGGGTGGATATCGCCGCGTCTTCGCAACTGGTGGAGGATGCGCGGTTGGTGCGGCGGGTACTGGGGACTGATCCGCTGGTGGTGGCGGTGCACCGCAACCACCCATTGGCCCATCGCCAGTCGGTGTCCATCGAGGGGGTAGCCGGGCATTGCCTGCTGATGCGCGAGAAGGGCTCGACCACGCGCAAGCTAACCGAACAGATGATGCAGGAGGCCGGAGTCAAGGCCGGCGCCTTGCTGGAAATCGGCAGCCGCGAGTCGATTCGCGAGGCGGTGCTGCGCAACATCGGCATCAGCGTGATTGCCCGCCATGAGGTGCCGCACAACCCTGAGCTGCGGGTGCTGGCGCTGGAGAATGCGCCGGTGATGCATGAGTATTTGTATTGCCTGAAGGAGCGTCGCCAGGCCCGTTTGCCGGCTGCCTTTCTTGGGGTGGCGCAGGAAGTGGCTGGCTCACACTTCTGATTCAGGAGTACACAGGCACTGTAGGAGTGGCCTTGTGTCGCGATGGGCTGCGCAGCAGCCCCGGGGTTTCAGCTCCGCCGCATGAATTGCCGGGGCTGCTGCGCAGCCCATCGCGACACAAGGCCGCTCCTACAAAATCTGCCTATATCACTATCATCGACTTTTGCCCAAACGCCACAGAACCTTCGCACAGCCTTCCTAGCATGGCCCCCATCTCTTCGATGAGGCCCTGCCATGAACCACACCACCCCCGGCGCACAAATGACCGTGCGCAACATCCACAAGCGCTTCGGTGCCTTCACGGCGCTGAACGATGTCTCGCTGGACATCGCCGCCGGCGAGCTGGTGTGCCTGCTTGGCCCGTCCGGTTGCGGCAAGACCACGCTGTTGCGTTGCATTGCCGGCCTGGAGCGCCAGGACCGCGGTACGCTGTACATCGGCGAACGCGATATTTCCGAGCTGCCGCCCCAGGCCCGTGACTACGGCATCCTGTTCCAGTCCTACGCGCTGTTTCCCAACCTCACCGTCGAAGCCAACATCGCCTACGGCCTGACCGGCAGTGGCCGCGAGCAGGCCCGTCAGCGTGTGGCCGAAATGCTCGAGCTGGTGGGCCTTGCCGGCAGCGAGAAAAAGTACCCCGGCCAGCTTTCCGGTGGTCAGCAGCAACGTGTGGCCCTGGCCCGCGCGTTGGCACCGTCGCCTTCCTTGTTGCTGCTCGACGAGCCGATGTCGGCGCTGGATGCGCGGGTGCGCGAGCACCTGTGCACCGAGCTGCGCCAGCTGCAACGGCAGCTGGGCATCACCACCTTGATGGTGACCCACAACCAGGACGAGGCCATGTTGATGGCCGACCGCATTGCGGTAATGAACAACGGCCAGGTCGAGCAGTACGCCACCCCGCAGGAAATCTACGACCAGCCGGCCACGCCGTTCGTCGCCGAGTTCGTCGGCCAAGGTAACTGGCTGCCGTTTCAGCGCAGCAGCGACAGCCATGCCCAGGTTGGCGGCATGAACATGCGCCTGGCGCCGGGTTCGGCCCAGGCCAGCAGCGGTCGGCTGTTCTGCCGCCCAGAGGCGATCACGGTCAACCCGGTGGTACACGAAGAAAACCTGTTCCCGGCCATGGTTCGCGAAATCACCTTCCTCGGTAACCGCTGTCGCATGAGCTTTGAACTCAAGGCCTTGCCAGGCCATGCCTTGCTGGCTGAACTGGCCCCCGAAGCCATGCCGCGCCTGGGTTCGCAGGACATCTGGGTGGCACTGCCGCCGCAGAGCCTGCAGGTGTTTGCCTGAGATGGCCGCGCCAATGTCCCTGCCACTGGGCCAGGCCAAAGCCGCGCCGCGTGCTGGCGTCGCCCTGGGTGACCGGTTGTTCGTCGTCGGCGGCAAGAGCCTGCTGCTGATCCTGTTGGTGCTGGCCGTGCTGATGCCGCTGCTGGCGATCTTCTGGCGTGGTTTCAGCGGTGAAGCGGGCCAAGGCGGCGGATTGCTGGCGGCCCGTGAACTGTTCGCCAGCGACAACTTCCACTGGTTGCTGGGCAACAGCCTGTCGGTGGCCTTGACGGTTGCGGCCATCGTGGTGCCGCTGGCCTACCTGTTCGCCTATGCCCTGCAACGCACGCTGATTCCGGCCAAGGGCCTGTGGCGGGGGATTTCGCTACTGCCGCTGTTGGCACCGTCGATGCTGCCGGCCATCGCCCTGGTCTACTTGTTCGGCAACCAGGGGCTGCTGCGCGGGTTGCTCAGCGACAACATCTACGGTTTCTGGGGCATCGTGCTGGGCGAGGCTATCTACACCTTCCCGCATGCGCTGATGATCCTGCTGTCGGCGCTGTCGCTGGCCGATGCTCGCCTGTTCGATGCAGCTTCCAGCATGGGTGCCGGCTCGTGGCGGGCGTTCACCAGCATTACCTGGCCGGCCACACGCCAGGCGGTGTTCGCGGCGTTGTGCCTGGTATTCACCCTGACCATCACCGACTTCGGTGTGCCGGTAGTGGTCGGTGGCGACTATCAGGTGCTGGCACTGGAAGCCTACAAGGCGGTGGTCGGCCAGCAACAGTTTGGCCGTGGCGCGTTGATCGGCATGGTGCTGCTGTTGCCGGCGCTGTTCAGCTTTACCGTCGACGCCTGGCTGCGCCGGCGCCAGGGCGAGGCCATGAGCGGCCGTGCCCAGGTGTTCGTACCCAAGCCATCGCGTGGCCGCGATGCCTGCTTCCTGGCCATCGTGCTGCTGGTGTGCGCGGCATTGTTGCTGGTGATCGGTATGGCGGTGTATTCCTCGCTGGTCACCTTCTGGCCATACAACCTCTCGTTGTCACTGCGTCATTACCTGTTCGACGACACCGCAGGTGGCGGCTGGCTGGCCTACCGCAACAGCGTGACCATGGCCATCGGCACCGCGCTGATCGGCAGCATCGTGATCTTCACCGGTGCCTACCTGATGGAGAAAACCCAGGGGCAACGCCTGCTCAACCAGGCGCTGCGCCTGCTCAGCTTCATCCCCATGGCCGTGCCGGGCCTGGTGCTGGGCCTGGGCTACGTTTTCTTCTTCAACCTCAACGGCAACCCGCTGCATGTGCTGTACGGCGGCATGGGGCTGCTGGTGGTGTGCACCATCGCCCATTACCTGACCACCGCGCAGATGACCGCCACCACCGCCCTGCGTCAGCTCGACGGCGAGTTCGAAGCCGCTGCGTTGTCGCTGAAGGCGCCGCTGTACAAGCACTTCCTGCGGGTGACCGTGCCAATCTGCCTGCCGGCGTTGCTGGACATCATCCGCTACCTGTTCGTCTCGGCGATGACCACCGTGTCGGCGGCGATCTTCCTGTACAGCCCCGACACCATTCTGGCTGCCGTTGCCGTGCTGAACATGGACGACGCCGGCAACGTTGGCGGTGCCGCCGCCATGTCCACCCTGATTTTGCTGACCAGTGCCGGCGCTTCGCTGCTGCTGGCCGCAGCCTCACGCGGCCTGCTGCGCCGCTCCCAAGCCTGGCGCCAACGCGCCGCGACCGTCTGACCTGTAAGGAACCTACCCATGTACAAGCACCTTGCACTTGCCGCTGCTGTTTGCGCCGTGTTCAGCCTGCAGGCTTCGGCCGCCAATACCCAGCTGACGGTCTACACCGCGCTGGAAGCCGAGCAATTGAAGAGCTACAAACAAGCCTTCGAAAAAGCCAACCCGGATATCGAGATAAAGTGGGTGCGTGATTCCACCGGCATCATCACCGCCAAGCTGCTGGCCGAGAAAGACCGCCCGCAAGCCGACGCGGTTTGGGGCCTGGCGGCGTCCAGCCTGGCGATTCTCGACCAGAACGGCATGCTTGAAGCCTATGCACCGAAAGACCTGGGCAAGATCTCCGGCAACTACCGGGACGCTGCCAACCCACCGGCTTGGGTGGGCATGGATGTGTGGGCTGCGACCATCTGCTTCAATACCATCGAGGCCGAGAAGCAGGGCCTGAGCAAACCGGTTAGCTGGCAGGACCTGACCAAGCCCGAGTACAAGGGCAAGATCGTCATGCCCAACCCGGCCTCGTCCGGCACCGGTTTCCTTGACGTGAGTGCCTGGTTGCAGACCTTCGGTGAACCGCAAGGCTGGGCCTACATGGACGCGCTGCACCAGAACATCGGCCAGTACGTTCATTCCGGCTCCAAACCGTGCAAGCTGGCAGCGGCAGGCGAGTTCCCGATCGGTATTTCGTTCGAATACCCGGCCGTGCAGCTCAAGCGCCAGGGCGCCCCCCTGGACATCGTGCTGCCGAAGGAAGGCCTGGGTTGGGAGATCGAGGCGACTGCAGTGATCAAGGGCTCGCCCAAGGCGAATGCGGCCAAGCGCCTGGCTGATTTCTCGGCAAGCCCGGCGGCCATGGAGCTGTACAAGGAAAACTTCGCCGTGCTGGCCGCGCCAGGCATTGCCAAGCCGCAGACCGAGTTGCCGGCAGACTATGAGCAGCGCCTGATCAAGAACGACTTTGCCTGGGCTTCGAAAAACCGGGATGAAATCCTGACCGAATGGCGCAAGCGCTATGACGGCAAGTCGGAGAAGGTGGCCCAGCAGTAACCTGTACCGGCCTCTTTGCGGGCACGCCCGCGAAGAGGTCACCGCCGCTATCAAGCCAGGACTACTAGATACCGATGCCTACTCCAGCCCAGATCATCGATAGCACCTTTGCCCTGTACGCGCGCCATGGCAGCGACGACTACATCGGCGAAGCCATCACCCAGCTCGAGCACATGTCCCAAGCCGCGCAACTGGCCATGGCCGAAGGCTTCGACGATGAAGTGGTGCTGGCGGCGTTCTTCCACGACATCGGCCATCTGTGTGGTGGTGACGCCAGCATGGGCGGTTACGGCGTGGTCAGCCATGAACGCATCGGCGCCGAATATTTGCGCCGTTGTGGTTTTGGCGAGCGCATGGCGCGGCTGGTGCAGTATCACGTGGAGGCCAAGCGTTACCTGACTTTGCGTCAAGCGGGGTATTACCAGCGGTTGAGTGAAGCGAGCAGGCGGACCCTGGAGTATCAGGGCGGCATGATGAGCGAGGCCGAGGCGGATGCGTTCGAGCGGGATCCGCTGTTCGAGGTCAGCCTGCGGATGCGGGAATGGGATGAAATGGCCAAGGAAATTGGAATGCCAGTGGTTGATCTGGAGGGATTGAAGCAGAAGGCGCTGGCACTCCTTTGAAAGATGGGCCTGGTTACTCAGATCTGAGTAACCAGCGCCTCAAGCTGTTCTTGCCGTTCAGCCTGGTTCAACTTCGCCCCAGGATTGAGCGTGGACCACTGGGGGTGCGCTCGTGCTTTCACCAGTGCCTCCGGCAACTTGCCCTCGCGCCAGGCTTTCTCATCCACCTCACCCAGACGAATACTGTCCTGTGCCGCATGCCCGCGGCTCTCCAGCGCCATCATCAACTGCTGCTGACGCAGAGCCAGCAAGCGCAACACGGTATCGTCCACGGTCAGCTCGCGTTTGCCCTTGAGCTTGCCCATCAACCGCGAACCATAGTTGCGCGCCGTCTGTAGCGCGCCGCCGGCAATCGCCCCTGCCAACGCCGCCGCACCCAAGGTAAGGCCGCCGACCAGTAGATCCACCCCAGCGCCCGCTGCCGCACCCGCTGCCACACCGCTGCCCAGGCGCACGCCCAGCAACTTCAGGGTTTCGGGGTTGAACAGGTCATCGCCCCAGCGGCCATCGAGCAACGGCAGGTCGCTGGCATGGGCATCCTCGCGGCGGAATGCGTACAGCTTGAGCAAGGCTTCAACGCAACGCTGCTCACGTTGGCGTATGTCTTGACGCAGGGCTTCCATCGCCCGGGCTTCGGCCGCCGGTTCGGCTTCGACGCTGCGCCGGCAGGCGGCGCAGTCCAGCAGCAGTTCGGCAATCAGCCGCTTGCCACTGTGCCGGCGGGCCAGGCGTTGCGCTTGCTGGTCGTCGATCAGCCGCTGCAGGGCTGGGCGGGCGTCCTCCAGCAGTAGGGCAAGGCTCTCGTACAAACGGCGCTCGCCATCCTCGGGCGGGGCCACGCTGTCGAACCGCACCAACGCGTGAAGGCCAAGCCGGGCAAGGGCTTCACGCCATTGCGGCTCGCGGTGCTGGTGGCTGGCGACGAAGTTGAGCACCGGCAGCAACGGCTTGCCGCAGCTGGCGAGTACTTCCAGTTCGTCGCGGTATTTGGCCAGCACCGGCTCGCGCGCATCGATCACATACAGGCCGGCATTGCTGGCCTGCAGTTGACGCAGCACTTTGGCTTCTTGCTCGAAACGCTGGCGCGCTTCGCTGCCCTGCAGAAAACGCTCCAGGCGGGCCGGGCCGTCCAGACGCTCGCCGGGGCGCTCCAAGCGTTCGAGGTAGTCGAGCAGGGCGATGGCATCTTCCAGGCCTGGGGTGTCGTACAGCTCCAGCAAGGGTTCGCCGTCCACCGACAGCCGCGCACCCTCGACATGGCGAGTGGTGCTGGGGCGATGGGATACCTCACCAAAGCCCACGTCGCGGGTCAGGGTGCGCAGCAACGAAGTCTTGCCGACGTTGGTGTGGCCGACCACGGCCAGTTTAAGTGGCTCAGTCATGGCCATGCTCCAGCCAGGTCAAAGGCGAGGTGTCGGCGTGTGCCAGGCCAAGGCGGTCGAGGGCTTCGTGCCAGTCGCCCAGGCGCTGAGCATCCAGGGCCTGGCCGGGGGCGGCCTGGAGCAGCCAGATGCGCGTTGCGCCGGCATTGCGCGCCAGTTCTGCAAGCAACGCCAGGCTGCCGCGGTCGGGTGAGCGGCGTGGGTCGCAGGCAATGGCGAGGCGTGCCGGGGGGAAGCGGCTGAGTTGCTCGAGCAGGCGGTTGCGCGATTCACGGCTGTCGAGCACGCCGGCATCGATCACGTTTTTCGGCAGGGCGGGTGGCCAGGGGCGCTGGTCGTCCAGCTCCAGGCCGACCAGCAGGGCACCGCTGCTACCGCTTTCCAACTGGCCTGCGGCAAATTGCGGCAAGGCTTCGGGGGCGGCGTCCTGTACGCCGATTCGCTCGCTACGCGGCATCAGTGCTTCACGCAACTGCGCATAGCCGGGCAGGCTCAGGTCCAGCGCCAGGCGTTCGCGGCCCTGGCGCCAGCGCCACAGGCACAACCCGGCCAGCAGCAGGCGCGGCAGCAGGCCATACACCAACACCACGCCGAGCAGCCAACTGGCCCAAGCCTGGCGTGCCAGCTCCAGGGCAGGCTGGCTGTCGCCGCTGGCGCGAATCATGGCCTCATCGGGCACGGCGAAGCCCAGCAACGAGGGCAGGGCGCCCAGCGCCTGGGTCAGGTGAATGAACGGGTCGGCGGCAAGCAGGGTGGTTTCCCAGACAAAGCCGTAGCGCCGGGTGGCCAGCAAGGCCAGCAGCATGCCCAGGGCGGTGAGCATCGCCAGCAGCCATAGGCCATGCACCAACAGGCCGAGCAGCCAGCGGTTGAGGCGCTGGCGCTGCAGCAGCACCAGCAACGCCGGCGCCAGGTGCGCGGCCTTGGCATCGCGGGCGAAGCGTTCGCTCAACCACAGCCACAAGCGGCCCAGCCCCGCGCCATGTTCGCCGCTCAGGGCAAAACCGATGGCCCAGCCCAGCAACATCAACAGGTTCAGCCCAAGCAGGCTGCCCAAGGCCCAGAATACGTTAACCGGTCGCTGCCCGTCGCCCAGGGCGGCCAATGCCAGGCCGGCACCGCTGAGCACGGCCATCAGCAGCAAGGCCAGCAGCGCCAGGCGCGCGCCTTGCTTCCAGTGGCGCAGGGCGGCGCTCATGCCGTCGCGTTCGGCCAGAAACAGCGCCCGATTTTCGATGCGCGTCGCCAGGTCGCCGCCGAGCTGGCGAGCATGGCGGTTGGCTTCCTGGTCATCCAGCAGGCCGGCGTGTTCCTCGCGCAGGCGTACCGCTTCGGTGAGCCAGCGCTTGTCCAGTGGCGTGGGTGCAGTCACAAGGTCTTCCATTGCACAGGTCAAGGCAGAAGCATAACCCACACGCCCGGTGCTATCCTCGCTGGCATGAATACATCACTCCCCCTCAGCCTGATCGCGGCTTACGCCGAGAACCGCGTGATCGGCATCGACAACTCCATGCCCTGGCATTTGCCGGGGGACTTCAGGTACTTCAAGGCCACCACCCTGGGCAAGCCGATCATCATGGGGCGCAAGACCTGGGATTCGCTGGGCCGGCCGCTGCCTGGGCGGTTGAATATCGTGGTCAGCCGCCAGGCTGGGCTTGAACTGGTGGGTGCCGAGGTGTTCGCCTCGCTTGAAGAAGCGCTGGTGCGGGCCGAACAGTGGGCGCGCGAGCAGGGCGTTGAGGAACTGATGCTGATTGGCGGGGCGCAGTTGTATGGCCAGGCGCTGGAGAAAGGGCTGGTCAGCCGCATGTACCTGACGCGGGTGGAAATGGCGCCGGAAGGGGATGCCTGGTTCCCGGAGTTCGATCAGGGGCAGTGGAAGCGGGTGTCGAGCGAGGCACAGGCTGAGGAAGGCAAGCCGGTTTATCACTTCGAGGTTTGGGACAAGGTTTGAAATTGCCGGGGGCGCGTTGCGCCCCCGGCAAACTGTCAGGTATGGCTCAGTTCGGCATGCTCATCGCCCGCCAGCACATCCTTGTCGGTCTCTTTCAACAGCTGGCTGGTCACCACGCCGGCCGTCATCGAACCATTCACGTTCAACGCCGTACGCCCCATGTCGATCAGCGGCTCCACCGAAATCAGCAATGCCACCAGTTCCACCGGCAAGCCCATGGCCGGCAGCACGATCAGCGCGGCGAAGGTGGCACCGCCGCCCACGCCAGCAACCCCAGCCGAACTCAACGTGACAATGGCTACCAGAGTAGCGATCCACAGCGGGTCGAAGGTATCGATGCCCACCGCTGGCGCCACCATCACCGCCAGCATTGCGGGATAGAGGCCGGCGCAGCCGTTCTGGCCAATGGTGGTGCCGAACGATGCGCTGAAGCTGGCGATCGACTGCGGCACACCCAGGCGGCGGGTTTGCGCTTCGATGTTCAGCGGAATGCTGGCGGCGCTGGAGCGGCTGGTAAAGGCGAAGGTCAGTACTGGCCACACCTTGCGGAAGAAGCGCAGTGGGCTCACGCCAGTGGCGGCGAGGATGATGCCGTGTACCACGAACATCAGCGCCAGGCCCAGATAAGACACCACCACGAAGCTGCCCAGCTTGAGGATGTCTTCCATGTTGGAGCTGGCCACCACCTTGGTCATCAACGCCAGCACGCCATACGGGGTCAGCTTCATCACCACCCGCACCAGGCGCATCACCCAGGCCTGCAGGGTATCGATGGCCGACAGCGCGCGTTCGCCCTTCTCGGCATCGTCCTTGATCAGTTGTAGCGCCGCCAGGCCGATGAACACGGCGAAGATCACCACGCTGATGATCGAAGTCGGCTTTGCACGCGCCAGGTCACCCACCGGGTTGCTGGGGATGAACGACAGCAGCAGTTGCGGGATGTTGAGGTCGGCGACCTTGCCGGCATAGTCGCTGTGGATAACTTGCATGCGTGCGCTTTCCTGGGCACCGGCCACCAGGCCCTCGGCGCTGAGGCTGAACAGGTTGGTCAGCACGATGCCGATCAGCGCGGCAATGGCGGTGGTCAGCAGCAGGGTGCCGATGCTCAGCACGCTGATGCGGCCCAGCGAAGAGGCATTGTGCAGGCGTGCCACGGCGCTTAGGATCGAGGCGAAGATCAGCGGCATGACGATCATCTGCAGCAGGCCGACGTAGCCGTTGCCGACCAGGTCAAGCCAGGCGATGGTGGCCTTGAGCACGGGGTGGCCCGCGCCATAGATCGTGTGCAACACGAGGCCGAAGACTACGCCCAGCACCAGGCCCAGCAGTACTTTCTTGGCCAGGCTCCAGTCGGTGCGGCGGGTTTGTGCCAGGCCCAGCAACAGGGCCAGGAACGCCAGCAGGTTAAGAGACAGCGGCAGGTTCATTGAAGCTCCAGCATAAAAAGCAAAGGAAGCATCGCCTCTTGTGAGCGATTGCGAACGGAAATGCTAACAGCCTGAAAACAAACGAATTTATACCCAAATGGAATGTGCATAGTCGTTTATGGAATAACGGCGTGTCGCGGATTGCAATGAACACGGCGTTTGCAGCTGTCTGGAGGTCGTTATCGAGGGTTGTCGTTAGGGATTGTTGCACTAGCGTTTCTGGGTCATTTCAGGAGATTCGTACATGAAGCGCGCCCCGAAAGCCGTGGCCCTCGGCCTGTCCCTGCTGTTCAGTATCGAAACCTTCGCCACCGAGCTCAAGCACTGGCCTGCCGACGCCGCCAAGCAGCTCGACAGCATGATCGCCGCCAATGCCAACAAGGGTAACTACGCGGTGTTCGACATGGACAACACCAGTTACCGCTATGACCTGGAAGAAGCCTTGCTGCCGTTCATGGAAAACAAGGGCCTGCTGAGCCGCGAGAAGCTCGACCCGTCGTTGAAGCTGATGCCATTCAAGGACACCGCCGAGCACAAGGAAAGCCTGTTCAGCTACTACTACCGCCTGTGTGAAGTCGACGACATGGTCTGCTACCCGTGGGTGGCCCAGGTGTTCTCCGGTTTTACCCTGAAGGAATTGAAGGTGCAGGTGGATGAGCTGATGGCCTCCAGCAAGCCAATCCCCAGCACGTATTACGAAGGCGACCAGGTCAAGGCCATCGAGGTGCAGCCGCCCAAGGTGTTCAAGGGCCAGGCCGAGCTGTACAACAAGTTGATGGAGAACGGCATCGAGGTGTACGTGATTTCGGCGGCCTCCGAAGAGCTGGTGCGCATGGTCGCCTCGGACCCCAAGTACGGTTACAACGTGAAACCGCAGAACGTGATTGGCGTCAGCCTGCTGCTCAAGGACCGCGTCAGCGGCCAACTGACCACCGCGCGCAAGCAGATCGGCGCCGGGCACTACGATGCCAAGGCTAACGAGGGCCTGGAGCTGACGCCCTACCTGTGGACCCGGCCACCTGGATGGCGGGCAAGCAGGCGGCGATCCTGACCTATATCGATGAATGGAAGAAACCGGTGCTGGTGGGCGGCGACACGCCGACCAGCGATGGCTACATGCAGTTTCACGGGGTGGATGTGGGCAAAGGTGGCATCCACTTGTGGATAAACCGCAAGGCCAAGTACATGGACCAACTGAACGGGATGATTGCGAAGAATGCGGCGGCGCAGGCCAAGGAAGGGTTGCCGGTGACGGCGGACAAGAACTGGGTGATCGTGACGCCGGAGCAAATTCAGTAAGGGTTAGGTTTATTTGAGCCGGCTGCGCCCTGGCAGATGTGGATCCAATGACTATGTTTGATGGCATATGGATATCATTTTTGCCAGAGGTTGCCAGTGGCTATTCGAGATCAGCAGTTCATCTACCACCTAACAAGTATCGACAATGTCCCTTCCATCGTACGAAGGGGCTTGCTTCCAAGAGCCCATCTGGATGCGGGTTTCACCGATATCGCTGATCCTGAAATTATCGAAGGCCGGCGGGGAGAGGCCCTGGAACAGTTTGTGCCATTTCACTGGTTTGCGAAAAACCCCTTCGATGGCAGAGTGCATCAGGACCGACCGGGCGAGCGTTTTGTGTTGATTGCCGTGGCCCGAAGCCACGCTCGGCAGTCCAACTGGCGGGTGATACCAAAGCATCCATTGGCCGGTGGTGCTCCTGAGTTACTGGACTATGACGCAGGGATTGGAGCGATTGACTGGGACATGATGGAGCGACGAGAGTATCGTGATCCTTTGTGCAAACACTGATCAGCAAGCGAGCGCAACGCCACGTGCCCATAGAGCCCAATGGGACGCTGGCAGATTATGTGCCGTTTTACTTCACCCCATTCTCCGTGATGATGAAGAACATCCATTCGGGGTGGGGCGTTTCTCAGCGGCGGAATGAAGAGATCGTGATTCTTGTCTCCAGCCTGTACCATGCGCAGTCGCTGGGTCTGCGGTTTATCTTCACGGACGCACATGCCTACCCGCATTGGGCCGGTTACTACAGCGACCTTACGCAGCTCGACAAAATAGATTGGGAGGTTTTGCAGCGCAGGGACTTCAAGCGTGACCCTGATGACCCCCGAAAAATGGAGCGCTATCAGGCTGAGGCCCTTATCCATGGACATGTCCCGGTCGCTGGCCTTCTGGGAATAGTCTGCTACAACGAAGCTTTGAAGCGTCGTATCGACAAGGAGGTTCAGCAACGTCAGCTGAATCTTGCCGTATATGCTCGCCCTGGGTGGTACTTCTGATGATTCGCTTTATGCAAGGTAACCTGCTGGAGGCAAAAGCCGAAGCGCTGGTTAATACAGTCAACACAGTAGGGGTGATGGGGAAAGGCATTGCGCTGATGTTCAAGGAGCGTTTTGCCGAAAACTATCGCCTGTATGCTGCTGCCTGCAAAGCGAAAGAAGTCGTTACCGGGAAGATGTTTGTTACTGAGGTGCGTGAGCTGGATGGTCCGCGCTGGATTGTGAATTTTCCCACCAAGCGGCATTGGCGCTCACCTTCGCAAATTGGCTGGATCGTCGATGGTCTCCATGATTTGCGGAACTTCATCCTCGAGAACCAAGTAGCATCGATTGCAGTCCCGCCACTTGGCGCTGGCAACGGAGGGTTGCCTTGGGCTGCGGTACGAGAACAGATTGAGAGTGTTCTAGGTGATCTGGATGCGGATATTCTCGTTTTCGAGCCTACGGCAAATTATCAGAACGTTTCCAAGCGCAGTGGTGTTGAGAATTTAACCCCGGCTCGAGCCTTGATCGCAGAGCTGGTGCGCCGCTACTGGGTGCTGGGAATGGAGTGCAGCTTGCTCGAAGTCCAGAAGCTTGCCTGGTTTCTGGAGCGATCAATCGAGCGGTTCACGCCAGGTTCCAACCCATTGGAGTTGAAGTTTGTCGCTCATAAGTATGGTCCTTACGCCAACCGGCTTGAACATCTGCTAGATAATCTGGATGGCAGCTATTTGCACTGCGGAAAGCGGATCAGCGATGCAGGCCCTCTGGACGTGATCTGGTTTGATGAGGGGCGCAAGTCATTTGTACAGGCGTATTTGAACAGTGAAGCCAAGGCCTATTTGCCGGCGTTGGAGTTCACTGCCGAATTGATTGATGGTTTCGAGTCTCCGTTTGGTATGGAGCTACTGGCCACCGTTGATTGGCTATTACATGAAGAGGGTGTTGAGCCGACGATTCGCGCAATTCGCGAACATCTGAAAAGTTGGTCTGGAGGGGCAGGTGCCGCTGCTCGAAAAAGCAAATTGTTCGATGACGAGTCACTTGGAATCGCTCTCCAAAAGCTGTCAATGTTTCAAACGGACCCGTCACCTCGCTTCATTGACCGTCAATGAGCAATAAAAAGAACCGGCGCTCAAGGCGCCGGTTTTTATGCAGCCAGAGCTTCAGAGCCCTTCCAGCATCGCCTTGTTACGCACAGCACCCTTGTCGGCACTGGTCGCCAGCAGGGCATAGGCCTTCAGCGCGGTGGTCACCTTGCGTGGGCGTACTTCCGCAGGCTTCCAGCCCTTCTTGTCCTGTTCGACGCGGCGCTCGGCCAGTTCTTCATCGCTGACCAGCAGGTTGATCGAACGGTTGGGGATGTCGATCAACACCTTGTCGCCGTCGCGCACCAGGCCGATGGCGCCGCCAGCAGCGGCTTCCGGCGAGGCGTGGCCGATCGACAGGCCCGAGGTGCCGCCCGAGAAGCGGCCGTCGGTGAGCAGGGCGCAAGCCTTGCCCAGGCCTTTGGACTTCAGGTACGAGGTCGGGTACAGCATTTCCTGCATGCCCGGGCCGCCTTTTGGGCCTTCGTAGCGGATGATCACGATGTCGCCCGCCTTCACCTCGTCGGCGAGGATGCCGCGCACCGCGCTGTCCTGGCTCTCGAAGATCTTGGCATTGCCTTCGAATACGTGGATCGATTCGTCCACGCCAGCGGTTTTCACCACGCAGCCATCCAGGGCGATGTTGCCGTACAGCACGGCCAGGCCGCCCTCTTGCGAGTAGGCGTGCTCGAAGCTGCGGATGCAGCCGTTTTCACGGTCGTCGTCGAGGGTTTCCCAACGGGTCGACTGGCTGAACGCGGTCTGCGTCGGGATACCGGCAGGGCCGGCCTTGAAGAAGGTGTGCACGGCTTCGTCATCGGTCTGGGTGATGTCCCATTTGGCGATGGCTTCTTCCATGCTGCGGCTGTGCACGGTCGGCAGGTCGGTGTGCAGCAGGCCGCCACGGGCCAGCGAACCGAGGATGCTGAAGATGCCGCCGGCGCGGTGCACGTCTTCCATGTGATACTTCTGGATGTTCGGCGCCACTTTGCACAGCTGCGGCACTTTGCGCGACAGGCGATCGATGTCACGCAGATCGAATTCGACTTCGCCTTCCTGGGCTGCGGCCAGCAGGTGCAGGATGGTGTTGGTCGAACCGCCCATGGCGATGTCGAGCATCATGGCGTTTTCGAACGCCTTGAAGTTGGCGATGCTGCGTGGCAGTACCGACTCGTCGTTCTCGCCGTAGTAGCGTTTGCACAGCTCGACGATGGTGCGGCCGGCGGTGAGGAACAACTGCTCGCGGTCGGCGTGGGTGGCCAGGGTCGAGCCGTTGCCCGGCAGGGCCAGGCCCAGGGCTTCGGTCAGGCAGTTCATCGAGTTGGCGGTGAACATGCCGGAGCACGAACCGCAGGTCGGGCAGGCGCTGCGCTCGTATTCGGCGACTTTTTCATCGGAAGCCGAGGAGTCGGCAGCGATCACCATGGCATCGACCAGGTCCAGGCCGTGGCTGGCCAGCTTGGTCTTGCCGGCTTCCATCGGGCCACCGGACACGAAGATCACCGGGATGTTCAGGCGCAGGGCGGCCATCAGCATGCCGGGGGTGATCTTGTCGCAGTTGGAGATACAGACGATGGCGTCGGCGCAGTGGGCGTTGACCATGTATTCCACGGCGTCGGCAATGATCTCGCGGCTTGGCAGCGAGTACAGCATGCCGTCGTGGCCCATGGCGATGCCGTCATCGACCGCGATGGTGTTGAATTCCTTGGCCACGCCACCGGCGCGTTCGATTTCGCGGGCAACCAGCTGGCCCAGGTCCTTCAGGTGCACGTGGCCCGGGACGAACTGGGTGAACGAGTTGGCGATGGCGATGATCGGTTTCTTGAAGTCTTCGTCCTTCATCCCGGTGGCGCGCCACAGGGCACGGGCGCCGGCCATGTTGCGGCCTTGGGTGGAAGTCTTGGAACGATAATCAGGCATGAAACACTCCTGGCGGCTTAATCAGGTCACAAATAGGGGAGTGAGCTTCTCTTGTCCTTTGCGCCGCAGGCCGGTTGCCACTGGCACGGATGGGGCCGAAGACCGCGCGGGATCGCCGCGTGCTTGGCCAGAGCTCATAAACCCGCCGGGGATGACTGGCGATGAATAGGCCGATTCTACACCGCTGGCGCGGCGAGGGAATGCGCATGTGGATGGTTGGCGGGGGGATTGCGGCAGGAAAGGGCCGCTGGGCGGCCCTTTTTAGCAGATATCAGCTGTTGGGCAGCAACCGGCAGGTGATGCTCTTGATATAGCGGGTTTCGGCGATGGCCGGGTGCACCGGGTGGTCCGGGCCCTGGCCGCCGCGTTCGAGCAGTTGCAGGTTGCGGTCCAGGTGGCGGGCGCTGGTCAGCAGGATGTTGTTCAGATCGTCCTCGGGCAAGTGCATCGAGCACGAGGCGCTGACGAGGATGCCGTCCTTGTTCAGCATGCGCATGGCCTGTTCATTCAGGCGACGGTAGGCCGCTTCGCCGTTTTTCAGGTCCTTCTTGCGCTTGATGAAGGCGGGTGGGTCGGCAATGATCACGTCGAAGCGTTCTTCGGCAGCCTTGAGCTCGCGCAGGGCTTCGAACACGTCGCCTTCGATGCAGGTCAGCTTCTCGCTGATGCCGTTGAGTGCGGCGTTACGCTCCACGCCATCCAGGGCAAACCCCGAAGCATCGACGCAGAACACTTCGCTGGCGCCGAAGGCGCCGGCCTGCACGCCCCAGCCACCGATGTAGCTGAACAGGTCGAGTACACGCTTGCCTTTCACGTACGGAGCCAGGCGCGCACGGTTCATGCGGTGGTCGTAGAACCAGCCGGTTTTCTGGCCTTCGCGCACCGGGGCTTCGAACTTGACGCCGTTCTCTTCCAGCGGCACCCAATCCGGTACTTCGCCGTAGACGGTCTCGACGTAGCGTTGCAGGCCTTCGGCGTCACGCGCGGCGGAGTCGTTCTTGAACAGGATGCCGCTGGGCTTGAGCACCTGCACCAGGGCGGCGATCACGTCGTCCTTGTGCGCTTCCATGGTAGCCGAGGCCAATTGCACCACCAGGATATCGAAGAAGCGGTCGACCACCAGGCCCGGCAGCAGGTCGGAGTCGCCATAGACCAAGCGGTAGCACGGCTGGTCGAACAGGCGCTCGCGCAGCGACAGGGCAACGTTCAGGCGGTGGACCAGCAGCGACTTGTCCAGCGGCAGCTTGATGTCGCGCGACAGCAGGCGGGCGCAGATCAGGTTGTTCGGGCTCAGCGCGACGATGCCCAGCGGCTTGCCGTTGGCGGCCTCGAGAATGGCCTGCTGACCGGCCTGAAAGCCTTGCAGTGGGGTCGCGCTGACATCGACTTCGTTGCTGTAGACCCACAGGTGGCCGGCGCGCAGGCGGCGGTCGGCATTGGCTTTGAGGCGAAGGCTGGGCAGGGACATGACGTCGCTCCGGGAAAAAAGAGCGGGAGTATAACCTGTTGGCCTTTCGATCGGTGCAGGCCTCGACAAAGGGCGGCAAGGCTGCGCCTGCCGGGTTAGAATCCCCCGTCCTAAACGAGTGTGCACGTATGTCCCAAGAACTCAGCGCCGAACAGATCCAGCAAGCCTTGCAAGGCATCACCATCCCGCCGCAACCGCAGATCATGGTCGACCTGCAGTTCGAGCAGTACATGCCTGACCCGGACCTGGAAACCATCGCCAAGCTGATTTCCCAGGACCCGGGCCTCTCTGGCGCCTTGCTCAAACTGGTCAATTCCCCGCATTTCGGCCTGTCCAACAAGATCGGCTCGATCCAGCGCGCGGTGAACCTGCTGGGTAGCCGTTCGATCATCAACCTGATCAACGCCCAGTCGATCAAGGGCGAGATGTGCGACGAAACCATCGTTACCCTCAACCGCTTCTGGGACACCGCCCAGGATGTGGCGATGACCTGCCTGACGCTGGCCAAGCGAACCGGTATCCAGGCAGCGGACGAGGCCTACACCCTTGGTTTGTTCCATGATTGTGGCGTGCCGCTGATGCTCAAGCGCTTTCCCAATTACATGGATGTGCTGGAAGAGGCATACGCCAAGGCCGACGAAGCAACGCGCGTGGTCGACACCGAAAACCGCACGTTCAACACCAACCATTCGGTGGTTGGCTATTTCACCGCCAAGTCCTGGCGTTTGCCCGAGCACCTCAGCGGGGCCATCGCCAACCACCACAACGCCCTGGCTGTGTTCCGCGACGACACCTCGCGCAATACCCAGAGCCAGCTGAAGAACCTGCTGGCGGTACTGAAGATGGCCGAGCACATTTGCGCGTCCTACCGGGTATTGGGCAACCAGGCGGTGGACCACGAATGGAATGTAGTCGGCCCACTGGTGCTCGATTACATTGGCTTGTCGGAATACGATTTCGAAAACCTCAAGCAGAACATTCGCGAGCTGGGCGGGCACTGACACATGCCGGAATTGCCAGAAGTAGAAACCACCCGGCGCGGTATCGCACCGCACCTGGAAGGCCAACGCGTCAGCCGTGTGGTGGTGCGTGACCGGCGCCTACGCTGGCCGATTCCGGAAGACCTCGATGTGCGCCTGTCAGGGCAGCGTATCGTCAGCGTCGAACGACGCGCCAAGTACCTGTTGATCAATGCCGAGGTCGGTACGCTGATCAGCCACCTGGGCATGTCGGGCAACCTGCGTCTGGTCGAGTTGGGCTTGCCGGCGGCCAAGCATGAGCACGTCGACATCGAGCTGGAGTCGGGGCTGATGCTGCGCTACACCGACCCGCGCCGCTTTGGTGCCATGTTGTGGAGCCTGGACCCGCTCAACCACGAACTGCTGCTGCGCCTGGGGCCGGAGCCGCTGACCGACCTGTTCGACGGTGAGCGCCTGTTCCAGCTGTCCCGCGGGCGATCGATGGCGGTCAAACCGTTCATCATGGACAACGCGGTGGTGGTGGGGGTGGGCAACATCTACGCCACCGAGGCACTGTTCGCTGCGGGTATCGACCCACGTCGGGAGGCGGGCGGGATTTCCCGCGCGCGCTATTTGAAGCTGGCGATCGAGATCAAGCGGGTGCTGGCGGCGGCAATCGAGCAGGGCGGTACTACCCTGCGCGACTTTATCGGTGGCGATGGGCAGCCGGGGTACTTCCAGCAGGAATTGTTCGTCTACGGGCGGGGCGGGCAGCCGTGCAAGGTGTGCGGCACGGCGCTGCGCGAGGTGAAGCTGGGGCAACGGGCGAGCGTGTACTGCCCGCGCTGCCAGCGCTAAGCCTTACATGTAGGAGCGGCCTTGTGTCGCGATGGGGTGCGAAGCGCCCCCAAAAATTTCAGCTCTGCTGCAGAAATTGCCGGGGCCGCTGCGCGGCCCATCGCGACACAAGGCCGCTCCTACAGGGACCCAGCAGGCTTGAGGGGGCTCAGGCTTTGCCGGTAATGCGGCGATACTTGGCCATCAGCTGTTCTTCGGTTTCCGGGTGCGCTTCATCCAGTGGGATGCAGTCGACCGGGCACACCTGCTGGCACTGCGGCTCGTCGTAGTGGCCCACGCACTGGGTGCACAGGTTAGGGTCGATCACGTAGATCTCTTCGCCTTGGGAGATAGCCTCGTTCGGGCACTCGGGTTCGCAGACGTCGCAGTTGATGCAATCGTCGGTGATGATCAGGGACATGGGGACTCCGGCCGGGGCG
Organism: Pseudomonas putida; assembly: GCA_041071465.1. Taxonomy (NCBI): domain Bacteria; kingdom Pseudomonadati; phylum Pseudomonadota; class Gammaproteobacteria; order Pseudomonadales; family Pseudomonadaceae; genus Pseudomonas; species Pseudomonas putida. The sequence continues at coordinate 1,857,655 of CP163498.1, read as the reverse complement.
CTTCGCCCGGGCATGTTCAACGCAATGGGCACAATTGTGCCGCATTCGCGCCCGCAGTGCACGCGGGCGCGACAATCAGGCGTCAGGCTTACTTCTTGAAGCGTTCAGTCAGCGCGTCGGCCACCACCGGGTGGACGAACTTGGTGATATCACCGCCCAGCGCCGCAATTTCCCGGACCAGGGTCGAGGAGATGAACGAATAACGTTCCGATGGCGTCAGGAACAGGCTCTCCACATCGGGGGCCAGTTGCCGGTTCATGTTCGCCAACTGGAACTCGTACTCGAAGTCGGACACCGCACGCAGGCCACGCAGGAAGACGTTGGCGCCCTGTTCCTTGGCGAAATGCGCCAACAGGGAAGAAAAGCCGATGACTTCGACATTGGGCAGGTGCTTGGTGACCTCACGGGCGAGCGCCACCCGTTGTTCCAGCGGGAACAGCGGGTTTTTCTTGGGGCTGGCCGCCACCGCGATGATGACGTGGTCGAACAAGCGCGAGGCGCGCTCGACCAGGTCGCCATGGCCTTTGGTAATGGGGTCGAAAGTACCCGGGTACAACACTCGGTTCATCGCGTCATCCTGGCTGGAGTGCGTTGGGGAGTCGGATGGTAGCGCAGCGACGGCGCCTCGGCCAAGTCATGCGGCCGGCTGATGGCACTATAGACAGCGGGCGTATTCGTTGTCATGCGCTGTGTGCCAGGCGGGCGACCAGCGCTTCGCTGAGCTTGGCGCTGATGGCATACACCGACAGCTGTGGGTTGGCACCGATGCTGGTGGGGAACAGCGAGCCGTCGTGAATCGACAGGTTTTCCAGCTGGTGATGACGGCCCAGGCTGTCGCACACCGCCTGGCGCGGGTCTTCGCCGAGGGCACAGCCTCCCATCACATGGGCGCTGCCCAGGCGCGTGCGGAAGGGCTCCAGGCGCAGCGTATCGATCATGGCCAGGGCCTGCTCCAGGTTGGATGCGGCACTGGCGTCGCTGTGCACGGGGGTTACCTGGATGGCGCCAGCGGCGAATTGGACTTGCGCCATGCTGCGGTAGGCCCGGCGCAAGCCGTCACGCAGGTAGTCGGTGACCGGGTAATCGAGCACGGGCGAGCCATCCCCGCGCAGTTCCACCGCCCCACCTTGGCTTTCGGGGTGAAAGCCGTCGCGCAGCAGCGCCAGCATCACATGGGTATGCGGCAGCTCGGCCATGCGCTGGGCATTCTCGTGGCCGTGCCCGCCCAGCAGGGTGCTGGCCAGGGCCGGGTGCAGCGGCGGTACTTCCAGCTTGTAGCCAACCGGGCCGTCCGCACCGCCTTGCCACTGGAAGTGGTCGCTGTAGATCGACTGCGGGGCGCCATAGTAGGGGTCGATACGCTCGCTGAAGCGTGCCGCGCTGAAGTTGACCAGGTGCAGGAAGGTGCGCTTGCCCAGGCGGCCATGCGGGTCGGGCGCGGCAGAGCGCAGCAGCAGGGCTGGGCTGTTGATGCCACCCCCGGCGAGCAGGTAATGGCGTGCCCGCACGCTGACCTGCTTGCCGGTGGGCTGTATGCCTTGGGCGTCCAGGGCCTGGCAGGTCAGGCTCTGGACGCGCGCTCCGTTGTGCGTGAAACGCTCGGCCCGGGCCAGGTACAGCAGCTCACCGCCTTGCTCGAGGGTGGCAGGAATACGGGTTACCAGCATCGATTGCTTGGCGTTTACCGGGCAGCCCATGCCGCAGTAGCCCAGGTTCCAGCAACCGCGCACATTGCGCGGGATCACCGCCCAGCGGTAGCCGAGCTGTTCGCAGCCACGGCGCAGTACGTCATTATTGGCATTTGGCGGCAAAGCCCAGGGCGTTATGCCCAGCTCCTGCTCCATGCGCTCGAACCAGGGGCGCAGGTCCTCCTCGCCCAAGCCGCTCACGCCGTGGGCCGAAGCCCAATGCGTCAGGGTTTGCGGCGGGGTACGAAAGCTCGAGGTCCAGTTCACCAGTGTGGTACCGCCCACGGCGCGGCCCTGCAGGATGGTAATGGCGCCATCCTTGCTCATGCGCCCCAGGCCTTCCTGGTACAGGCTGGCGTAGGCTTCGCTCTCCAGCAGGTGGAAATCGCTGCTGGTCTTCAGCGGGCCTTCTTCGATCAGCAGTACCTTGAAACCGGCAGCACTGAGCATCTGCGCGCTGGTGGCACCACCGGCGCCACTGCCGATCACGGCAATGTCGGCCTCCAGGCTCAGATCGTGCTCCAGGCGTGAGGCGTCGTGGGTGATCCAGCCGCGTTCGAGGCCTTGGCGAAACGGGTCGGGTACAGGCATTGGCGATGCTCTTGTTGTTTTCAGATTTTCGGTGGCCCTGGGTAACCGCAGGCGGCCCAGGATTCGGGGCGTTCGTACCAGGCCATCTGCAGCAGTTGCAGCAACGAGGCGTGCCCCATGCGCAGCAGGTTCAGCGAGCTGTCCTGCCAGCGCTGCAGGAAGGCTGTGACCTGCCGGGGGTCAGCTTGCCCCCAACTGCCCCAGATACCGGTCAGCGGGCCGCGAGTCAGCGGCAGGCTGAGTACGTCGAACAATTGCCGGGTCAGCTTGAGCATTTCCGGCGACAGCGCCGCCAGCTTGTGGTCGAGGCTACGCAACACCAGCGTCTCGGTGGCTTGTGCACCGGCCAGTACCACAGGGATCAGCGCACGCAGCAGTGGCAGGTCATCGTCGCGCAGGGCTTGATAGCCGGTCGCGGCTGTTTGCGCGCTACAGCCAATCAGGCTGGCGCTTGCCAGAAAGGCGCTGGCGCCAAGGCTCAAGCGCAGCAGGTCGCGGCGTTGCATAGGCTGGCCCTCAGCGGATGAAAAGCTTGTAGACCAGGCGCTGCAAGGCTTTGCCATAAGGCGGGTAGATCAGCCGGGCGGCGTTGAGGCGTTGTTTGGCCAGTACCGCCTTGGCTTTGCTGAAGGTCAGGAAGCCTTCATGGCCGTGGTAATGGCCCATGCCTGAAGGGCCGATGCCGCCGAATGGCAGGTCGTCCTGCGCCACGTGCAACAAGGTGTCGTTCAGGCATACGCCACCGGAATGGCTGTACTGCAGGACATGCTGCTGTTCGCTGCGATCGTAGCCGAAGTAGTACAGCGCCAGTGGTCGCGGGCGCTGGTTGATGTAGGCGAGCGCGTCATCGAGGGTGGAATAAGGCACCAGCGGCAGCAGCGGGCCGAAGATTTCATCCTGCATCACCTGCATGCTGTCGTTCACCTTGGTCAGCAGGTGTGGCGGCAGGCGTCGGCCTTGGCGCGGTTCGTCGGGGTACAGGTCCACCACCTGCGCCCCCTTGCTGCGAGCATCATCCAGCAGATGCTCCAGGCGCTGGAGCTGCCGTGGGTTGATGATGGCGCTGTAGTCTGGGTTGTCGGCGATGCGTGGGTACATGCGCCTTACGACGTTGCGGTAGGCATCGACGAAATCGTTCAGACGCTCGCGTGGCACCAGCACGTAGTCGGGGGCGACGCAGGTCTGGCCGGCGTTGAGCGTCTTGCCGAAGGCAATGCGCTCGGCGGCAACCTCCAGCGGTACATTGGCCGAAACGATGGCGGGAGACTTGCCGCCCAGTTCCAGAGTCACCGGCGTCAGGTTTTGTGCGGCAGCCAGCATGACCTGGCGGCCGATGCTGGTGGCGCCGGTGAACAGCAGGTGATCGAAGGGCAGGCGAGCGAACGCCTGGCCCACTTCGACTTCGCCAAGGACCACGCTGACCAGGTCCTCGGGGAATACCCGTTGCAGCAGTGCTTTAAGGGCCAGGCCAGTGGCCGGGGTCGCTTCGCTAAGCTTGAGCATGACCCGGTTGCCGGCGGCAAGGGCGCAGGTCAGTGGGCCGATGGCGAGGAACAACGGGTAGTTCCACGGCACGATGATGCCAACCACGCCCAAGGGCTGGTACAGCACCCGCGCGCTGGCCGGTTGGAACGCCAGGCCCACAGCCCGCTTGGCCGGGCGCATCCAGCGCCGCAGGTGGCGTTCGGCGTGACGGATGCCTTGCACCGACGGTAGTAACTCGGCCAGCAAGGTCTCATCGGCACTGCGCCCGCCGAAGTCGGCATCGATCGCCTTGATCAACTGCTGTTGGTCTGCAAGCAGCGCTTCGCAAAGGCTTTTCAGCCACTGCCGCCGCTGCGCCGCAGGGGGCATGGGGTTGCCGGCAAAGGCCTTGCGCTGGGCGGCGAACGTGGCGTCGAGGTTGGTGTCGGAATACACAGCAGGCAAGGCAATGGGCGAGGTCAAGGCGGTCTCCCGGCTGAGCTTGAAATCTCTAGAGCCTATACTCTAATTTGTACCATGGTGCGACTATTTTCACAGCACAGAACGGTGCACCCGTGAGGTGAATCGCCGTAAGATGGCCCTTTATTGAAAGCCCGCGAACTGGAAGCTGAGCATGGCCCCGCGCATGAAGACCCGAGAGCGCATCGTGCAGAACAGCCTGGAGCTGTTCAACCTGCAGGGCGAACGCAGCGTCAGTACCAACCACATCGCCGCGCACATGGAAATCTCGCCCGGCAACCTGTATTACCACTTCCCCAACAAGCAGGCGATCATTGCCCTGTTGTTCAGCCAGTACGAAGCGCTGGTGGACAGCTTCCTGCGCCCGCCGCAAGGGCGCGCGGCCACCGTGGAGGACAAGCGCTTCTACCTCAAGGCCTTGCTGGCGGCGATGTGGAACTACCGCTTCCTGCACCGAGACCTTGAGCACCTGCTGGACAGCGATGCCGAACTGGCCGCCCGTTATCGGCGTTTTTCCGAGCGCTGCCTGCGCCAGGGCCAGGCGATCTACCGCGGTTTCGTCGAGGCGGGCATCCTGGCCATGGCGCCGGCGCAGATCGAATCGCTGACCATCAACGCCTGGATCGTGCTGACATCGTGGGTCCGTTTTCTCAGCACCACGCGTGAACATTCCGCGCACCTGGGTGAAGAAGCCTTCAAGCGCGGCGTTTATCAGGTGCTGGTGCTGGAACTCGGCTTCGTCACTGACAGCGCCCGCACTGCCGTGGACGCGCTGTGCCAGGAATTCCATGTACCGTTCAACCAGGCCCTGGAGCATTAGCCCAGGGCACGAGTGCCATCGATCAGGAGATTGTCATGCCCCTTGCGCAATTGATCACCCCGCAGCAGTTGGCCGAGCGTCTGGACTCGCCCAAGTTGGTGATCCTCGACTGCCGCTTTGCCCTCGAAGATGTGGACTATGGCCAACGCAGCTATGCCCAGGGGCATATTGCCGGGGCGCATTTTGCCGACCTGGACCGCGACCTCAGCGGGCCGGTGAGCAAAGGGCGTACCGGGCGCCACCCCTTGCCCGATGCGCAGCGGCTGGTCGCGCGCCTGCGTGAGTGGGGGCTGGACAATGACAGCGAGGTGGTGCTGTACGACGACGGCCCTGGCGCTTTTGCTGCCCGTGCGTGGTGGCTGCTGGCCTGGCTGGGCAAGCGCAGTGGTGTGGCGATCCTCGACGGTGGCTTGAAGGCCTGGCATGCGGCGCACCTGCCGCTGAGCCTGGACCCTGCGCCCAAGCGTGAAGGCACCTTCAGTGGTGAACCTGACGCGAAACTGTTGATCGATGCCGAGCACCTGGGCAAGCGCCTGGGCAGTACCGACCTGACCTTGATCGATGCGCGTGCGTTACCGCGTTTTCGCGGCGAGGTGGAACCGATCGACCCGGTGGCAGGGCATATTCCCGGGGCCCTGTGCGCAGCGTTTACCGACAACCTGGGGGCTGATGGGCGCTTTTTGCCGGCGGACCAGCTCAAGCAGCGCTTTGCCGAAAAGCTCGCTGGGCGGGCACCGGAGCAGTTGGTGTCTTACTGCGGGTCTGGGGTAACGGCTTGCCATAACCTGTTTGCGATGGCATTGGCGGGGTACCCGCTGGGCAAGCTGTACGCCGGGTCGTGGAGCGAGTGGATCAATGATCCTAAGCATGGTGTAGCCACCGGCGAGTAAGCGCTCAACGCTTTATTGGCCGCCCACCAGCCATTGCGGAATCCGCCGCTCCAGGTAGTACCCCGGATTTCGCAGGCTGCCATCGACAAAGCCCACATGGCCACCGCGGCTGTGCAGTTCGAATCGGCTCTGTGGTGCCAGTTCACGGGCGGTTGGCAGGCTATGGCCGGACACGAATGGGTCGTCGCTTGAATGGATGATCAGCGTTGGCGTGCGGTTCTGGCCAAGGAAATAGTGACTCGATGAACGGCGATAGTAGTCATGCGCGTCGCGAAAGCCGTTGAGCGGTGCCGTGACTTTGCCGTCGAAGTCCCAGAATGTGCGCAAGTGGGTCAGTTGGCCCAGGCGTTCCAGTGCCGCCAGCCGCTCATGCTGGCCCTGGTCGTGGAAGTGCCGCTGCTTGAGCTGAACATAGGCCCGCATTTCGCGCATGAAATGCGCCTGATACACCTTGGAGAACCCCTGGCCGATACGGTCGGCGCAGTGGTCCAGGCGAAATGGCACCGACACTGCAACCGCGGCTTCCAGTTGGCTGGCAACGCCGCTCTCGCCCAGGTATTTCAAAAGTACGTTGCCACCCAGCGAGTAACCCACCGCATACAGCGGTGCCAACGGGCGTTGGGCGCGCAGGTGGCTGATGATTTCCGCCAGGTCTTCGCTGGCGCCGGAATGGTAGCTGCGCGGCAACAGGTTGGGCTCGCCTGAGCAACCACGCCAGTTCACCGCCACGCTGGCCCAGCCGCGACCTTGCAACGCTTGCTGCAAGCCTTTCACGTAAGGCGAGTGAGACGAGCCGGTCAACCCATGCAGCACGAGCACCAGTGGCGCATGGGGCTGGTGCGGGCCGTGCCAGTCCAGGTCGATGAAGTCGCCGTCGGCCAGCCACAGCCGCTCGCGGTTGCGCTGTAGTTCAGGCAGCTTGCGCCACAGTGGCCCCCACAGCGTTTGCAGGTGGGGATTGGACAGGCCGATGGCCGGACGGAAGGTGGCGCTGAGGCTGGGCATGCTGGGCGACTCGTGATGTGCCTGCCTAGAGTGCCATGAAACAGCGCCACAGTACCTGCGCTATTGGTCGAGATCTGGCAGAGGCTGCTGGTCGGCCGATGGGCCGACACTGACCAGTACCTTTTCGGCCAGGTGCAGCCTGCGCCGCATGACGGCGCAGACATCGGCCGGTGTCAGCGCGCGGAGACGTTCGACGTAGGTGTCGAGATGATCGGCGGGCTGGCGCTGATCGGTTATGACGGTCAGCAAGGCTGCCATGCTCTCGTTCTGCGCCACAGCGCGCAATAACTGCCCTGCCAACTTTATCCGTGCCAGTTGCAGCTCGGCCTGGGTTGGCCCTTGCTCGATGAAGTCGCTTAGCACGGCTTCAACCAGACGAGCAGAACTTTCCACATACATCGGAGCAATTTCCCAGGTGATGGTGAACAGGCCGCCAGCACTCATGGGTTTCACATCGGTAGCGATGCCGTAGGTCAAGCCGCGACGTTGGCGCAGTTCCCTCATCAAGCGAGATTCGATACCGGCTCCCAGCACTTCGCTGGCCAACACCAAGGCCGGGTACTCTGGCTCATTGGCTGGCACATTCATGGGTAGCGCAAGCAGGACGGCACTGCTGGTACCGGACTGCTCGACGTTGATCGCTGCACGGGTCGCTGGTGGAACGATGGGGAGTTCAGTGGCGCTCCAGCCTTGGGGCAATGCCTGGCTGATGCGTTGTGAAATTGCTTGGGCGTGCGCCAGGGAAAGGTCCCCAACCACCACCATCTCCAGGTTGCTGGCGCAATAACCACGCTGATGAAAACGCTTCAAGTCGGCAGGGGCGATGCCTTCGATACCTTCGCGGGTGCTCCCGAGTGGGTTGCCGTAGGGGTGGCTGTGGAACAAATGCCGGTAGGCCTCGCTTATCATTCTGAAAGAGGGCTGTCGCTCGCGAGTTGCGTTGTTCAGGATCAGTTGCTGCTTCATGTTCTCCAGGGCCGAAGGCGGGAACGTGGGGCATGCGACAAGGTCAATGAGCAGCTCCAACGCCGGCTCGAGCAGCGCGCTCGCGCTGAGGCTACGCAGGCTCAGGGTCGCGTGCTCCAGGCGTACCTGCTTGTCCACGATCGCGCCCAGGCGCTCTAGCTGATCGGCCTGCTCGGTGGCGGTGAAATGCTGGCTACCCTCATCGAGCATGTACAACGTCAGGGCCGCCAAGCCGGGTTGCACGGTGTCCTGGGCCGTGCCGGCCTTGAACCGCAAAATGATGTCCACGATCGGCAGCCCGCGGGCCTCGACGAATTTCACCCCTGCACCGCCTTCGGTGGTCCAGGCATGCACAGGCGTTTGAAGGGATTCGAACTGTTCCAGGTCAAGCCCTTGGGCTGAGACCAGGTTGCCAGGAATGCTGTTGGCTGCAGCGAGCTGCTGCGCCCCTGCGTCTGAATTATTCATCGGCACTTTCCTTGTGATGCATGAAGGTGATTGCTGTGCGCGCCTCGGTGAGGAATGCATGCGCGGTCTCTGCGACCTGCTCGGCTGTCACGGCTTCGATGGCTTGACGCTCATCCTCCAGCGCAACCGGGTCCAGGCCGCAGGTGGCCTGCATGCCAATGAAATGTGCCTGTTTTGCGATGTCATCGCGTTCGAACACCTGCCGGGCTATCAAGCGCGCTTTGGCGCGCTTGAGGTCTGCGGTGGCCGGCACCGACTGGCGGAACGTTTCGATTTCGAGCGTAAGCCTTTCGGCGGCGGCCTCCGGCGTTACCTGCGGGCTGCAGAACGCGTAAAGGGTCAACAGGCTGTCACCGCGCCGCCAGGGTTCATATCTCGACGTCAAACTTTGCAGAAGCGGTTCATTCAGCACCAGGTTGCGCTGCAGGATGCTGGCATAGCCTTGGGCAAGCATTTCGGGAAGCAAACGCAGTGCATAGGCTTGGCTGCTAGAGCTGGCGGTGCATTGGCTGGGGAGGTTGAAACTGATGATCACGGCCGTGTTCAGACCTTGCAAATGCAGGGTCTGGCAGCGCCGGACCTGCCCAGAGGGCGTAGTAGGTACTTGCTGTACAGGCAGGCGATGAGCGGGGATCGCTGCAAAGTGCCGCGCCACCAGCGTTTGCAGCTGTGGCAGGGTAACGTTGCCGGCCACCGCGAGCGTAGCATTGTTGGGGTGGTACCAGGTTTGGTACCAGGTGCGTGCGGCAGCCAGGGTCATATGGCCGAGATCGGTAGCGTGGCCGATCACCGGGGTGCCATAACCGTTGTTGCCATAGGCCAGCAACAGGTGATGTTCCATTGCCAGTGCCAAAGGGTTGTTGTCGACATCCTCTCGTCGTTCTGCCATGACCACTGCCAGCTCTCGAGCGAAAGGAGAAGCGCTGAGCGTGGCGCTGGCCATGATGTCGGCCATTGCCTCCAGGGCGATTTCCAGGCGACTGGCAGGCAGTGTCAGTGGAAAGACGGTAGCCTCGGCGCCGGTGAACGCATTCGGCTCTCCTCCCAAAAGGGTCATCAGGGCTGAATACTGGCCAGCAGCCAGTTTGCTGCTGCCCTCGAACAGCAAGTGCTCCAGGGCATGGGAAAGGCCAGTGTGGCCTTCTGGCTCGTAGCTGGAGCCGACGTGATACCACAACTGCGCGCTGACCAGCGGCGCGCGGTGGTCTTCGCGTAGATAGACGCGCAGGCCATTGGCAAGGGTGAACGCACTTACCGAGCTTGCCGGCAAGGGTGGGGAGGGGCGTTCGGTCATGGTTGAAGTGCTCCTTCGGGAAACAAAGGCGCAGCTTCAACCAGAGCCTGGACGGGGTTGCGGTAACTAAATACACCCAACCCGTCAGGGGGTCAGCCCCGCTGCCAGAGTGCGTAGTGCACTTGGCCGGTCTTCTTCTCGCGGTGCAGGCGCCAGTTGCCGGGCAGTTGCAAGGTCGATGGTGCGGCTTCGCTCTCGGTGTACACCCATGCCTGCTCGTTCAGCCACTGGTTCTGTTCCAGCAGGTCACAGGTATTGGCCAGCAGGTCCTGATGGAACGGCGGGTCGAGGAACACCACATCGAATTGCTGCTTGGCCTGGCCTTGCAGGTAGCGCAGGGCGTCGGTTTGCAGAATTTGCCCGCGCGGGCAGCGCAGGATCTCAAGGTTGTTCTTCAGGTTGGCGATGGCCGCCGGGTTGCTGTCCAGCGCCACAGCGTCCTCGGCCCCGCGTGACAGGGCTTCGAGCACCAGGGCGCCACTGCCGGTGAAGGCGTCCAGCACGTGGGCACCTTCGATGTAGGGTGCCAGCCAGTTGAATACGGTTTCCCGCACGCGGTCAGGCGTTGGCCGCAGGCCTTCGCCTTCCGGCACCGCCAGGCGGCGGCTGCGCCACTCGCCGGCGATGATGCGCAGGTGGCCCTGGCCCTTGCTTTGGCCCGCTTGCGGGCGGGCGGGAGGGGTGGATCTTGGCATTAGTGCTCCGGTACCCCGAGCGGTTGCTCGGAGGGCTTTTCAGTGGGTGCTGGCAGCGGTTTTTGTGGCACTTTCGGGCCAACGGTGACGATCACCAGTTTATCGGCTGACAGGTGTTTGTTCATGGCCGCCTTGACCTGTTCGACGGTGAGGGCCTGGGACTGCTGCATGAAGTCCTCCAGCCAGGTCAGCGGCAAGTTGTAAAAGCCGATTGCGCCCAGTTGGCCGACGATGCTGGCGTTGCTGGCATTGGACAGTGGGAAACTGCCGGCCAGCTCGCGCTTGGCATCGTCCAGCTCCTGCTGGGTAGGGCCATTCTTGAGGTAGTCGGCAAGAATGTCCTGCACCAGCTTGAGCGTGCCCTCGCTGAGCTCGGCGCGGGTTTGCAGGTTGATCATGAACGGGCCGCGTACCTGCATCGGGCTGAACACCGAGTAGACGCCGTAGGTCAGGCCACGTTTTTCACGCACCTCGCTCATCAGGCGGGTTCCGAAGGCGCCACCGCCGAGTATCTGGTTGCCCAGCGACAGGGCTGGCCAGTCCGGGTCCTGGCGGTCGATACCCAGCTCGGCCAGCATCAGGTGAGTCTGCTTGGACGGGAAGTCGATGTGGGTCAGGCCGGCTTTGGCATCAGCGGGCTGGGCCGGTGCGGGCAGCGCCGGGCCTTTGGGCAGGCCGGCGGATACCTGGGCGGCGATGGCTTCGGCTTCGGCACGGCTGAGGTCGCCAACCAGTGCGATCACCGCGTTGCCGCCGGTGTAGGCCTTGGCGTGGAAGGCACGCAGCTGTGCCAGGCTGATGGCCGTGATGCTTTCGGCGGTGCCGTCGCTTGGGTGAGCGTAGGGGTGGTCGCCATAAAGATTGCCGAACAGGGCCTTGCCGGCGATCTTGCCGGGGTTTTGCTTCTCGTATTCAAAACCGGCCAGCATCTGGTTCTTGATGCGTTTGAGCGCGTCTTCGGGGAACGTCGGCTTGCCCGCCACTTCGGTAAACAGCTTGAGGGCCGGCTCGCGCTTGTCCTTGGTGCTGAGGCTGCGCAACGAGGCCACGGCCATGTCCCGGTAAGAGCCGTTGCCAAAGTCCGCACCCAGGCCTTCGAAGCCTTCGGCGATGGCAGTCACGTCCTTGCCGGCCACGCCCTCGTTGAGCATGGCGTTGGTCAGCGCGGCCACGCCTGGTGTACCGCCGTCCTGGCTACTACCGGCAGCGAAGGTGACGCGCAAGTCGAACATGGGCAGTTCGCGTGCTTCGACGAACAGCACCCGGGCACCTTCGGCGGTGTTCCAGTGCTGGATGTTCAGTTGGCGTCGGCTGGGCGCCTTGCCATCCAGTTCGGCCAGCGATTGCAAGGTATTGGCCGGGCGGGCTGCACTGTTGTCGGCCTTGGCCACGTTATCGGCCATTGCCGGGGCGACCAGCACTGCCGCCAGCGCCAGGGCGCGAATGCCCGTGGCCAACAGGGTTGGGCGTGGTGCGCGGCGATTACTCATGAGCGGACTCCTCAGGCAGTACATGGGCAACGCTCAGGCGTTCGCGGGTGAAGTAGGTGCGCGCGGCGTTCTGGATGTCCTGCGGGGTGACGCGCTTGAGCTCGTCAAGCTCGCTGTCGATCAGTTTCCAGGACAAACCGACGGTTTCCAGCTGGCCAATGGTGGTGGCCTGGCTGCTGATGGAGTCGCGGTCGTAGACCAGGCCGGCGATGACCTGGGCGCGTACGCGCTCCAGTTCTTCGGCGCTGGGTGGTGTGGTCTTGAGTTCATCAAGCAACTGCCAGACGCCCTTTTCCACGTCTGCGAGGGTTTTCTGCTTCTGCACGTTCGGCGTGGCCGAGATCAGGAACAGGCTGTCGCCGCGCGTGAAGGCGTTGTAGCTGGACGACGCACCGGCCACCAGCTCCTGGCCACGCTCCAGGCGGGCCGGCAGGCGGGCGCTGTAGCCGCCGTCGAGCAGTGCCGAGATCAGGCGCAGGGCATGTACGGTGCGTGGGTCCTTGGCGGTGGGCAAACCAGGCACGTTGAAGCCGTAGATCAGGCTCGGCAACTGGGTACGTACGTGCAGGGTGAGCTGACGCTGGCCAGGCTCGGCAAGTTCCAGGGGCAGCTTGGCGGGGGCACGGCGCGCTTGGGAATGCTGCCGAAGTACTTCTGCGCCAGGCCCTTGACCTCGTCGGCGGTGACATCGCCGACCACCACCAGGGTGGCGTTGTTGGGCGCATACCAGGACTCGTACCAGTGGCGCAGTTCTTCGACCTTCATGCGCTCCAGGTCGGCCATCCAGCCGATGGTCGGGGTGTGGTAGCCGCTGGCCGGGAAGGCCATGGCGCGGAACAGCTCGAACGCCTTGGAATTGGGCTGGTCGTCGGTGCGCAGGCGGCGTTCTTCCTTGATGACTTCGATTTCGCGGCTGAACTCGTCGGCTGGCAGGCGCAGGCTGGCCAGGCGATCGGCCTCCAGCTCCAGGGCTACGGGCAGGCGGTCGCGGGCCAGTACCTGGTAATAGGCGGTGTAGTCGTCGCTGGTGAAGGCGTTTTCATCGGCGCCGAGGTCACGCAGAATGCGCGAAGCTTCGCCGGGGCCGACCTTGGCGCTGCCCTTGAACATCATGTGTTCAAGCGCGTGGGACAAGCCGGTCTGGCCCGGGGTTTTCGTAGCTGGAGCCGACCTTGTACCAGATCTGCGAGACCACCACCGGGGCGCGATGGTCTTCACGCACCACGACCTTCAGGCCATTGTCGAGGATGAATTCGTGGGTGGGTTGCACATCGGCGGCGAAGGCCGCGAGCGGCAGGCAGAGCGTGCCGAGCAACAGGCCAGCGGCGCGGCGGGCTAGAGCATTCATAAGGTGTTCAACCTGTTCGGCGGCCCGCAGGGTTTAGCGTCGACGGGCCAGGAGGTGCTAGGATACTGATCCGGTTGCCTGGCGACCATGCCTGTCGCCGTTCTGGCCCACAGGACACTAAGACAAAACGTTGCGCATGAACCAGCCGGCTTCAAGATAGTCTGTTCTGCGTAGAGAGAATTCCCGATGCGCCGTAGCTGGCCCATCGCTACCCTGAGATAGCCGTCCTCCATGTTTGGTTCCAACGACGACAAAAAAGCGCCGGCCGAAGCTGGCGAAAAGAAAGGCCTGTTCAGCTGGTTTCGCAAGAAGCCGCAGCAACCTGTCGCCGAACAGCCACAAGCCCCCGAGCCGCAGGCTGCAGAGCCGGTAGCGCCGCAGCCCGCCGTCGAGCGCCCTGAAGCTGCTCCAATGGAGCCGGTGGCTGCACAGGCCCCAGCGCCTGCAACTGAAGCCCCTCGAGCTGCCGAGCCAGCATTGGCCCCTGAGCCTGCAAATGCCCCAGTGGTAGCCCCGGTCCTTGAGTCTGCACCCGCCCCGGTGGTTGCCTCGGCCCCTGAGCCTGCCCTGTCCCCTGTGGACGCGGGGTTGCCTGCGAGTGCGCAGTCTGCCGCCCCGCAGGTCGAAACCCCTGCGCCCGTAGCTGTTCCTGCCACTCAAATCATCGAACCCCCTGTCAGCAACCTGGTCCTGCCCGTTGCCGAAGAGCCCGTCGCGCTCGTCCCTGACCTGGAGCCAAAGGCCCCGCCTGCGATCCCCGAGCGCCCGGTGGCAGAGCCCGTGCAGCCTGAGCCCGAGCCAGCCCCTGTCGCCGCCGCAACCGTTACCGAGCAAGCCAAGCCCGGCTTCTTCGCCCGGCTCAAACAGGGACTGTCCAAGACCAGCGCCAGTATCGGCGAGGGCATGGCCAGCCTGTTTCTTGGCAAGAAGGTCATCGACGACGACCTGCTCGACGAAATCGAAACGCGCCTGCTGACCGCCGACGTCGGCGTGGAAGCCACCTCGGCCATCGTCCAGAACCTGACCCAGAAGGTCGCGCGCAAGCAGCTGGCCGACGCCGATGCCCTGTACAAATCGTTGCAGGAAGAACTGGCCGCGCTGCTGCGCCCAGTCGAACAGCCGCTGAAAGTGCAGGCACAGAACAAACCCTATGTGATCCTCGTGGTTGGCGTGAACGGTGCCGGCAAGACCACCACCATCGGCAAACTGGCGAAGAAGCTGCAGCTGGAAGGCAAGAAGGTGATGCTGGCTGCCGGTGATACCTTCCGTGCGGCGGCGGTCGAGCAGTTGCAGGTATGGGGCGAGCGTAACCAGATTCCGGTGATCGCTCAGCATACCGGTGCCGACTCCGCTTCGGTGATCTTCGACGCCGTGCAGGCTGCCAAGGCCCGTGGCGTCGACGTACTGATCGCTGATACCGCCGGGCGCCTGCACACAAAGACAACCTGATGGAAGAGCTGAAGAAGGTCCGCCGGGTCATCGGCAAGCTTGATGCCGAGGCGCCGCACGAGGTGTTGCTGGTGCTCGATGCCGGCACCGGCCAGAACGCCATCAGCCAAGCCAAGTACTTCAATCAGAGCGTCGAGCTGACCGGCCTGGCCCTGACCAAGCTGGACGGCACTGCCAAAGGCGGGGTGATCTTCGCCCTGGCCAAGCAGTTCAATATCCCAATCCGCTTCATCGGTGTCGGTGAAGGTATCGACGACCTGCGCACCTTTGAAGCCGAGCCGTTCGTCAAGGCTCTGTTCGCCGAGCGAGACTGACCATGATCCGATTCGAACAGGTTGCCAAGCGCTATCCCAACGGTCATGTGGGTTTGCATGAGCTGAGCTTCCGGGCGCGTCGGGGCGAGTTCCTGTTCGTGACCGGGCACTCGGGTGCTGGCAAGAGCACCTTGCTGCGCCTGTTGCTGGCCATGGAGCGCCCGACCAGCGGCAAGCTGATGCTGGCCGGCCAGGACCTGGGCCAGATCAGCAACGCGCAAATCCCGTTCCTGCGCCGGCAGATCGGCGTGGTGTTCCAGAACCACCAGTTGTTGTTCGACCGCACGGTGTTCAACAACATTGCCCTGCCACTGCAGATTCTTGGCCTGTCCAAGGCCGAGATCGCCAAGCGTGTGGACTCGGCGCTGGAGCGTGTGTCGCTGTCCGACAAGGGCGAGCTGTTCCCGGCCGACCTGTCCACCGGGCAGCAGCAGCGGGTGGGCATCGCCCGTGCCATTGTCCACCAGCCCGCGCTGCTGCTGGCCGACGAACCCACCGGTAACCTCGACCCGCGCCTGGCTGCAGAGATCATGGGTGTATTCGAGGACATCAACCGCCTGGGCACCACGGTATTGATCGCCAGCCACGACCTGGCACTGATTGCGCGCATGCGCCACCGCATGCTCACCTTGCAGCGCGGCCGCTTGATCGGCGATGGGGAGGCCGGGCAATGAGCACTACACGAACGCCGAAAGTTTCCGAGCGGGTTGCGCCAAAGCCGGCCGACCCGCAACCGGCGAAGAAAAAGCGCGGCGAAGACGATGACGGACCGGATTTCCGCACGCTGCTGCATGCCTGGCTGGAAAGCCACCGCGCCAGCATGGCGGACAGCCTGCGTCGCCTGGGCAAGCAGCCGATCGGCAGCTTTTTCACCTGCCTGGTGATGGCTGTGGCGCTGAGCATGCCCATGGGCCTGTCGTTGCTGCTGAAGAACGTCGAGCAGCTTGGCGGCTCGTGGCAACGCGCTGCGCAGATTTCGCTGTACCTCAAGCTTGATGCCGGTAGCCGCGATGGCGAGGCCCTGCGCGACGAAATCAAGGGCATGCCCGGGGTCGCGGACGCGCAGTTTGTCAGCCGCGAGCAGGCGCTGGAGGAGTTCCAGCAGCAGTCTGGCTTGGGTGAAGCCTTGCGCGAGCTGCCCGACAACCCACTGCCTGGCGTGGTTGTGGTGACCCCGACCGAGGTCGACAAGCCGGCCCTGGATGCCTTGCGTCAGCGTTTGTCGGAACTGCCGCGGGTGGAAGTGGCACAACTGGACCTGGTGTGGGTCGAGCGCCTGGCAGCCATCCTCAAATTGGGTGACCGCTTTGTCTTCGGCCTGGCCGTGATGCTGATTTCTGCCCTGCTTTTAGTAATCGGTAACACAATTCGTCTACATATTGAAAACCGCCGTGTCGAGATCGAAGTGATCAAGCTGGTAGGCGGCACTGACGCCTACGTGCGCCGGCCTTTCCTGTACATGGGCGCCTTGTATGGCCTGGGTGCGGGGGTGCTGGCGTGGGGTATCCTGGCGTTCGGCCTGAACTGGCTGAATGACGCGGTTGTGGGGCTTTCCGGGCTGTACGGCAGTGACTTCGCCCTTGGCGGGGTGCCAGCGTCCGATGGTCTGTCGCTCTTGATCGGAGCGGTGCTGTTGGGGTATATCGGTGCATGGATTGCCGTCGCTCGTCACCTGAACGAGCTGGCGCCGCGATAGTTTTTACGTGCCAGCATTGACATTTTCTTCACTACGGAACTTGTACCGTCGTTCCAGGTCAATGTTGGCAGCGCCCACAAGGTGCGAGTTTAGTAAGTCGGAGGTTCTTGAATGACCACATCGTTGCAACCTGCCTATGCCCTGGTGCCCGGTGCAAACCTGGAAGCCTATGTGCACACGGTCAACAGCATCCCGCTGCTGACGGTCGAGCAGGAGCGTGATCTGGGCGAGCGTCTCTATTATGAGCAGGATGTCGAGGCCGCTCGTCAAATGGTGATGGCCCACCTGCGTTTCGTCGTACATATCGCCCGTAGCTATGCCGGCTACGGGTTGGCCCAGGCCGACCTGATCCAGGAAGGCAATGTCGGCCTGATGAAAGCCGTCAAGCGCTTCAACCCGGAAATGGGCGTGCGCCTGGTGTCGTTCGCCGTACACTGGATCAAGGCAGAGATTCACGAGTTCATCCTGCGCAACTGGCGCATCGTCAAGGTGGCGACCACCAAGGCCCAACGCAAGTTGTTCTTCAACCTGCGCAGCCAGAAGAAGCGCCTGGCTTGGCTGAACAACGACGAAGTGCATCGCGTGGCGGAAAGCCTTGGTGTCGAGCCGCGCGAAGTGCGTGAGATGGAAAGCCGCCTCAGCGGCCAGGACATGGCCTTCGACCCAGCAGCGGAAGCTGACGACGACAGCGCCTTCCAGTCGCCAGCGCATTACCTGGAAGACCATCGTTACGATCCTGCGGTGCAGTTGGAGGATGCCGATTGGAGTGATAACTCCACCAGCAACCTGCACGAAGCGCTGCAAGGTTTGGATGAACGTAGCCGCGATATTCTCTACCAGCGCTGGTTGGCGGAAGAGAAAGCCACGTTGCATGAGCTGGCTGACAAGTACAGCGTTTCGGCTGAGCGGATTCGCCAGCTGGAGAAGAATGCGATGAACAAGGTCAAGGCACTGATCGCGGTCTGATCGAGCCTGGCCGTAAACAGAGCCGCTTGCCTGGATAGGGTGAGCGGCTTTTTTTTGCCTGTGAGATTTTGGGGCCGCCTTGCGGCCCATCGCGACGCAAGGCCGCTCCTACAAGGGATCGCGGTCGCCTGTAGGAGCGGCCTTGTGTCGCGATGGGCTGCGCAGCAGCCCCCAAAAGCTCAAAGTTTGCGCGAAGTATCGAGCTGCATCAGGTAGCTGGGCCCGCCCAACTGGCTCATCTGCCGGCGAATCCAACCGGCCCGGCTCGCCACATAGGCACTCGGCCGGCTGGCACTCCACTTGATCGGGCTAGGCAGCACTGCGGCCAACTGCGCCGCCTGCTGGCGGCTGAGCCGGCTGGCATCAACGCCAAAGTGATAACGCGCTGCCGCCTGGGCACCAAACACGCCTTTGCCCCACTCGGCGCTGTTCAGGTAAACCTCGAGAATTCGCTCTTTCGACCAGAACAACTCGATCAGCGCCGTGAACCAGGCTTCCAGCCCTTTGCGGAACCAGCTGCGCCCGGACCATAGGAACAGGTTCTTGGCTACTTGCTGGGTCAGGGTGCTTGCACCGCGGACATTACCGCCGCGCTCGTTGTAGGCCAGCGCTGCCTGAATGGCTGGGATGTCGAAGCCCCAGTGGCTGGCGAACTTCTGGTCCTCGCCCGCGATGACGGCAACCTTCAGTTCATCGGAGATATTCTCCCACGGCTCCCAATCGCGCTGCAGGTCGATCGGCTCGCCATTCACCCATGACTGTACCTTGCGCTCGACCATCAGCGCCGTGCCGGGCGGTGGCACCCAGCGGAACACCAGCACCAGCACGATGCTGCCGGCAGCGAACCAGAGCAGGGCGCGGGAGAGGCGACGGATAAGGGTTGGCAGCATGGCGATGGCTTGGCCGTACGGGTGGAAGGGGCCATTATACAGACCCGATACAAGGAGTCGTCCCATGCTTCGCAGCTTCCTGATGCTTGCCGCCTTTTTCGGCTTTACCGGGGTCGCCCTGGGTGCCTTCGCCGCCCACGGCCTGAAAAACCGCCTGACGGCGGACTACCTGGCCATTTTCCATACCGGCGTGACTTACCAACTGGTGCATGCCTTGGCGATCTTCGGCGTTGCCGTGCTCTCGGTGCACTTGCCCGGGCGCCTGGTGGGCTGGGCTGGCGGCCTGTTTGCGCTGGGGATCGTGCTGTTCTCCGGCAGCCTGTACCTGCTAACCCTCAGCGGTCTGGGCAAGCTGGGCATCATCACCCCGATTGGCGGCCTGTGCTTCTTGGCCGGCTGGCTGTGCCTGGGCCTGGCGGCCTGGCGGCTGGGCTGACCCAGTGGTCCACAATCGCGACTAATGGCGCGCACCGCCCTTGGGTTGCAGGACGGTTCGGCGCTAGAATGCGGGCCCCAAAGAACAATGGTGGCCGTGCGCATGCGCATTCAATTGAACGGTGAGCCTTACGAACTGCCTGCTGGCGAAAGCGTTGCAGCCCTGCTGACCCGCCTTGAGCTGGCCGGGCGCCGTGTCGCAGTGGAACTGAACCTGGATATCGTGCCGCGTAGCCAGCACGACAGCACGCTGCTGAACGACGGCGACCAGGTCGAAGTGGTCCACGCCATCGGTGGCGGCTGACAGCAGCCCGGCGGTTCACAAGCAAGCCCAGCAACCTTTTCCCGAGGAACAACGATGAGCAACGTTCGTAGCGACAAGCCCTTCACCCTGGCCGGGCGTACTTTCCAGTCGCGCCTGCTGGTCGGTACCGGCAAGTACCGTGACATGGAAGAAACCCGCCTGGCCACCGAGGCCTCGGGTGCCGAAATCGTCACCGTCGCCGTGCGCCGTACCAACTTGGGCCAGAATGCGGGCGAGCCGAACCTGCTCGATGTACTGTCGCCTGACAAGTACACCATCCTGCCGAATACTGCAGGCTGCTTTGACGCGGTGGAAGCGGTGCGTACTTGTCGCCTGGCCCGCGAACTGCTGGATGGGCGCAAATCGCATGAATCCCGGACGCTGGTAAAGCTGGAAGTGCTGGCCGACCAGAAAACCCTGTTCCCCAACGTGATCGAAACCCTCAAGGCCGCCGAAGTGTTGGTCAAGGAAGGTTTCGACGTGATGGTGTACACCAGCGACGACCCGATCATCGCCCGTCAATTGGCCGAGGTGGGCTGCATCGCGGTCATGCCGTTGGCTGGCCTGATTGGTACCGGCCTGGGCATCTGCAACCCCTACAACCTGCAGATCATCCTGGAAGAGTCCAAGGTGCCGGTGCTGGTCGACGCCGGTGTGGGTACAGCTTCCGACGCTACCATCGCCATGGAAATGGGCTGCGAGGCGGTGCTGATGAATTCGGCCATTGCCCACGCCCAGCAACCGGTGCTGATGGCCGAAGCCATGAAGCACGCCATCGTCGCCGGTCGCATGGCCTACCTGGCCGGCCGTATGCCGAAGAAACTCTATGCCAGCGCCTCTTCGCCGCTGGATGGTCTGATCAAGTAAGAGCAACTGATGACTGAATCGCACGATACGCCGATCACCCCCGACGGCGAAGCTCGCCCGCACCGCCGCATCAAGAGCTTCGTGATGCGCGCCGGGCGCATGACCGAAGGCCAGCAGCGCGGCCTGGACCAGGGCGGCCCGCTGTACATCCTGCCGCTGGCCGACAGCCCGGTGGACTATGACCAGGTGTTCGGCCGTTCGGCGCCGCGCACCCTGGAGATTGGCTTCGGCATGGGCCATTCCCTGTTGGAAATGGCCGCTGCCGCGCCTGAACAGGACTTCATCGGTGTGGAAGTGCACCGCCCGGGTGTGGGCGCGCTGCTCAACGGCGTGCTGACCCAGGGGCTGAAGAACCTGCGGGTGTATGACTGCGATGCAATCGAAGTGCTGAACCGCTGCGTGGCCGACAACAGCCTCGACCGCTTGATGCTGTTCTTCCCCGACCCATGGCACAAGGCGCGTCACCACAAGCGTCGTATCGTGCAGCTGGAGTTTGCCGAGCTGGTACGTCGCAAGCTCAAGCCCGGTGGCGTGTTCCACATGGCCACGGACTGGGAACCGTATGCCGAGTACATGCTGGAAGTGATGAGTGCCGCCCCCGGCTACCGCAACCGTGCGGCCGACGGTACTTACGTGCCACGCCCGGAAGAGCGCCCGATCACCAAGTTCGAACGCCGCGGCGAGCGGCTGGGGCATGGGGTGTGGGACTTGAAGTTCGAGAAGGTGGATTGAACGGCTGAGTCAGCCTATTGATGTGCTAGTGCTTGCAGAAATGCAGGCGAAAAAAACCGCCTTGAGAAAGGCGTTTTTTTGTGAGCAACAGGACTGAGTATCCTGCGCTCTGGGGTTTCACTGAAAACTTCACACAGTCAGCTGATCATAGGGACCTTCGAAAACTGGGTCAATGTGCGGAAGTATCCGGCATCACGTGTGTCGGCGCGGTTAACAGCCTTGATTGGATGATCCAGGTATTATCGCGTCGCTCCTGTGTGTAGATTCAGTGATGGGCCGGGTAGGAGAAGAATTCTGCTTTCCGGCCCCTTCGACATGGCTTGAGAACCATGCCGGTGACACTCTTCGAAGGGCCATCAACCTGGCCACTTCACTGAAGACTTCACACAGTTTTCGAAGGCATCGAAGCGCCAGTTAGATGCTGGAAGACTGGCCCGCCAACACGGAGGCCAAGGCATATGAAGCGTTTGCTTGATGCGCTGAGCCGCGCCTGGAAGCTTGTCCGGATCTTGATAGTGCTCAAGACCGTTCGGGATTTCTGTGGGAGCGGGTTTACCCGCGAAGAAGGCGACGCGGTGCCTGGCACGGGCTTTGCCCGTGTTCGCGGGTAAACCCGCTCCTACAGGGTAAGGCGTTAGTCCGACGGCGGTTCAACCCCTGCGATCAGCCACCACGCCAATCAACACCAGCACCACCAGCAACACCGGTGCCAGCGCGTAGTTGTTGAACTGGCTCAGCCCCTTCACCACCCACGGTGTGGCATAGATCAGCGCCGCACCGCTGCCGATCATCACCATCAATGCCATGAACGGCACGCGCAGGGCACCCGCCAGGCCACCCAGGCGTTGCTCGGCCCAGGCTTTGACATCGGTGCCGAACAGCACCAGCAGGCAGCCTACCAAGGCCAGTGAAATCTCCGACAGGTTGCTGCGGC
Organism: Pseudomonas putida; assembly: GCA_041071465.1. Taxonomy (NCBI): domain Bacteria; kingdom Pseudomonadati; phylum Pseudomonadota; class Gammaproteobacteria; order Pseudomonadales; family Pseudomonadaceae; genus Pseudomonas; species Pseudomonas putida. Next base: position 1,835,869 of record CP163498.1, on the reverse strand, counting down.
TCCAGCGGGAAACCGTCGCGAGCAGATCAAGTACCAGATCCATGGGTCATCCTTAGGTCAAGAAATACTGCAGCAGGTCATTGAGGAACAACTGCCCCTTGGCGTGGCCACCAGTCGATCCGGTTCGACCTGCAAAAGGCCCTTTTGTTCGGCGGCGCGGCGTGCCTCGCGCAGTTGTTCCAATGGCAAGCCCGTGCGTTGGGTAAACAGTTCGGCTTCCACGCCATCGGTAAGCCGCAGGGCGTTCATCAGGAACTCGAACGGCAGCTCGTCCACCGGCAATAGCTTCTCGCCGGCCTTGAACGGCTTGGCCAGGTTCAGGTAGTCCTTGGGCAGGCGGGTCTTCCAGGTGCGCAGGATGCGCCCGTCGGCGAAGGTGAGCTTGCCGTGGGCACCTGCACCGATGCCGATGAAGTCGCCGAAGCGCCAGTAGTTGAGGTTGTGCCGGGCGGCGCGGCCTGCCTGCGCATACGCCGATACCTCGTACTGGCGGTAACCGTGCTCGGTCATCAGCGCCTGGCCGGCTTCCTGGATGTCCCAGAGGATGTCGTCTTCGGGCAGCTCTGGCGGTTGGTTCCAGAATACCGTGTTTGGTTCCACGGTCAGCTGGTACCACGACAGGTGCGTCGGCCCCAGGTCAATGGCCTGGCGCAGGTCGCCCAGCGCATCATCCAGCGACTGGTCGGGCAGGCCGTGCATCAGGTCCATGTTGAAGTTGTCGAAGCCGGCGGCGCGTGCCATGCCGGCGGCACGCACCGCTTCATCACCGTTGTGAATGCGCCCCAGCGCCTCCAGCTTGGCCGGTTGGAAGCTCTGCACACCGATGGACAGGCGGTTGATGCCGGTTTGCCGGTAGGCCTTGAACTTGTCCTGCTCGAAGGTGCCTGGGTTGGCTTCCAGGGTAATTTCGATGTCTGGTGCAAACGGGATGCGCTGTTCCACGCCGCGCAGCAAACGGCCAAGGGCGTTGGCGCTGAACAGGCTGGGCGTACCGCCACCGAAAAAGATCGAGCTGATCGGGCGGCCTTGCACGGCGGCCAGTTCCTGGTCGAGGTCGTCCAGCAGTGCTGTGACGTAGGCGTCTTCCGGCAGTTCAGGCCCGGCAGCGTGGGAGTTGAAGTCGCAGTAAGGGCATTTGCGTACGCACCACGGGATGTGGATGTACAGCGCCAGCGGCGGCAGGCTGGTGAAGCGCACCGCGCCGGGAGTGGACAGCGTTGCGATCATGCCAGGCCCAGACGTTGGCGCAGCAGGGCCATGGCACGGGCGCGGTGGCTGAGCTGGTTCTTGTCTGCCGGAGCCAGGTCGGCGCTGGAGCAGCTTCGCTCCGGTACCCAGAACAATGGGTCGTAGCCAAAGCCGTGCTCGCCGCTGGCTTCAAAAAGGATGCTGCCGTGCCACAGTCCTTCGCAGAGGATTGGCAACGGGTCGTCGGCGTGGCGTACCAACGCCAGTACGCAGACGAACTGCGCGCCGCGCTCGGCTTCAGGCACGTCTTTCAACGCTTCGAGCAGCTTGGCGTTGTTCGCCGCGTCACCCTTGCCATCGGCGTAGCGTGCCGAGTAGATGCCCGGCGCGCCGCCGAGGAAGTCCACTGCCAGGCCAGAGTCGTCGGCCAGGGCTGGCAGGCCGGAAATACGGCGGCATTGCGCGCTTTGAGGATGGCGTTTTCGACGAACGACAGGCCGGTCTCTTCTGGCTCGACCTGGCTGAACTCGCCAATCGAGCGCAGTTGCACGGACTGGCCGAGCATGGCCTGGAGTTCCTTGAGTTTGCCGGCGTTGTGGCTGGCCAATACGAGTTGCTGGAAATTCATCATTCGCCTGGGAACACGTCCTGGTTGAAGCTGAGGGAGTTGCTGATCCCGCCGGTTTCGATGTTCAGGTCGAAGGTGACGGTTTCTGGTTGGTCGATCTTGAATTGGGCGATGTAGTACACCGCGCCTTGTTCGGTAATTTGCTTGAACGACAGCGGGCTGCTGCGCCCCGTCAGGTCTTTGACCGTGCCGCTGACCAACGCCGGGGTGGACTTGTTGGCCTTGAGCACGGCAATGTTGAGCACGCCCTGGTTCTTGCTGCGTACAAGACCAGTCGCTGCGGCCACTTCGGGTGTAAGCATGCTCGACGTGAATGCGCTGTAGTGCACCGTCACGTCGCCAAACACTTCCTTGCGCTCGGGGCGGGCGGCATCGGCAGCCAGTACCGGCAGGGCCAGGCACAGGCTGATCAGGAACAGGGCTAGGCGACGCATGGGGCGATTCCTCCGGTGGGCGTCAGACCGCGAGCTGGTGCTCTTGCAGGCTCGGGCTGCTGACGCGGTAGATGCCGATCTCACCTAGTAGATTAGGCCATAGCCGGCCACCCCACCCGTTGCGGTGCAGGTGGTCGACCGCCAGGCGGTCGAGCACCTTGGCCCGTCGTTCGTGCACCAGTTCTTCGAAGTCGGCGAAGGTGCAGAAGTGGATGTTCGGTGTGTTGTACCAGGTGTACGGCATGAAGTCCGAGACCGGCATGCGGCCTTTGGTCGCCAGGTACCAGCGGCAGCGCCAGTGGCCGAAGTTGGGGAAGGTGATGATGCACTGGCGGCCCACGCGCAGCATCTCGTCGAGGATGCGGTCAGGGTACTCCACGGCCTGCAGGGCCTGGGTCATGATCACCACGTCGAAGCTGTTGCTGGCGAAGTTGCCCAGGCCTTTGTCCAGGTCCTGCTCGATGACGTTGACGCCCTTGGCCACGCAGGCGGCGATGTTGTCGGCGTCGATCTCCAGGCCATAGCCGGTGACCTGCTTGCGGTCACGCAGCGAGGCCAGCAGTTCGCCACTGCCGCAGCCCAGGTCGAGTACCCGGCTGCCGGCGGGGATCCAGTCGTGGATGATTTCCAGATCGGCTCTCATGCTGTCCTCAGATGGCAATGCGGTTCATGTAGTTCGAGAAACCCTGCATGTAGCGAGGTGTGGGGATCAGGAAGGCATCGTGCCCATAAGGCGAGTCGATCTCCAGGTAGCAGACGTTTTTACGCGCGGCCATCAGGGCGTCGACGATCTCGCGTGAACGGGCCGGCGAGAAGCGCCAGTCGGTGGTGAACGACATGATGCAGTAGTCCGCCGTGACATGGGCCAGGGTGGCAGCCAGGTCACCACCCTGGGCGGCGGCTGGGTCGAAATAGTCCAGCGCCTTGGTCATCAGCAGGTAGGTATTGGCGTCGAAACGGCCGGAAAACTCCTCGCCCTGATAGCGCAGGTAGCTTTCGACCTGGAACTCGACGCTGTGGAAGTCGTAGTTGAGCTTGTCGCTTTTCAGCTCACGGCCGAATTTTTCACCCATCGAGTCGTCGGACAGGTAGGTAATGTGGCCGACCATGCGTGCCAGCATCAGGCCGCGCTTGGGGATTACGCCCTGGTCCTGGAACGAACCGCCGTGGAACTCGGGGTCGGTGAGAATGGCCTGACGGGCCACCTCGTTGAAGGCGATGTTCTGTGCCGACAGTTTGGGCGCCGAGGCAATGTCGACGCAATGGCGCACGCGCTCGGGGTAGCTGATGGTCCATTGCAGCGCCTGCATGCCGCCCAGGCTGCCGCCGACCACGGCGGCCCATTGCTGGATGCCCAGACGTTCGCCCAGGCGCACCTGGCTATGCACCCAGTCCTCCACGGTCAGTACCGGGAAATCGGCGCCATAGGGCTTGCCGGTGGCCGGGTTGACACTGCTGGGGCCGGTGCTGCCGTTACAGCCGCCGAGGTTGTTCAGGCTGACCACGAAGAAGCGGTTGGTATCGATTGGCTTGCCGGGGCCGATGCAGCTATCCCACCAGCCCGGCTTGCGGTCGGTGGCGGCATGGTAGCCAGCGGCATGGTGGTGGCCGGAAAGGGCATGGCAGATCAGCACGGCGTTGCTCGCGCTGGCGTTCAGGGTGCCATAGGTCTCGTAGACCAGTTCGTAACTGGCCAGGGAGCGGCCACAGGCCAGGGCCAGCGGTTCATCGAACCGGGCGGTTTGCGGTACTACCAGACCGACGGAATCTACGGGAAAGACAGTGGACATCGACCCTGCTCACGCTTGACGGAGGCGTAAGTCTAAAGAGCGCTACCCCCAGCGGCAAGCAAAGGCTTGCCGCTAGGGGTAAGCAGGGTCAGATCATGCGCCACAGTTCTTGTGGCATGCCAGCGTAGGCGGCCAGCGGGGGCATTACGAACGACTGGATCACCTGGATCGCCAGGAAGGCGAAGATCGGCGAGATGTCCATGCCGCCCAGGTTGGGCACCAGGCGGCGGAACGGTGCCAGTACCGGCTCGCTGATCTGGTAGGCCAACTCGGCCGCCGGATTGTGGCTGTTGGGGGCTACCCAGGACACGATCACCATGACGATCATGGCCACCCAGAAGATCTTCAGGAACAGCGAAGTGATGCCGATGATCGCCCACATCAGCAGGTGCAGGATGTCGCCGAAGGTGCCATAGGTGACCATCAGCACAAAGCCCATCAGCAGCGCCTGGATCACGATTGCCAACAGCAGAGACGAGGTGTCCAGCCCACCGACACTGGGAATGACCCGACGGATCGGCTTGAGCAGCGGCTGGGTGGCACGCACCGCGAACTGGCACAGCGGGTTGTAGAAATTGGCCTTGACCAGTTGCAGCACGAAGCGCAGCAGGACGATCACCAGGTACAGGCTGACCAAGGTTTGCACCACGAAGATCGCGGCGCCGGACAGTGCATTCATCTAAAGCTCCTTATTTGCCCAGTTGTTCGGCCAGTTCGGCGGAGCGCGTGGCTGCAGCTTGCAGCGCCTGCTCGACGATGGCTTCGAAGCCGCTGGCCTGGAACGATTTGATCGCCGCTTCCGTGGTGCCGGCGGGCGAGGTGACGCGGCGGCGCAGTTCGGCGGCATCGACATCGCTGGCAACCGCCATGCGCGCGGCGCCCAGGGCGGTCTGCAAGGTTAGCTGGGAAGCGGTTTCGCGTGGCAGGCCAAGTTTTTCGCCGGCTGCGGTCATGGCCTCGATCAGCAGGAAAAAGTAGGCCGGGCCGCTGCCGGATACGGCGGTAACGGCGTCCAGTTGCTGTTCTTGCTGCAACCACAAGGCGGTGCCCACGGCCGACAGCAGTTGTTCGGCCTGCTGGCGCTGTTCGCCGGACACTTCGGCGGTGGCGTACAGGCCGCTCACGCCCTGGCGCAGCAGTGCGGGGGTATTGGGCATGCAGCGTACCACCGGGCGAGCGCCCACCCAGCTTTGCAGGCTGGCGCAGGTGATGCCGGCAGCGATGGAAACGATCAGTTGGCCATCCCGCAGGTTGGGTTGCAGGGCCTGGCACACGGCCTTCATGACTTGTGGTTTGACCGCCAGCACGATGACGTCGGCGCCCTCGATGGCCTGGGCGTTGTCCTCGAAGGTTTCGATGCCGTGCTCGGCCTGGATACGGCCGCGGGTCTCGGCGCCCGGGTCGCTGGCGCGGATCTGCGAGGCGTCCAGCCCCTGGGCACGCAGACCGCCGATCAGGCTGGCGGCCATGTTGCCGGCGCCGATAAAGGCAATACGTGTCTTGCTCATGTCAGGTCCTTGTGGAAAAGAGTGAGTGAAGCATGGAATCAGGTGTTGCCGTAGTCGCGGGCACCGAACAGGGCGGTGCCGATACGCACCCAGGTCGCACCCTGTGCGATCGCGGCTTCCAGATCGTGGCTCATGCCCATGGACAGGGTGTCCAGATCAAGCCCCAGGTTTTCCTGCAACTGGCGCAAATGGGCGAAGGCAGCCTCCTGGGCGGCGCGGTCGTCGGTGGGCTCGGGGATTGCCATCAGCCCGCGCAAGCGCAGGTTGGGCAGCCCGGCCACGGCCTTGGCCAAGGCCGGCAGGTCTGCGGGGGCGCAGCCAGACTTGCTGTCTTCGCCACTCACGTTCACTTGCAGGCAGAGGTTCAGCGGCGCCAGACCGGCAGGGCGCTGCTCGGACAGGCGTTGGGCAATTTTCAGGCGGTCCACGGAATGTACCCAGTCGAAATGCTCGGCGATGGCCTTGGTCTTGTTCGACTGAATGGGGCCGATGAAGTGCCAGATCAAGGGCAAGTCGCTGAGTTCCTGCTGCTTTGTCAGCGCTTCCTGTAGGTAGTTCTCCCCGAAATCGCGCACGCCTGCGGTGTGGATCTCGCGGATGGCGCTGGCCGGCTTGGTCTTGCTCACGGCCAGCAACTGAACGCTGGCCGGATCGCGCCCGGCTGCCTGGGCGGCGCTGGCGATACGGGCGGAAATCGCGGAAAGGTTGTCTGCTAGGGTGGACATGGACGGATGCCGGCAACTGAAGGGTTTGCGGCATTCTACCTACTTGAAGGCCTTTGGGGAGTCTCATGGACGTGACTGACCTGTTGGCCCGGGCCGTGGATGCGGGGGCTTCGGACCTGCACCTGGCGGCGGGCCAGATACCGATGCTGCGTTTGGATGGCGAGTTGCAGGGGATGGATTTGCCGACCTTGGGGGCGGATGCCTTGATCGATGGCATGGCTGCCGTGCTGGATGACCACCAGCGACGACAGTGGGCCCATGGCGATGAACTGGATCTGGCGCTGGAGTTACCTGCCCTTGGGCGTTTTCGGCTGAACCTGTTTCGCCAATTGAATGGCCCAGCTGTCACTTTTCGGTTGATTCAGGGGCGAATTGCCACGCTGGATGAGCTTGATCTGGCAGATGTGTTTCAAGCTGTTGCCCAATGCCGTGATGGCTTGATCCTGGTGGGCGGGCCGACCGGCAGTGGCAAGTCCAGCACCCTGGCGACGCTGGTTGATCAACTGAATCGCGAGCGGGCGCTGCACATCATTACCCTGGAGGACCCTGTCGAAGTTATCCACGGCAGCCAGCGCAGCCTGGTCAATCAGCGTGAGGTGGGGTGTCATAGCCACAGCTTTGCTCAGGGGCTACGCAGTGCGCTGCGCCAGGACCCGGATGTGATCATGATCGGCGAGTTGCGTGACCTGGAAACCATTCGCCTGGCCCTGCGCGCGGCCGAAACCGGGCATCTGGTGCTGGCAACCGTGCATGCACGTTCGGCGGCCAGCAGTATCGACAGGTTGGTGGAGGTATTCGCTGCCGAGGAAAAGCCGTTGGTGCGGGCGATGTTGGCCGAGTCGCTGCGCCTGGTGGTCGCGCAGGTGCTGGTCAGGCGTGTGGGCGGTGGACGGGTGGCGGCTCGGGAAGTGCTGGTGGCGACGCCGGCGGTGCGCAATCTGGTTCGGGAGGGGCGGATGGCGCAGTTGTGTTCGGTGATGCAGGCGGGAGGGGTGGAGGGGATGCGGACGATGGAGGGGGCGATGCGGGGGTTGAAGGAGAAGGGGCTGATCAACGACCTGTAGTGTTTACACCGGCCCTTTCGCGGGCAAGCCCACTCCCACAGGGTCAGCACAGATTTTGAGGGCTGTGTCATCGCTGTGGGAGCGGGCTGGCCCGCGAAGAGGCTGGCCTGCTTAACGCTTGGCCAGGCTCAGCTGCTGCTGTTCCTTCGGCAGTACTCGCTTGGCCACGACGTAATGCTTCTGCCAGTACGGCTTGCTCAGGGTGTCGATGCTCACCCGCTTGCCGCGCCGTGGGGCGTGGATGAAGCGGTCGTTGCCCAGGTAAATGGCAACATGGTTCACCCGGCGGCTCTTGATGTTGAAGAAAATCAGGTCGCCAGGCTTCAGGTCACCTTTGGCCACCTTCACGCCGTGGCCCTGGGCCATGGCATTGGAGGTGCGCGGCAGGTCGACATCGGCGACGTCATTGAAGGCGTACTTGACCAGCCCGCTGCAGTCGAAGCCTTTTTTCGGGCTGCTGCCGCCCCAAACATAGGGGGCACCGAGCACATTCACCGCACGGCTGAGCACATCGCTGCTTTGCTTCGGCGACATGGCGGCAACCTGCACGCCGCGGCTGCTGGCGGCATTGCTTGGGCGAGCGCGCAGTGTGGTTTGCTTGACCGGTGCGTGTTTCACCGAGGCGTTGGTGGTGTAGCCGGTGAAACCATTGGGAAGACGTTGCTCACGATTGGTGGCGTGGGCGGCCAGGGGCAATAATAGGCAGAGGGTCAGCCATGTCTTGATCAAAGGCGGCATAGATGAAGCTCTTATGAATAGTTATGTGTTGGGCGCGCAACTTTATAACAGCTTTTTGATCAATCTTTGATCCGTTGGTCGATTGCCCAGGTGCCGTACGTCGGCCTGCGACGAGAAAGTCACATTTTTTTTTAGAAAATTTTCGGATAACCCAAAGGGGCTATGAATGAACAGTTATCAACAGGGGGCGCCCTTTCACGACACCCACAGCAAAACCATTGGCTACTTGCTGTGGATTTTCGGCTTCACCGGGTCCCATCGTTTCTACTATGGCAAGCCGATTACGGGGACCCTTTGGTTCTTCACCTTCGGCCTGCTGGGAATCGGTTGGCTGATCGACCTGTTTCTGATCCCGTCCATGGACCGTGAGGCTGACCTGAGGTTCCAGTCGGGGCGTATCGACTACAACATCGCCTGGGTTCTGCTGACCTTCCTGGGGGTGTTCGGCCTGCATCGCCTGTATCAGGGTAAATGGATCACCGCGATCATCTACTTCTTTACCGGCGGGTTGTTCCTGGTGGGGGTGCTGTATGACTTCTGGACGCTGAACAGCCAGGTTTCCGAGCGGAATGCGGGGCGGGGATGAGGTAGGCGGGGGCTGCAACGCAGCCCCCAACCAAGGCTTACTGGCGGGTCTGGCGCTGTTGCAGCAACAGGTTGCTGAACCCAGCCCCGGCCAGCTGCTTCTGTGCGCCGGTCAACTGCTCACGGTTGCTGAACGGCCCGACCAGCACGCGGTACCAGGTTTCGTCCTTGACCGTACCTGACTCCACCTTTACCGCCTGGCCCAGCAGAATGATCTGTGCGCGCACCTTGTCGGCATCGGCCTGCTTGCGGAACGAGCCCGCCTGCAGGAAGTACTGGGTGGTCGCTGCCGGCTTGATCACCGGTGGTGGCGGTGGCGGGGTCTGACCGAGCAAGGCTGCCTGTGCACGAGCGGTGTCTATCTTCGCCGCTTCGGCCGGGGTCACCGGGGTTACCGGCTGTGCCGGGACCGGAGGCGTCTTCTCTGGCACGGCCTCTGGCGGCACGATTACCTCGGACTCCGGCAGCAGGGTGTAGAAGTCATACTTCGGCTTCACCGGCTGCTGCGGGGTGGCCTGCGCGGGCTTGCTGGCCTCGGCCACCTTCTCCGGCTTCTGCTGCTCGGGTTTGGCGCGCTTGATGTCGTCGCCACCGGGTTCGAGCTTCATCAAGAACACGATGAACGCGCCTACGGTCAGGCCGACTGCCAGCCATACCCAGCCGGGGATCGGCTGTTTGGCCGGCGCCGTCTGACGGCTGGCGCCGCGCTTTGGGGCAGGTTTTTTCTTGGCAGCCAACTTACATGCGCTCCAGGGTTTCCAGGCCGAGCAGTTCCAGACCTTGTTTGAGGGTACGGCCGGTCAGGGCGGCCAGGCGCAGGCGGCTCTGCTGCTGTTCCAGGGTTTCGGCGGCGAGGATCGGGCAGTTCTCGTAGAAGCTGGAGAACAAGCCGGCCAAGTCGTACAGGTAGCTGCACAGCACGTGCGGCGTGCCTTTGTCGGCGACGTTGTTGAGGATTTCGCCAAACTGCGCCAAGCGTGCGGCCAGGTCCTGCTCGTGGGCCGCCTGCAATACGATGTTGCCTTCAACTTCGTCAAAGCCCTTGCCCAGCTTGCGGAACACGCCGGCTACGCGGGTGTAGGCATACAGCAGGTAAGGCGCGGTGTTGCCTTCGAAGTTGAGCATCAGCTCGAAGTTGAAGCTGTAGTCGCTGGTGCGGTGCTTGGACAGGTCGGCGTATTTCACCGCGCCAATGCCCACCACTTCGCCGATGTGGCGCAGTTCGGCTTCGGTCAGGCTCGGGTTCTTTTCCTTGACCAGCGCGTAGGCGCGCTCCTTGGCCTCGGTGAGCAAGTCGATCAGCTTTACGGTGCCGCCGTCACGGGTCTTGAACGGGCGGCCGTCAGCGCCGTTCATGGTGCCGAAACCCATGTGCTCCATTTGCATCGGGTGGCCGACAAAGCCTGCGCGGCGTGCCACTTCGAACACCTGGTTGAAGTGCAGGGCCTGGCGCTGGTCGACGAAGTACAGGGCACGGTCAGCGTTGAGTACGTTGCTGCGGTAGCGCACGGCGGCCAGGTCGGTGGTGGCGTACAGGTAGCCGCCGTCGGCTTTTTGCACGATCACCGGCAGTGGCTCGCCTTCGCTGTTCTTGAATTCTTCGAGGAACACGCACTGGGCGCCTTGGCTTTCGACCAGCAGGCCCTTGGCCTTGAGGTCGGCCACCACGTTGGCCAGGTCGTCGTTGTACGCGCTTTCGCCCATCACGTCGGCCATGGTCAGCTTGACGTTGAGCAGCTCGTAGGTCTTCTGGCAGTGCGACAGCGAGATGTCCTTGAAGCGTGTCCACAGGGCCAGGCACTCGGGGTCGCCGGCCTGCAGCTTGACCACCAGGCCACGGGCGCGAGTGGCGAACTCTTCCGATTCGTCGAAGCGTTTCTTCGCCGCCCGGTAGAAGTTTTCCAGGTCTGACAGCTCGTCACTGGTGATCGGGTTTTCCTGCAGGTAGGCCATCAGCATGCCGAACTGGGTGCCCCAGTCGCCGACGTGGTTCTGGCGAATGACGTTGTCACCCAGGAATTCCAGCACGCGCGCGACGCTGTCACCGATGATGGTCGAGCGCAGGTGGCCGACGTGCATTTCTTTGGCCAGGTTCGGCGCCGACATGTCGATGACGACCTTTTCGCTCGGGCCAGCTTTGCGCACGCCCAGGCGGGCGTCGGCCAGGGCGGCATCCAGGCGGTTGGCCAAAGCGTCGGTGTTCTGGAAGAAGTTCAGGAAGCCGGGGCCGGCGATCTCAACCTTGCTGATGTCGGCGCTGGCCGGCAGGGCATTGATCAGTTTCTCGGCCAGGTCGCGCGGCTTCATGCCAGCCGGCTTGGCCAGCATCATGGCGATGTTGCTGGCGAAGTCGCCGTGGGTCTTGTCCCGGGCGTTTTCCACCTGGATCGCCGGCGACAGCCCTTCAGGCAGCACACCGTCGTTGACGAGTTGGGTGAGGGCTTGCTGGATCAGCTGGCGAATGGTGTCTTTCATGGGGATCTCTTTTCGACCGCAAGCGCGGTGAGCGCCTGGATGCGCAGGTGGAAAAACTGGGCATTATCCGTTGCTGGAAGCGGGTTGCCAACCTTTGGGGCTGCAAAGCAGCGCCAGAGGTCAGTACAGGTCGACCGGGTCGACGTCCAGCGACCAACGCACCTGGCGCCCGCTCGGCATTTGCTCCAACACTAGCAACCAGGCGCTGATCAGTCGATGCAAAGGGGCCCGGGTATTGGCCTGTATCAACAGTTGCGCGCGGTAGCGCCCGGCGCGGCGTTCCATGGGCGCCGGCACCGGGCCCAGCAGCTCTATGCCTGGCAGGCGTTGTTCGGCCACCAGGCGCTCGGCGGCGGCGCAGGCTTCGTCGAGGAAACCTTCGGCCTGCCCCGGCTTGTGCGCTTCGGCACGCAGCAGGGCCAGGTGGGAGTAAGGTGGCAGCCCGGCGGCGCGGCGTTCATCCAGGGCCTGTTCGGCAAAGGCAAAGTAGCCCTGCTCGGTCAACTGCACCAGCAGTGGATGGTCGGCCAGGTGGGTCTGGATGATGACCTTGCCGGGCTCTTCGGCCCGCCCGGCCCGTCCGGCTACCTGTACGATCAGCTGCGCCATGCGCTCGCTGGCGCGAAAGTCACCCGAGAACAGCCCGCCATCGGCATCGAGGATGGCCACCAGGGTCACCCGGGGGAAGTGGTGGCCCTTGGCAAGCATCTGCGTACCGACAAGGATGCTCGGCTGGCCGCGCTGAATGGTATTGAACAGGTTGTGCATGGCGTCCTTGCGCGCCGTGCTGTCGCGGTCCACGCGCAGGATCGGGTAGTCCGGGAACAGCACCTTCAGACGTTCTTCGGCACGTTCGGTACCCGCACCGACCGGGCGCAGGTCGACGTGATTGCACTGCGGGCACTGGTGCGGCAGGCGTTCGTCATAGCCGCAGTGGTGGCAGCGCAGCACGCCAGAGCGCTGGTGCACGGTCATGCGCGCATCACAGCGCGGGCACTCGGACAGCCAGCCACAATCGTGGCACAGCAGGGTCGGGGCGAAGCCGCGGCGGTTAAGGAACACCAGCACTTGTTGGCCGGCCTCCAGGGTCTGGCGGATGGCTTGTTGCAACGGGCCGCTGATGCCACTGTCCAGGGGCAAGCTCTTTACATCCAGGCGCAGCATGCGCGGCGGACGGGCTCCGCCAGCGCGCTGGTTCATGCGCAGCAGGTGGTAGCGGCCGGTTAGGGCGTTGTGCAAGGTTTCCAGCGACGGCGTGGCAGAACCGAGCAGGATCGGGATGTTCTCCTGGTGGGCGCGTACCATTGCCAAGTCTCTGGCGTGGTAGCGCAGCCCTTCCTGCTGTTTATAGGAGCCGTCGTGCTCTTCGTCGATGATGATCAGGCCGGGGTTTTTCATCGGCGTGAACAGTGCCGAGCGGGTGCCGATGATGATGTCGGCCTCGCCGTCGCGAGCGGCCAGCCAGGCGTCCAGGCGCTCGCGGTCGTTGACCGCCGAATGCAGCAGGGCGATGCGGGCATTGAAGCGTTGTTCGAAGCGCGCCAGGGTCTGTGGGCCGAGGTTGATCTCCGGGATCAGCACCAGTGCCTGCTTGCCGGCCTCCAGCGTCTCGCGGATCAGTTGCAGGTAGACCTCGGTCTTGCCGCTGCCGGTGACGCCGGCCAGCAGGAACGCGCCGAAGCCGTCAAAGCCTTCTCGCACGGCGTCGAAGGCATTGCGTTGCTCTTCGTTGAGCGGGAGTTCCGGCTGTGCCAGCCAGTGCTCATGGCGTAGCGCCGGCAGGTGCCGGCGCACCTCGATCTGAACCAGCTCCTTGGCCAGCAGCAAGTCGAGGCTGTCCTTGTTCAGGTTGAGCTTGGTCAGCAGGCTGTGGGCCACGCCGTGCGGGTGCTGGGCCAGGGTCTTCAGGGCGTCGCGCTGGCGCGGCGCGCGGGCGATGCGCGGGTCTTCCAGGCGGGCGCCGGGGGCAATGTGCCAGAAGCGTTCCTGGCGCATTTCAGCGGGTTCGCCCTGGCGCAGCAGCGTGGGCAAGGCCCAGCTCAGGGTGTCGCCCAGGCTGTGCTGGTAGTACTGGGCTGTCCACAAGCAGAACTTGAACAGCGACGCCGGGATGGGAGACACCGGGTCGAGCAAGGCGCTGGCCGGCTTGAGTTTGTCGGCGGGCACTTCACTCTGCGTGCACACCTCCACCAACACGCCGATCATTTCGCGGCGACCGAAGGGCACGCGAATGCGCATGCCCGGGGTCAAGGTCTGGCGTGCCATGCTCGCCGGCGCCTTGTAGTCGAACAGGCGACGCAGCGGGGAGGGCAGGGCAAGGCGCAGGATGACGTCGGACACGCAAAAAGTCTCGGAGGGCGTTACAAGAACTGGCGAGCCTAGCAGACGACGGTCGGTGCAAGCGACATCTTGCGCTGACGGTGTGCTCTGGTATTATTCGCCGCCTAATTACGTGCGGTATTCAACAATTGGTGTTGGGTGGCGGCACGCAGCTCGAGGAAGTGACCATGAAAGAAGGTATCCACCCGAACTACGAAGTAGTTGCAGTCACCTGCAGCTGCGGCAACAAGTTCGAAACCCGTTCGACCCTGGGCAATGTCCTGTCGATCGACGTTTGCAACCTGTGCCACCCGTTCTACACCGGTAAGCAGAAAGTCCTGGACACCGGTGGTCGCGTACAGAAGTTCGCCGACCGCTTCGGTATGTTCGGTACCAAGAAGTAATCATGCGCATGGCGAATCCTTCGGGCTTCGCGTTGTTGCTGAAGAAGGCGCCCCTTGTGGGCGCCTTTTTGTGGCCGCTATCTGGCATTCTTCGGCCCATGCGTTCTGCCCGCTGCCAGGCAAGCCCCAGTTGGTAGCGGTGCGACAGGTGGTCGATGGCGATACCTTGCGCCTGGCCGATGGCCGCAGTGTGCGGCTGATCGGTATCAATGCTCCGGAAATCGGCCGCAAAGGGCGCAGCAGCGAGCCCTATGCCGAGGCAGCCAAGCGGCGCCTGCAGGCGTTGGTTCAGGAAAGTGACGGGCGTGTCGGGCTGGTGCCTGGCGTTGAATCCAAGGACAAATACGGCCGCACACTGGCGCACGTCTATGGCCGTAATGGCAACAATCTGGAAGCACAGTTGCTTAGCGAGGGCTTGGGTTATCGCGTGGCGGTTGCCCCCAATGTGCGCCTCAACGGCTGCCAGCAGCTCGCGGAGCAAGCCGCGCGCAAGGCGGGTAGCAACCTGTGGCGCCGTTCGCCCGTGGTGCCCGCAAGCGCTGTCAGGCAGTCGGGTTTTGCTTTGGTCGGTGGCCGCATCAAGGGCATCGAGCGCAACCGCGGCGGGGTCTGGCTGACCCTGGACGATGCTGTGGTGCTACAGGTTCCCGCTCGTCTGCAGCGCAACTTCCCTGCCAGCTTCTTCGATAACCTCAAAGGACGCCAGGTCGAAGCGCGTGGTTGGGTGCTGGATCGTTCCCGCAGGGGCGGCCTCAAGCCTGGGCAGCGACGTTGGGTGTTGCCATTGACCGATCCGAGCATGTTGGAGCGAATTTCAGGCTAAAAGATGTAGACATTTCGCTATTGGATTGTACACACTGTGAGCCGTATGCCCCGTGGGTTATAGCGTAAAGTCGTAGGCTAAAGGCCTTGACACAAGTGACCGACCAGTCTTGTGACTCCCCGGCTCTTTGCGTATCCTCGGCGGTCCGTCAGAACAGTAAATAGCGGAATGCCCACCATGTCAGACCTGAAAACCGCCGCTCTCGAATATCACGCTCAACCTCGTCCGGGGAAACTGAGCGTCGAACTCTCCAAGCCCACTGCCACCGCCCGTGACCTCGCCCTGGCCTACAGCCCAGGTGTTGCAGAGCCGGTACGCGAAATTGGCCGTGATCCAGAGCTGGCTTACAAATACACCGGCAAAGGCAACCTGGTTGCGGTGATTTCCGATGGCACCGCCATCCTCGGTCTGGGTGACCTCGGCCCACTGGCTTCCAAGCCGGTCATGGAAGGCAAGGGTGTTCTGTTCAAGCGTTTCGCTGGTATCGATGTATTCGACATCGAGGTCGAGTCGGAAAGCCCGCAAGCGTTCATCGACACCGTCCGCCGCATTTCGATCACCTTCGGTGGCATCAACCTTGAAGACATCAAGGCCCCTGAGTGCTTCGAAATCGAGCGCACCTTGATCGAGCAGTGCGACATCCCGGTGTTCCACGATGACCAGCACGGTACCGCCATCGTTACCGCCGCCGGCATGATCAACGCCCTGGAAATCGCCGGCAAGAAGCTGGAAGACGCCAAGATCGTCTGCCTCGGCGCCGGCGCTGCCGCCATCTCCTGCATGAAGCTGCTGGTGAGCATGGGTGCCAAGGTCGAGAACATCTACATGATCGACCGTAGCGGCGTGATCCACGCTGGCCGTGACGACCTGAACCAGTACAAGGCGCAGTTCGCCCACGCTACTGACAAGCGCACTCTGGCCGATGCCCTTGACGGTGCCGACGTGTTCGTAGGTCTGTCCGGCCCGAACCTGCTGAGCCCGGAAGGCCTGAAGTCGATGGCTGCCAACCCAATCGTGTTCGCCTGCTCGAACCCGGATCCGGAAATCTCGCCAGAGCTGGCGCACGCCACTCGCAGCGACGTGATCATGGCTACCGGTCGTTCCGACTACCCGAACCAGGTCAACAACGTACTGGGCTTCCCGTTCATCTTCCGTGGTGCCCTGGACGTTCGCGCCAAGCGCATCAACGAAGAAATGAAGATCGCCGCTGCTATCGCCCTGAAAGACCTGGCCAAGCTGCCAGTGCCTAAGGAAGTGTGCGAAGCCTACGGTGTCGAAGGCCTGGAGTTCGGTCGTGAGTACATCATTCCGAAGCCGCTGGACGCACGCCTGATCACCGTCGTTTCCGACGCCGTGGCCAAGGCCGCCATCGAATCCGGTGTGGCTACCCTGCCGTATCCGAAGCACTACCCGCTGACCAGCGTGGATGAAGTGTTCAACGGCTGATTGCCGCTGTAGCAACATAAAAAAGCCCCGGCTCGGATGAGCCGGGGCTTTTTGTTGTGCCGTGGAAATGTTTCAGGGTGGCAAGGTGCTTGTGATGAGACTGTTGGCGCCTATGAGATCGAGCGCCGCGCGGGCGGCGCTCGATTGGCGCGCCCACGCAAATCCTGAGTCAGACACCCTGCTTCAGAACAGATCCATCGGCGCTGCTTCATCGGCTGGCAGCGGGCTGCCCGGTGCCGCGCCATTGCCCAGCTCGTCCACCGATGGCGGCGAGTCTTCGGCCTTGAACAGCTCGAAGTAGGCATTCGGTGTGCTCGGCGAGGCGGCGCGCCCGCTGACCGGGTCCACCCGCAGGCTGAGGATGCCTTCCGGTTCTGCTGGCGCATGCGCCGGTTTGTCCTTGAGCGCCGCGCCCATGAAACTCATCCAGATCGGCAGCGCCGCCGTACCGCCGTACTCGCGGCGACCGAGCGTTTCTGGCTGGTCGAAACCGACCCACACGGTCGTCACGTAGTCGGCGTTGTAGCCCGAGAACCAGGCGTCCTTGGATTCGTTGGTGGTACCGGTCTTGCCCGCCAGGTCGGTACGGCCCAAGGCCAGTGCCCGGCGACCGGTACCGCGCTTGATCACGTCCTGCAGCATGCTGGTGAGGATGTAGGTGGTACGCCCGTCGACGATCTGTTCGGCTATCGCCGGCGCTTGTGGTGCAGTTGCCACCTGACTGAAGGCAGGCGGTGCTTCGCCTGGCATGGCGGCGGTGCTGATTGGCTGCTCGGGTGCGGCCAGGCCAGCCTGGTCCTCGGCACCTTGCGGTACGCGGGCTGGGTTGGAAGTAAACAGCGTCTCGCCGCTGCGGCTTTCGATGCGGTCGATCAGGTAAGGGGTGATCTTGTAGCCACCGTTGGCAAAGGTGCTCCACCCGGTGGCGATTTCCATCGGGGTCAGGGTGGCGGTACCCAGTGCCAGCGACAGGTTGCGCGGCAGGTCCTGCTTGTTGAAGCCGAACTTGGCGATGTAGTCGATGGTGCGGTCCACGCCCATGGCCTGCAGCAGGCGGATCGACACCAGGTTGCGCGATTTGTACAGCGCCTCACGCATGCGGATCGGGCCGAGGAAGGTGTTGGTGTCGTTCTTCGGCCGCCACACTTTATCCACCGACTCGTCAACGAACACGATCGGCGCATCGTTGACCAGGGTGGCGGCGGTGTAACCGCTGTCCAGCGCGGCGCTGTAGATGAATGGCTTGAAACTAGAGCCAGGTTGGCGCTTGGCCTGCATGGCGCGGTTGTAGTTGCTCTGCTCGAACGAGAAGCCGCCGACCAGGGCGCGGATGGCGCCGTTGTAGGGGTCAAGGGTAACCAGTGCACTCTGCGCACCGGGCACCTGGCTGAACTTGAACTTGCCATCTTCCAGACGTTGCAAGCGCACCAGGTCACCGACCTGTGCCACGTCGGAAGGCGACTGCGGTGTGCGCCCCTGGGCGTTGCTGTTGATGAACGGGCGCGCCCATTTCATGGTGTCCCAAGCAACCTGTGCTTCCTGGCCGTCACGGGTCAGCACTTTGAGGCCGGTTTTTTCAACTTGAGTGACAATGGCTGGCTCCAGGCCGCCGAGGGTGCGTTGTTTGCCCAGTTCCTGCAGCCAAGCTGCCTGGGTACGGCCCGGGAAGCGTGCTTCAGGGCCGCGGTAACCGTGGCGTTCGTCGTAATCGGAAAGCCCGTTGAGGACGGCCTTGTTGGCCATTTCCTGCATGTCGCTGGGCACGGTGGTCGTGACGCGGAAGCCCTCGGTATAGGCATCGCTGCCGTAACGGCCGACCATTTCCGCGCGGGCCATTTCAGCGATGTACGGGGCATTCACTTCAGGCGTCGGTACGTGGTAGCTGGCGTTGAGCGGCTCGGCCAAGGCGGCCTGGTAGCTGGCCTCGTCGATCTTGCCCAGCTTGTACATGCGGCCGAGGATCCAGTCGCGGCGTTCCTTGGCACGTGCCGGGTTGGCCAGTGGGTTGAAGCGCGACGGTGCTTTGGGCAGGCCGGCGATCATCGCCATCTGCGCCAGGCTCACGTCACGGATCGACTTGCCGTAGTACACCTGCGCAGCGGCGTCGATACCGTAGGCGCGGTTGCCCAGGTAGATCTTGTTCACGTACAGCTCAAGGATTTCGTCCTTGGTCAGCTCACGCTCGATTTGCAGGGCCAGCAGGATTTCGTTGGTCTTGCGCGAGAAGCTGCGCTCGCTGGTGAGGAAGAAGTTCTTCGCCACCTGCATGGTGATGGTGCTGCCGCCGGTCTGGATGTGCCCGGTTTTCACCAGCTGGGTCGCGGCACGCATCAGGCTGCTGGGGTCTACACCATAGTGGTTGAGGAAGTTGTCGTCCTCAGCTGACAGCAGCGCCTGAATGAATTGTGGGGGAATTTCCGCGAAGCGGATCGGCGAGCGGCGCATTTCGCCGAATTCGGCAATCAGCTTGCCGTCGCTGCTGTACACCCTGAGTGGGATCTGCAACTGGATGCTTCTGAGTGACTCGACCGAGGGCAGGCTGGGGCTAAGATACAGAAACGCACCGCTCACACCGAGTACGAGCGCGCAGATGACTGCGACGGATGACCACCAGAAGAACTTCAGCAGACGTATCAAGGCTTTTCGGTGTCCAGGTTGGGAGTGGATTGCACGCGGGTCCGGCGGACCAAAAAACGCTGGGCATTATAAGCATTTTTTCGCCTCTCCGGGTTACCGGCCAGGCTACCCGTCGCCTCGATGGATAGCCTCGGCCCAGTGTTGCCGCGGGGTTGCCACAGACAGCAGGGAAGTCGCGATGCTTGGACGCTTCGGCAAGGATGCCGGTTCACTCGTGGGGGTGGAAATTGCCCCGGATGCCGTTCGCATGCTGCAACTGCAGCAGCGCAATCGACGCTGGCGGGTGGTGGGGTCGGCACAAGAACCGCTTATGGCACCGCTGGGTGATGATTGGGTGGCGGAGCCTGATGCAGTGGTGGCTGCGTTACAGCGCGCCTACCAGCGTAGCGGGCTCAAGCAGCGCCGGGTGGCGCTGGCATTACCGGCCAGCCAGGTCATCTGCAAACTGTGCCACCTGCCTGCGCAACAGAACGAAGCGCAGTTGGAGGCGCGGTTGCTGGCCGATGCTGAGCGGCTGTTTCCGTTTCCACTGGAAGACCTGGCCCTGGATTTTCAGGTCTTGGGGGCTTCCAGTGTTCAGCCAGGCTGCAGTGAGGTGATGGTTGCTGCCTGTCGGCAGAGCGCGCTGGCGTCACTTGAATCAGTGGTCGAGGCGGCGGGCTTGCAGTTGGAAGCCGTCGAGGTCGACAACATTGCTTTGTGCCGCATGTTGCCACGGGGCGGCTCGGAGGGGGCGGCGTTGTTGCGTGTCGACGCTCGCAGCCTGACCCTCTATGACTGGCTGCCGGGCAGGGTATACCAGCGCCGTGAGCTGCCAGTCTCCGGTTTGGAGACTAGCGGGCTGTTGCCAGAGCATTTGCAGGCGCTGCTGACCGACAAAAACCTGCCTGCGGGCTTGTGGATTAGCAGCAGCTCAGCGATTGACTCAGGCTGGTTGCAAGGGCTTGGCAATCGGCTGAACCTGCCGTGCAGGTGCCTGCCCGGCCTGACGGGGCTTGAGCATGTCGATGGGTCGATGCTCCTGGCCTGTGCCTTGGCCGTGGGAGGGTTGCGCCCATGATGCGGTTAAACCTTCTGCCATGGCGTGAACGGCAGCGTCAGGCTGCGCTGCGGCGTTTTCGCGGCCAGCTGGTTGCTGGCGCTTTACTGGCCTTGTGCGCCGTGATGCTGGTCGATCAATTGGCCCGCCAGCGCGGGCAGCAGCAGGCGCTGGCCAATACCCAGTTCCAGGCTGCCCTTGAGGAGCTGGACGAGCAGTTGCGGCCGCTGGCCGATGTACGCACGCAGCATGCAGCATTGCTCGCCCGGGCCTCGGCGCTGGAAGGCTTGCGTGCCCACCAGGGGATGTTGGCCGGTCTGTTCGCTGACCTTGAGGGGGCTTTGCCTGAAGGTGTGCAACTCCTTGAGCTCAGCCTTGAAAGCGGCCGCCTGCAGATGACCGGCTTGGCTGCATCCGGTGCTGTGGTTGCGCAGTTCATGCGTGACTTGAACCGCTCGAGCGTTTTGCTCGATTTGGAACTCAAGCGCATCAAGAGCCTGCCGGGCGGCGATGAATTCCTGCTGACCGCGCGCGTTTCGGCGTTTTGGTCGTGAGTACTGCACAGCTTCTCGCTTGGTTGGCTGTGGTCGAGCGCTCCGATCGCTGCCGACGACTGGCGCCAGCGCTGGTAGCCGCTGTGTTGTTCAGCCTGGGCTGCGCGATGCGCCTGCCGGCACTGATTCAGCAGCAGTCACGCGAGGATGTCAGGTACGCCGAATTGAATCAGAGGCAGGCAGCCAGTGCATTGCGGTTGGCCGAGCTTGAGCAGTTGCGGGCTGCTGTGGTGGCCGCCGAGCAGCGGTTGCAGGAGGCGCGCTGGCAACTGGCTGGCGGGGAGGGCATGAGTGACCTGCTTGAGCGCCTGGCGGTGACGGGGCATGCGCAGGGTTTGCTGGTCGAGCGCCTCGATGTCGATAAGGGCGAGCAACAGGCTGGTTTGCGCAAAGTGCCGCTGGAGTTGCAAGTGGTGGGGCGTTACTCAGCCTTGCGGTTGTGGTTGGACGACTGGTTGGGGCAGGTGCGAGTGCTGCACAGCGATGACATGAGCCTGGCTGCTGTTGATCGCCAGCCTGGGCTGTTGCGCCTGCGGTTGCGGGTTTATGCCTATGACGCGCCCGCACCCATGAAGGCACCTGCGATGCTGGCGCGGCTACCGGCAAGGGCTGCAATGGCTGCGCCTGCCGTAGACCCGTTTGCCCCGTGGCGGCGCGGTTGACCGCAACGGGGCTGGCCGGTGTGCCGCTGGCGCAGCTGGAGATGGTCGGTAGCCTGGCGCGCGGGGCGGCACGCGAAGCATTGCTGATGGCGGCTGGCAGGCTTTACCGCGTGCGCCCAGGTGACCGGGTAGGGCGTGATCAGGGGGTGGTGGCGTACATCGACCAACGTCAGGTCGAAGTGCGGGAGCGGCTGTTCATGGCGGGGGAGTGGCACGAACGCACGGCGTTCATCACCCTTGCCAAGCGCCTGGGCAAGGAGGCCTCGGACCAGAATGAAAACGTGGATGAAATATCTGCTGGCAACCCTGCTGTCGGTTCCGCTGGCGTCGGCGACGTCTTATGAGGGTGAGCCGCTATCGTTGAACTTTCAGGATGTAGAGGTGCGCGCGGTACTGCAGGTACTGGCGGACTATGCCGGGGTAAACTTGGTAGCCAGCGATGCGGTGCAAGGCAACGTCACGATGCGCTTGCAGGACGTGCCGTGGGATCAGGCACTGGACCTGGTGTTGCGCAGCAAGGGCCTGGCTCGGCGCCAGGAGGGTAATGTGCTGTTGGTGGCGCCTGCCGCCGACTTTGCCGCACAGTCAGCCGAGACCCGTGCGGGGCAAGTGCTGGAAGCGCAGTTGCAACCTTTGCGTCGGGAACTGCTGCCTATTCACCACGCCAAGGCTGCCGATTTGGCGGAGTTGCTACAGGCGAGCCTGGTGGGTGACGGTATTCTCACGGGTAGCCTGAGTGTCGATGAGCGCACCAATACCCTGGTGGTGCACCTGCCTGCCGGCCGCCTGGCCGAATTGCGGCAACTGGTGACGCAGTTGGATGTGCCGGTGCGCCAGGTAGCGATCGAGGCGCGTATCGTCGAGGCCAACGTCGATTACGAAAAGAGCCTGGGGGTGCGCTGGGGCGGGCCGCTATACGGCGCGCAACTGCGGCCAGGCAAAGAATTGTTCGTCGATCTCGGCGTCGAGCGTGCCGGCGGCAGTATCGGCCTTGGGTTATTGCGCGGGGACGTGTTGCTGGACCTTGAGCTCAGCGCCATGGAAAAGAGTGGTAACGGCGAGATCATTTCGCAGCCCAAGGTGGTCACGGCCGACAAGGAAACGGCGAGGATCCTCAAGGGAACCGAGGTGCCTTACCAGGAAACCAGCCAAAGCGGTGCGACCTCGGTATCTTTTCGCGAAGCGTCGCTGTCGTTGGAAGTTACCCCGCAGATCACCCCGGACAATAAGGTGATCATGACCGTCAGGGTGACCAAGGACGAGCCGGATTACGTCAATGCCTTGAACAACGTACCGCCGATCCGCAAGAACGAGGTAAATGCCAAGGTTCGTGTGGCTGATGGCGAAACGATCGTGATTGGTGGCGTTTACTCGACTTCGCAAAACAATGTGGTCGACAAGGTGCCATTTTTCGGCGATCTGCCGTATGTTGGGCGGCTGTTTCGACGCGATGCATTACAAGAGAAAAAATCCGAGCTGCTGGTCTTCCTGACTCCGCGTATCATGAGTGACCAGGCGATTGCTGTGAGTCGTTGATTCTGTGCGAAATTTGATACTTGTGGGGCCCATGGGCGCTGGTAAAAGCACCATCGGACGCCTATTGGCCAAAGAGCTGCGCCTGCTGTTCAAGGATTCCGACAAGGAAATCGAACTGCGATGCGGCGCCAACATCCCGTGGATTTTCGACAAGGAAGGCGAGCCGGGTTTCCGTGATCGCGAGCAAGCGATGATCGCCGAGCTGTGCGCGCTCGACGGCGTGGTCCTGGCCACCGGCGGCGGCGCGGTGATGCGTGAAGCCAACCGTCAGGCGCTTTATCGGGGAGGCCGGGTGATCTACCTGCATGCTTCGGTGGAGCAGCAGGTCGGGCGCACCGCGCGCGACCGCAACCGCCCGCTGCTGCGTACCGCCAATCCCGAGGCAACCTTGCGTACCTTGCTGGAAACCCGCGACCCGCTCTACCGCGAAATCGCCGACCTGGTCGTGGAAACCGATGAGCGGCCGCCACGCATGGTGGTGATCGATATTCTTGAGCGCTTGCAGCAGTTGCCGCCCCGTTAACCCGGGACTATTCTCGGCCACCAGCCGGGGCGAGGTTCAACGTTACCGCGCAGGTTGCCCGAATGGCGCCGCGCCCAAGTACATTGTGGGGATACATGCAGACACTAAAGGTCGACCTGGGCGAGCGTAGCTACCCGATCTACATTGGCGAAGGCCTGCTGGACCAGCCCGAACTGCTGGCGCCGCACATTGCCGGCCGGCAGGTTGCCATCGTTTCCAACGAGACCGTCGCCCCCCTGTATCTCGAACGCCTGAGCAAGACCCTGGGTGCCTACTCGGTACTGCCGGTGGTGTTGCCCGATGGCGAAGCCCACAAGAATTGGGAAACCCTGCAACTGATTTTCGATGGCTTGCTGACAGCCCGCCATGATCGTCGCACCACCGTGGTCGCCCTGGGCGGCGGCGTGATCGGCGACATGGCCGGCTTCGCTGCCGCTTGCTACCAGCGCGGTGTCGACTTCATCCAGGTGCCGACCACCCTGTTGTCCCAGGTCGACTCTTCGGTGGGCGGCAAGACCGGCATCAATCACCCGCTGGGCAAGAACATGGTCGGTGCCTTCTATCAGCCCAATGCGGTACTGATCGATACCACCAGCCTCAAGACCCTGCCCGCGCGCGAACTGTCCGCAGGCCTGGCCGAAGTGATCAAGTACGGCCTGATTTGCGACAAACCGTTCCTCGCCTGGCTCGAAGACAATATGCAGGCCCTGCGCGCCCTCGACTCGGCAGCCCTGACCGAGGCCATCCGCCGCTCCTGCGCGGCCAAGGCCGCAGTAGTGGGGGCTGACGAGCGCGAGTCGGGCGTACGGGCCACGCTGAACCTGGGGCATACCTTCGGGCATGCCATCGAAACCCACATGGGCTATGGCGTGTGGTTGCACGGCGAGGCCGTGGCGGCGGGCACGGTGATGGCCCTGGAAATGTCCATGCGTCTTGGCTGGATCGACCAGGCCGAGCGCGATCGCGGTATCCGCCTGTTGCAGGATGCAGGTTTGCCGGTGGTGCCACCACAGGAAATGACCCCGGCGCATTTCATGGAGCACATGGCGGTCGACAAGAAGGTGCTCGACGGTCGTCTGCGTCTGGTGCTGTTGCGCCAGATGGGCGAGGCCGTGGTGACCGACGACTATTCGAAAGAGATTCTACAGGCCACGCTGTCGGCGGATTACCGCGCGATCGTGGCCCAGCTTTGAGGTTGTGACAGCGCAATGACCAGTTTGCATGCCGATGAGGCCTTTCTCGACCATTACCAGTTGAGCCACGATCCGTTCGCGCCCCGCGTGCCCGGTTTCAAGTTCTTCCCGGCCCAGCGCAAGCCCGTGCTCGGCCAACTGCACCACCTGGCGCGCTACAGCCAGTTGATGCTGGTGGTCAGCGGCCCGCTGGGCAGCGGTAAGTCGCTGCTGCGCCAGGCCTTGGTGGCCAGCACCAACAAACAGGCTGTGCAAAGTGTGGTGGTGTCTGCCCGCAGCGCCAGCGATGCCTCCAGCATGCTCGCCCACGTCGCCCAGGACCTTGGTGTGGCCCAGCCTGAAGTGCAGGCGATCCTGTCCAAAGTGGTGCAGCTGGCACTGACCGGGCAGGAAGTGTATTTGCTGGTGGACGATGCGGAACAACTCGACGAGTCGGCACTCCAAGCGTTGCTGGAATTGGCGGCGGGGGTGCCGGAAGGGCGCCCGCACGTGTTCCTGTTCGGTGAGCCATCGCTGATTGCCGGGCTGGACGAGCTCAATGTCGAGGAAGAACGCTTCCACATCATCGAGCTTGCCCCCTACAGTGAGGAAGAAACCCGCGAATACCTGGAGCAGCGCCTGGAGGGCGCCGGCCGGGGCATCGAGGTGTTCAGCCGTGAACAGATCGCCGATATCCATGAAAACTCCGACGGTTGGCCTGGCAATATCAACCAGGTCGCCCGTGACACTTTGATCGAAGCCATGATCGCCAGCCGCTCGACGGCCAAGCGACCATCCATGGGGTTCAAGATGCCTAAAAAACATGTGCTCGCGCTGTCCGCTGTGGTCGTGGTCGCCGTTGCGGCTGCAGTATTGATGCCCAAGAAAAGCGACAAGGCCCCCGCCGAAGCGCCAGCCGCCCAGGCTCAGTTGCCACTGGGCGACGGCAAGCAGGGTGCTGCCATCGAGTTCTCTGGCTCGTCCCAGCCCATGCCGCTGCCGCTGGTTGGCCAGTCGCAGCCGGTGATGCGCGAGCCGTTGGCCCAGGCCGCAGGCATGGGCGAGGGCGAAGAAGGCAGCCCGGCAGGTGATACCGCCCTGCAGCCTGGCAACCCACCACCTACCGTGACTACCATCGCGCCGCCGCAAGGTGTGCCGGCAGGCCCGGCCCCCGCGCCTGCTCAGCCAGTCGCCAGTGCGCCTGTGCAGCCGGTTGCGCCTGCGCCAAAGCCTGTTGCAACCCAGCCCGTAAAACCGGTTGCGCCTGCCAAGCCTGCTCCCGCGCCGACCCAGGTTGCCGTGGCCAAGCCGGCCGCCAAACCTGCCGAGAAACCAGCGGCCGCTGGCGGTGGCAGCGGTGGTTGGTACGCGGGGCAGAAGCCAGGTAATTATGTGGTGCAGATCCTCGGCACCAGCTCCGAAGCTTCGGCCCAGGCATACGTCAAGGCCCAGGGTAGCGACTATCGCTACTTCAAGAAAAACCTGCAGGGCAAGCCACTGTATGTAGTCACTTACGGCAGCTTCGCCAACCGCGACGCAGCGGTTGCAGCAATCAAGAACTTGCCAGCGAAGGTCCAGGCTGGTAAACCTTGGCCACGTACCGTGGGCAGCGTCCAACAAGAGCTGGCCACGGCCCGCTGATACCTTCCGGGCGGCATCACCCCGCCGCCCTGTAGCTAAGCGAATTCTAGCTTTCGACTAGCCTGCTGCGCCCGAGCGCGGCAGGCTTTTCTGTCCCAGACTGCCGGCCACAAGCCCCTAGTTGCAGTCATGGCTGAAACGCTTCAGACTCAAGCCAAGCCGCTATCACGGCGCATGGCGCAAAAACATTCAAAATTGCGACATAAATTTTCAATGGTGAGACATGAAAATTTGTGGGCATCGCTGTCGCTGTGCAACAATGGTTTTCCATGGCCACCGCAAAAAAGCTGGCGTTTGATCGGCGTGGATGGTAAGTGGTTGTTAAAAAAGAGATTTGCCTCCGTTGAGAGGTGAACCTGGTGAGAATGTGTCTATGAAAACAGGTCTGTACCATCCCGAAGAATTCAAGGACAACTGTGGTTTTGGCCTGATCGCCCATATGACGGGTGAACCGAGCCACCACCTTCTGCAAACCGCCATGCAGGCACTGACTTGCATGACCCACCGCGGCGGCATCAACGCCGACGGCAAGACCGGTGACGGTTGCGGTCTGCTTATGCAGAAGCCCGATCAATTTCTGCGTGCCGTGGCCCAGGAACACTTCGCCGTCGAGCTGCCCAAGCAATACGCCGTCGGCATGGTGTTCTTCAACCAGGACCCGGTCAAAGCCGAAGCGGCTCGCGCTAACATGGACCGCGAAATCCTCGCCGCTGGCCTGAAGCTGGTCGGATGGCGCAAGGTGCCGATCGACACCAGCGTGCTGGGCCGCCTGGCCCTGGAGCGTCTGCCGCAGATCGAGCAGGTGTTCATCGGCGGTGAAGGCCTGAGCGACCAGGAATTCGCCATCAAGCTGTTCAGTGCCCGTCGCCGTTCGTCGGTGGCCAACGCCCACGATAGCGACCACTACATCTGCAGCTTCTCGCACAAGACCATCATCTACAAAGGCCTGATGATGCCGCGCGATCTCGCGGCGTTCTATCCAGACCTGGGTGACGAGCGCCTGCAAACCGCGATCTGCGTGTTTCACCAGCGCTTCTCCACCAACACCCTGCCGAAATGGCCGCTGGCGCAACCGTTCCGCTTCCTCGCCCACAACGGCGAGATCAACACCATCACCGGCAACCGCAACTGGGCAATGGCCCGTCGCACCAAGTTCGCCAACGACCAGATCCCCGACCTCGAAGAGCTTGGCCCGCTGGTCAACCGCGTCGGTTCCGACTCGTCGAGCATGGACAACATGCTGGAGTTGATGGTCACCGGTGGCATCGACCTGTTCCGCGGCGTGCGCATGCTGGTACCGCCAGCCTGGCAGAACGTCGAGACCATGGACGCCGACCTGCGCGCCTTCTACGAATACAACTCCATGCACATGGAGCCGTGGGATGGCCCGGCCGGTATCGTCATGACCGAAGGCCGCCACGCGGTGTGCCTGCTCGACCGCAACGGCCTGCGCCCGGCGCGCTGGGTAACCACCACCAACGGCTACATCACCATCGCCTCGGAAATCGGCGTTTGGGGCTATCAGCCTGAGGAGGTGCTGGCCAAGGGCCGTGTCGGCCCAGGTCAAATCCTTGCCGTGGACACCGAAACCGGCCAGATCCTCGACACCGACGCCATCGACAACCGCCTTAAGTCGCGTCACCCGTACAAGCGCTGGCTGCGTCAGCACGCTACCCGCATTCAGGCGACGCTGACCGACGACCAGGGTGTGGCCAGCTACGACGCTGACCAGCTCAAGCAATACATGAAGATGTTCCAGGTCACCTTCGAAGAGCGTGACCAGGTGCTGCGCCCGCTGGGTGAGCAGGGCCAGGAAGCCGTTGGCTCGATGGGTGACGACACGCCAATGGCCGTGCTGTCGCAGCGTGTGCGGTCGCCGTACGATTTCTTCCGCCAGCAGTTCGCTCAGGTGACCAACCCACCGATCGATCCGCTGCGTGAAGCGATCGTGATGTCGCTGGAAATCTGCCTGGGTGCCGAGCGCAACATCTTCCAGGAGTCCCCGGAGCACGCATCGCGGGTCATCCTCAGCTCGCCGGTCATTTCGCCCGCCAAGTGGCGTTCGCTGATGAACCTGGAGCGCGAAGGCTTCGACCGCCAGCTGATCGACCTCAATTACGAGCAGGGCATCGGCCTGGAAGCGGCCATTCGCAACATCGCCGACCAGGCCGAAGAGGCTGTGCGCGCGGGCAAGACCCAGCTGGTGCTGAGCGACCGTTATATCGCCCCAGGCAAGCTGCCTGTGCATGCGTCGTTGGCCGTTGGTGCGGTGCATCACCGCCTGACCGAGCAAGGCCTGCGTTGCGACAGCAACATCCTGGTGGAAACCGCCACCGCCCGTGACCCGCATCATTTCGCTGTGCTGCTGGGCTTCGGTGCCTCGGCCGTTTACCCGTACCTGGCGTATGAAGTACTGGCCGACCTGATCCGCACCGGCGAAGTGCTGGGCGACCTGGACGAAGTCTTCAAGTACTACCGCAAAGGCATCTCCAAAGGCCTGCTGAAGATCCTGTCGAAGATGGGTATCTCCACCATCGCCTCGTACCGTGGTGCGCAGCTGTTCGAAGCCATCGGTTTGGCCGAAGAAGTGGTCGGTCTGAGCTTCAAGGGTGTGTCCAGCCGCATCAAGGGGGCGCGTTTCGTTGACCTGGAAAGCGACCAGAAGCTGCTGGCGGCCGAAGCCTGGAGCGCGCGCAAGCCGATTCAGCAAGGTGGCCTGCTGAAGTTCGTCCACGGTGGCGAATACCACGCTTACAACCCGGATGTGGTCAACACCCTGCAAGCCGCTGTGCAGCAGGGCGACTACGCCAAGTTCAAGGAATACACCACGCTGGTCGACCAGCGCCCGGTATCGATGATCCGCGACCTGCTGAAAGTGAAAGTGGCCGACCAGCCACTGGCGCTGGAGCAGATCGAACCGCTGGAGGCTATCCTCAAGCGCTTCGATTCCGCCGGTATCTCGCTGGGCGCACTGTCGCCGGAAGCCCACGAAGCGTTGGCCGAAGCCATGAACCGCCTGGGTGCGCGTTCCAACTCCGGTGAGGGCGGTGAAGACCCGTCGCGCTACGGCACCATCAAGAGCTCGAAGATCAAGCAGGTGGCCACCGGCCGCTTTGGTGTGACCCCGGAATACCTGGTCAACGCCGAGGTGCTGCAGATCAAGGTTGCCCAG
The DNA here is from genome assembly GCA_041071465.1 of Pseudomonas putida. Classification (NCBI taxonomy): domain Bacteria; kingdom Pseudomonadati; phylum Pseudomonadota; class Gammaproteobacteria; order Pseudomonadales; family Pseudomonadaceae; genus Pseudomonas; species Pseudomonas putida. Next base: position 1,806,806 of record CP163498.1, on the reverse strand, counting down.
GGCGCCAAGCCCGGTGAGGGCGGCCAGCTGCCGGGCGGCAAGGTCAACGGCCTGATCGCCAAGCTGCGCTATGCGGTACCTGGCGTGACCCTGATCTCACCGCCGCCGCACCACGATATCTACTCGATCGAAGACCTTGCCCAGCTGATCTACGACCTCAAGCAGGTCAACCCGCAGGCGCTGGTGTCGGTCAAATTGGTGGCCGAGGCTGGCGTCGGTACGATTGCCGCTGGTGTGGCCAAGGCTTATGCAGACCTGATCACCATTTCCGGTTACGACGGTGGCACTGGTGCGTCGCCGCTGACCTCGATCAAGTACGCTGGCGCCCCATGGGAACTGGGCCTGGCTGAAACCCACCAGACCCTGCGCGGCAACGACCTGCGCGGCAAGGTACGGGTACAGACCGACGGTGGCCTGAAAACTGGCCTGGACGTGATCAAGGCAGCCATCCTCGGCGCCGAAAGCTTCGGCTTCGGCACCGCACCAATGATCGCCCTGGGCTGCAAGTACCTGCGTATCTGCCACCTGAACAACTGCGCCACCGGCGTAGCCACCCAGAACGACAAGCTGCGCAAGGACCACTACATCGGCACCGTCGACATGGTGATCAACTTCTTCACCTTCGTTGCCGAAGAAACCCGTGAGTGGCTGGCCAAGCTGGGCGTGCGCAGCCTCGGCGAACTGATCGGCCGTACCGACCTGCTCGACGTACTGCCAGGCGACACCGAGCGCCAGCAGTACCTGGACCTGTCGCCGCTGCTGGGCAGCTCGCACATTCCGGCAGACAAGCCGCAGTTCTGCGAAGTCGACAAGAACCCGCCGTTCGACAAGGGCGAGTTGGCCGAGAAAATGGTGGAAATGGCCCTGCCAGCGATTCGCGACCAGGCCGGTGGCGAGTTCGACCTCGACATCTGCAACTGCGACCGTTCCATCGGTGCCCGTATCTCTGGCGAAATCGCCAAGCTGTACGGCAACCAGGGCATGGCCGCCAACCCGATCACCTTCCGCTTCAAGGGTACTGCGGGCCAGAGCTTCGGCGTATGGAACGCCGGCGGCCTGAACCTGCACCTGCAAGGTGATGCCAACGACTACGTCGGCAAGGGCATGACCGGTGGCAAGGTCACCATCGTGCCGCCAGCCGGCAGCCCGTTCGAAACCCAGCACAGCGCCATCGTCGGCAACACCTGCCTGTACGGTGCCACTGGCGGCAAGCTGTTTGCCGCCGGTACCGCGGGCGAGCGCTTCGCTGTGCGTAACTCCGGCGCCCACGCTGTTGTCGAGGGCACTGGCGATCACTGCTGTGAGTACATGACCGGTGGCTTTGTCTGCGTCTTGGGCAAGACCGGTTACAACTTCGGTTCTGGCATGACTGGCGGCTTCGCCTACGTGCTCGACATGGACAACACCTTCGTCGACAAACTCAACCATGAGCTGGTGGAAATTCAGCGCATCAGTGGTGAAGCGATGGAGGCTTACCGCAGCCACTTGGCGCGCGTCCTTGCCGAGTACGTGGAAGAAACCGGCAGCGAGTGGGGGCGTGAGCTCTCGGAGAACCTGGACGACTACGTGCGGCGCTTCTGGCTGGTGAAGCCGAAGGCAGCCAACCTGAAGCAACTGCTGTCCAGCACCCGTGCCAACCCGCAGTAAGAACAGCTGCAAGTGACGGCCCCGTGCGCGGGGTCCGTCGTGCTCAAGTGATCGTCTTGCAGCTTGCAGCCTAGGGCTGGCAACTGCGGTAAAGAGGTTTTGAAAAATGGCTGAACGTCTGAACAACGACTTCCAGTTCATCGAAGTGGGCCGCAAGGACCCGAAGAAAAAGCTGCTGCGCCAGCGCAAGAAGGAGTTCGTGGAAATCTACGAGCCGTTCAAGCCGCAGCAGTCCGTGGAGCAGGCACACCGCTGCCTGGGCTGCGGTAACCCGTATTGCGAGTGGAAGTGCCCGGTGCACAACTTCATCCCCAACTGGTTGAAGCTGGTTTCCGAAGGCAACATCCTGGCTGCGGCGGAACTGTCGCACCAGACCAACACCCTGCCTGAAGTGTGCGGCCGCGTGTGCCCGCAAGACCGCCTGTGCGAGGGGGCCTGCACCCTGAACGATGGCTTCGGCGCAGTGACCATCGGTTCTGTGGAGAAGTACATCACCGACACCGCTTTCGCCATGGGCTGGCGCCCGGACATGTCCAAGGTCAAGCCAACCGGCAAGCGCGTCGCCATCATCGGCGCCGGCCCGGCCGGCCTGGGTTGTGCTGACGTGCTGGTGCGCGCTGGCGTAACCCCGGTGGTGTTCGACAAGAACCCGGAAATCGGCGGCTTGCTGACCTTTGGCATCCCCGAGTTCAAGCTGGAAAAGACCGTGCTCAGCAACCGCCGCGAAGTGTTCACCGGCATGGGTATCGAGTTCCGCCTGAACACCGAGGTGGGCAAGGACGTGACCATGGAGCAGCTGCTCGCCGAGTACGACGCGGTGTTCATGGGCATGGGTACCTACACCTACATGAAGGGCGGCTTCCCGGGCGAAGACCTGCCGGGCGTGCATGACGCACTGGACTTCCTGATTGCCAACGTCAACCGCAACCTGGGCTTCGAGAAGTCGCCGGAAGACTTCGTCGATATGCAGGGCAAAAAGGTCGTGGTGCTGGGCGGTGGTGACACCGCGATGGACTGCAACCGCACCTCGATCCGCCAGGGTGCCAAGGCAGTGACCTGTGCCTATCGCCGTGACGAAGCCAACATGCCGGGTTCGCGCAAAGAGGTGAAGAACGCCAAGGAAGAGGGCGTGAAGTTCCTCTATAACCGTCAGCCAATCGCCATTGTCGGCGAGGACAAGGTCGAAGGCGTGAAAGTGGTCGAGACCCGCCTGGGTGAGCCGGATGCCCGTGGCCGCCGCAGCCCCGAGCCGATCCCGGGCTCCGAAGAGATCCTGCCGGCCGATGCCGTGGTGATCGCCTTCGGCTTTCGCCCGAGCCCGGCGCCGTGGTTCGAGCAGCATGGCATTCAGCTGGACAGTCAGGGCCGTGTCGTGGCACCGGAGAAAGGCAAGTTCAAGCACCAGACCAGCAACCCGAAAGTGTTTGCCGGTGGCGACATGGTGCGTGGTTCGGACTTGGTAGTGACGGCTATTTTCGAAGGGCGTACAGCTGCCGAAGGCATTCTGGACTACCTCGAGGTCTGACTGTTTTAGATTTTGTATACAAAATCTATTGATCCAGGACATACCCATAGAGAAAAGGCACGGCAAACAGCCGTGCCTTTTCTTTGTGCGTCTGAGAAAATGCCCGCACTATTTTTCCGGATGCCGACATGACTGCCCTGAAGAACGATCGTTTCCTGCGTGCTCTGCTCAAGCAACCCGTAGACGTTACCCCGGTGTGGATGATGCGCCAGGCCGGCCGCTACCTGCCGGAGTACCGCGCCAGCCGCGCCAAGGCCGGTGACTTCATGAGCCTGTGCATGAACCCGCAGTTTGCCTGCGAGGTCACCCTGCAGCCGCTGGACCGCTACCCGCTGGACGCAGCGATCCTGTTCTCGGACATCCTCACCATCCCTGATGCCATGGGCCTGGGCCTGTATTTCGAAACCGGCGAAGGCCCGCGTTTCAAGAAGGTCATCAGCACCCCGGCCGACATCGAAGCACTGCCCATCCCCGACCCGCAAAAAGATCTGGGCTACGTGATGGACGCGGTCAGCACCATCCGTCGCGAGCTTAACGGCCGCGTGCCGTTGATCGGCTTCTCCGGCAGCCCTTGGACCCTGGCCACCTACATGGTTGAAGGCGGCTCGTCGAAGGACTTCCGCAAGACCAAGGCCATGGCCTACGACAACCCGCAAGCCCTGCACCTGCTGCTGGACAAGCTGGCCCAGTCGGTCACCAGCTACCTGAACGGCCAGATTCTGGCCGGTGCTCAGGCTGTGCAAATTTTCGATACCTGGGGCGGCAACCTGTCGGCGGCGGCCTACCAGGAATTCTCCCTGGCCTACATGCGCAAGATCGTCAGCGGCCTGATCCGCGAGCACGAAGGGCGCAAGGTGCCGGTGATCCTGTTCACCAAGAACGGCGGCCTGTGGCTGGAAAGCATCGCCGAAGCCGGTGCCGATGCACTGGGCCTGGACTGGACCTGCGAGATCGGCGACGCCCGCCGCCGCGTAGGTGACAAGGTTGCCCTGCAAGGCAACATGGACCCGACCGTGCTGTACGCCAAGCCCGAGGCCATCCGCCAGGAAGTGGCGCGCATCCTGGCCAGCTATGGCCAAGGCACCGGCCACGTATTCAACCTGGGCCATGGCATTACCCCGGAAGTCGACCCGGAGCATGCTGGCGTGTTCATCAACGCCGTGCATGAACTGTCGGCGCAGTATCACCAGTGAGTTGATTGCTGGAAAGCAAAGCCCGGCCCTGTGCCGGGCTTTTTGTCGCATTAAGTTTTAATTCAGCGAACGTCGTTAATCTGGTCCCATCGAAACCGAAACAGGACCCTATCCTCATGAAAACCCGTTATCTCGCCCTGATCCTCGCCCCGCTGTTCAGCACTGCCGCACTTGCTGCTGGCTATACCGGCCCCGGTGCCCAGTCGGTCACCACCGTCGCCGCTGCCAACGACGCTGCCGATGACACCCCAGTGGTGCTGCAGGGCTTCGTGACCAAGAAGATCAACAACGACGACAAGTACGAGTTCAAGGACAACACCGGCACCATTACCGTCGAGATCGATGACGAAGACCTGCCGCCGACGCCGTTCAACGACAAGACCAAGGTCAAGCTGACCGGTGAGGTGGAGAAGCACCTGATGAGCCGTGAAGTGGATGTGGATATTGTCGAGATCATCAACTGATCTGAGATTTTGGGGCCGCAAAGCGGCCCCCTGGGTCAGCTCGATTTAGGGGGTAACTTGCTCAGGTGCAACGCCACCAGCAACGCCACCGCCAGCAAGCTGCCAATGAACAGCCCAATGCCATTCCAGCCCCACTGGTGCCAGAACACCCCGCCCGCCGTACCGGCCACGCTGGACCCTGCGTAGTAGCTGAACAGGTACAGCGACGACGCCTGTCCCTTGGCCTTCAGCGCTCTGCGTCCGATCCAGCTGCTGGCCACCGAGTGTGCGCCAAAGAAGCCGAAGGTGAACACCAGCATACCCACGATCACCATGGCCAGCGGGCTGGCCAGGGTCATCAGCAAGCCGCCGGCCATCACCACGATACTGGCCCAGAACACCTTGCGCCGGCCCAGCTTGTCAGCCAGGGCACCGACTTGCGCCGAGCTGTAGATGCCCGACAGATAAACCACCGACAGCAAGCCCACCAGCGCCTGGTTCATGTGGTAAGGCTCGGCCAGCAGCCGGTAGCCGATATAGTTGAACAAGGTGACGAACGCACCCATCAGCAGGAAGGCTTCGAGGAACAGCCAGGGCAGGCCGGCATCCTTGAAATGCATGACAAAGCCATCCAGAAGGCTGCGCGGGCTCATCATCTGCGGGCGGAAGTTGCGCGATTCGGGCAGTACCTTCCAGAACACCAGTGCGGCTACCAGGGCCAGGCCACCGATGGTCAGCATCGCCGTGTGCCAGCTGACGAAGTCGATCAGGACGCCAGTGATTAGCCGCCCACTCATGCCGCCAATCGCGTTGCCGCCGATGTACAGACCCATTGCCAGGCCAATGTGTTGCGGGTGGATCTCTTCGCTCAGGTAGGTCATTGCCACCGCAGCCAGGCCGCTCAACGACAGGCCGACCAACGCACGGGTGGCCAGTACCAGCTCCCAGCTCGGCATCACTGCGCTGGCCAGGGTGGACAGGGCGGCGCAGACCAAGGCGAACACCATCACCGGCTTGCGCCCGATGCGGTCAGAAATGGGGCCGGTGATCAGCAGGCCGAACGCCAGCATGGCAGTGGACACCGATAGCACCAAGCTGCTTTGCGCCGCGTTGATGGCAAATTCCTTGGACAGCAGCGGCATCATCGGCTGTACGCAGTACAGCAGGGCGAAGGTGGCGAAGCCGCCGCTGAACAGGGCCAGCACGGTCTTCATGAAGGCGGGGGTGCCTTTCTCGATCCACATGTCGTTCAGGGTGGCAGGTTCGGGCTCGGCAGGAAGGGGGCTACAGCAGTTTTCACGGGCGGGTACCTCTGGCGCAATGAAAAAAGCATATAGCTGGCTAATGATTAGATCCAATATATTGTTCGACCTATTTAAGATGTTTTACGACCTGTTTGGAGCCCATCATGGAACTGCGCCATCTGCGTTACTTCATCGCCGTGGCCGAAGAGCTGCACTTTGGCCGCGCCGCCCAGCAGCTGGGTATTTCACAGCCACCCTTGAGCCAGCAGATCCAGGCGCTGGAACAAGAGCTGGGGGCGCGTCTGTTCGACCGTACCAATCGTCGGGTCGAGCTGAGCGAGGCGGGGCGGCTGTTCCTTGAAGAGGCCAGGCAGGTGCTGGCGCAGGTAGAAAAGGCGGCAGATGTGGCCCGGCGTGCGCAGCTGGGAGAGCTGGGCGAGATGAAAATAGGCTTCACCTCGTCGGCTCCGTTCACCTCGAAAATTCCCAAGGCGATCCATGCCTTCCGTCAGCGCTTCCCGTCGGTGCACCTGAACCTCAAGGAAATGAGCAGCCGTGATGTTGCCGAAGGGGTGTTCGATGAATCGATCGAAGTGGGGTTGATGCGGCCGATGCCGCTACCGGAAGGGCTGGTGGCCACCGAGTTGTTCCGCGAGCCGCTGGTGGCGGTGATCAATGCCTCGCATCCGCTGGCCGAGGGCACTGAGCAGGGTGTTTATATGGCGGCACTGGCCCATGAACCGTTCGTGTTCTTCCCGCGCAGTTATGGCAGCGGCCTGCATGCGCAATTGCTGAGCCTGGCGCGACAGGCGGGCTTCAGCCCGCACTTCGCACAAGAGGCGGGGGAGGCGATGACCATCATTGGCCTGGTGTCGGCGGGGTTGGGCGTGTCGGTGTTGCCGGCGTCGTTCCAGCGCATGCGCATTGAAGGCGTGGTGTACCGCACGCTGCTGGATGAAGGGGCGATGTCGGCGGTGTGGCTGGTGCAACGCGAGCGCGGTAATTCGGTGATGGCCAAAGCGTTTGCCGAGCTGTTGACGGGGCAAGTGGTCGGCCAGGGCTGATGCCGGTCAAATGGCACTGGCCATTGCCGCAGCGTCACCACATACTCGGGCATTCGTTGAAACACGGAGGTCAATCATGCGGCGCGTGGTATTCAATCAGAAAGGTGGCGTGGGCAAGTCGAGCATCGCCTGCAACCTTGCGGCGGTCAGTGCCAATGAAGGCTACCGGACCTTGCTGATCGACCTGGATGCCCAGGCTAACTCGACCCAGTACCTCACTGGCCTGACCGGCGAGGACATCCCCATGGGTATCGCCGACTTTTTCAAGCAAAGCCTGTCCAGCGGGCCGTTCAGCAAGAAGAACAAGGTCGATATCTACGAAACGCCGTTCGACAACCTGCACGTGGTCACCGCCACCGCCGAGCTGGCCGACCTGCAGCCCAAGCTTGAGGCCAAGCACAAGATCAACAAGCTGCGTAAGCTGCTCGACGAGTTGGACGAGGACTACGAGCGTATCTACATCGATACCCCACCGGCGCTGAACTTCTACGCGGTTTCCGCGTTGATTGCCGCTGATCGCGTGCTCATTCCCTTCGACTGCGACAGCTTCTCGCGCCAGGCCCTGTATGGCCTGCTGGCCGAGATCGAAGACCTCAAGGAAGACCACAACGAAGACCTGATGGTCGAAGGCATCGTGGTCAACCAGTTCCAGTCCCGTGCCAGCCTGCCACAGCAGATGCTCGACGAACTGCTGGCCGAAGGGTTACCGGTGCTGCCGGTGTACCTGGGCAGCTCGGTGAAGATGCGTGAATCGCACCACGCCAGCCTGCCGCTGATTCACCTGGAGCCCAAGCACAAGCTGACCCAGCAGTTTGTCGAGTTGCACTCGTTGCTCGAAGAGAACGCTTAAACCCCTTGGCTACGCACCCACTCCAGCAACGTCTGGAGTGGAAACGCCCCGGCCTGGCGGCTGACTTCGCGGCCGTTCTTGAACAGCAGCAGGCTGGGGATCGAACGAATGCCCAGTTGCCCCGCAAGGTTGCGGTTGGCTTCGCTGTCGAGCTTGGCCAGGCGGCAGCGGCCGGTCAGCTGGCGGGCGGCCTGTTCGAAGGTGGGGGCAAAGGACTTGCACGGGCCGCACCAGTCGGCCCAGATGTCGACCAGTAGCGGTAGGTCGCCCTTGATCTGGCTGGCGTAGCTGGCTTCGGTCAGCTCGAAAGGGGTGCTCAGCAGCATGTCCTGTTTGCAGCGGCCGCATTTTGGTGTATCGCCCAGGCGCTCGGCGGGCAGGCGGTTGAGGCCGTTACAGTGGGGGCAGGGGACTACCAGCGGTTCGGACATGTTGTTTCCTTGATATTTTAGGGGCTGCTTTGCAGCCCATCGCGACACAAGGCCGCTCCCACAGGGTTTGGCGTTAATCAGGAGGAGCAGCTGATTTCCAGGTGCTTGCCCCATTCTGGTGGCCGTTCGGCGTAGGCCTGCATACCGGGTTGTTCTTCGAAGGGGTGGCTAAGCACTTGATGCAGCCGACGCACTTCACTGTAATCACCCGCTTCTGCCGCTTCGATGGCTTTCTGCGCCAGGTAGTTGCGCAACACGTACAGCGGGTTCACCGCATGCATCCGCTCGCGGCGGCCTTCGGCATTACCGGGTTCGCGATCACAACGGGCCAGGTAGTCCGCGCCCCAGGCATCGAAAGCGGCCAGGTCGATAAAGTCGTCGCGCACCACCTTGAGTGCGTCTGCCGCCGGCTGTTCGCCCAGCTTGCGGAAGAACAGGCTGTAGTCCACGCCACCACGCTGCATGCATTGCAGCAGTCGCTCGACCAGCGCCATGTCGTCTTCTTCGGCAGTGGTCAGGCCCAAGCGTCGGCGCATCAGGTCCAGGTAATGGGCCTGGTACAGCGGCAGGAACAGCCCCAACGTTTCCTTCAGTGGCTCAACCTCGATCACCGTGGTCAATGCCTGAGCCAGCGCGCTGAGGTTCCAGTGGGCGATGGGCACCTGGTTGGCGTAGCTGTAGCGGCCTCGGTCGTCGGAGTGGTTGCAGATGAAGTTGGCATCGAAGTCGTCGAGGAAGGCATACGGGCCGAAGTCGAAGGTGATGCCCAGGATCGACATGTTGTCGGTGTTCATCACCCCGTGGCAAAAGCCGTAGGCCTGCCAGCGGGCGATCAGTTCGGCGTTGCGCTCGACAATGGTGCGGAACATGGCCAGGTAGGGCTGCTCGGCATCACGGCATTCGGGGTAGTGCTGCTCCAGTACATGGTCGATCAGCACACGCTGCTGCTCGGGTTGCTTGGTGTAGTAGAAGTATTCGAAATGACCGAAGCGCACATGGCTCTGTGCCAGGCGCGTGAGCATGGCGGCGCTTTCGCGGGTTTCGCGCCACACCGGGGTGCTGGAGCCGATCACGCACAGCGCCCGGCTGGTGGGGATACCGAGGGCGTGCAGGGCTTCGGAGGCGAGAAATTCGCGGATCGACGAGCGCAGCACGGCACGGCCGTCACCCATGCGCGAGTACGGCGTTTGGCCGGCGCCTTTGAGGTGCAGGTCCCAGTGTTCACCTGCATCGTTCAGTACTTCGGCCAGCAGCAGGCCACGGCCGTCGCCCAGGCGCGGGTTGTACGAGCCGAACTGGTGGCCGGAATAGACCATCGCCCGAGGGTCGGCCTCTTCCCACAGCTTGTGCCCGCTGAACAACTCGGCGAACACCGGAAGCTCGGCGTGAGCGGGGTCGAGGTCGAGCAGCGCCATGGCCGATTCGCTTGCCACGACCAACCGCGGCTCGGCGATGGGCTCAGGCAGCACCTGGGTGGAAAACGCGTCGCCCAGGCGGGCGAAGCGGTTGTCGAAGCTGAGTTGGTCGAGGGCTTTCACGGGCTGCTCCTGGGGTTCAGCACAGAATAAAGCATTCGAGCCCACTCAGGCCTGTGCAGTGCCATCCGGCTTAGGTTGCTCCAGCGGAATAACCTGCTGTTTGCCGCCCTTCTGGTCCATCAGGAACACCTCGACCTGGCGCACCGAGATCTTGATGTTGTGTGCCTTGAACTCGCGGTTGATGTAACGGTTGATTTCGTCCAGCGTCGGGTTGCGATCGCCCAGGTCACGTACGTGCATGCGCAACTCGTGGTCCAGCGAGCTCTCGCCAAAGTTGAGGAAGTACACGATCGGCTCTGGGTCCTTGAGCACTCGTGGGTTCTCGTGTGCGCCCTTGAGCAGCAGTTCGCGCACCAGGTCGAGGTCGGAGCCGTAGTCGATGCCCAGCTTCAGCGTCACCCGGGTGACCGTGTCGGTCAGCGACCAGTTGATCAGCTGGCCGGTGATGAAGGTCTTGTTGGGGACGATGATGTCCTTGCGGTCGAAGTCGGTGATGGTGGTGGCACGGATGCGGATCTTGCTCACCGTGCCGGACAGGTTGCCGATGGTGATGGTGTCGCCAATTCGCACCGGGCGCTCGAACAGGATCATGATGCCGGAGATGAAGTTGGCGAAAATTTCCTGCATGCCGAAGCCCAGGCCCACCGACAGCGCGGCCACCAGCCACTGCAGCTTGTCCCAGCTCACCCCCAGGGTCGACAGGGTGCTGACGATCCCGACACCGACGATGGTGTACGACAGCAGCGTGGTGGTGGCGTAGGCACTGCCCTGGGCCAGGTTCAGGCGTGACAGCACCAGTACTTCCAGCAGGCCTGGCAAGTTGCCGGCCAGGGCGAAGGTGATGCCGACGATCACCAGCGCGCCCAGCAGGTCGCCGAGGCTGATAGGCACCATGCTGGCGGCCGCGCCGGTGCCGCTGGTGTATTCGTACAGTACGAAGTTGTTGAGGTAGGCGAACACCGAGATCAAGTCTGACCACACCCAGTACAGGCCGGCGATGAAGCCGCCGAGCAGGGCCAGGCGGATCAGGCGCAGTGACTGCTGGTTGACCTGTTCGATGTCCAGCGTTGGCTCTTCGGTGATGACCTCGCCGTCCAGCCCTTCCTTGGCCGCCGCACGCTTGCTCAGCGCACGCTGGTAGGCCAGGCGCCGTGCCGCTACCGACAGGCCACGCACGAACGCGGCCTCGATCACCAGCCAGAACAGCAGCAGGTACAGGGTGTAGATCAACCGGTCGGTGAGCTTCAGCGCGGTGTAGTAGTAGCCGAAGCACACGGCAACGAACAGGGCGATGGGCAGGGCGGTGAACGCTACGCCCACGGCCCTGCGGAACAACGAGGTGTCACGGTGCGCGGGGCTGCTGAGCAGCAGGCGGCTGAGCAGCCAGGCCATCAGCGCATAGCAGGTCAGCACCACGCCGATGCCCAGCACGTCGTCGGCCAGCGCCGACGGCTGGTGCTCGGCCACTGCCACCACGCCAACCAGCGCCAGCACCACGGTGCCCAGGCGGCGTACCCAGCCGCGCAGGAACTCGACCTGTGGCTTGTGCCAGCGGAAGTGAATTTCTGCCACGCCACCGGGGGCGAGAATGCGGTAGGCGGTGTAGAACACCAGCCAGGCCTGGGCCAGTTGCCAGAGCGCGGCGCCCAGGTTGGCATTCTGCCCACGGGCGTCGATCTGCAAAGCGTAGCTGCACAGTGCCAGGCCAAGGCTGACCGGCATCGCCAGCAGGATGTTGATGAGAATCGCCTGGGGCGTGTGCCACTGGCTGTCACGGCGGAAGTGGCCGATGTCCTGGTGCACCTTGCCCAGCCGTTGGTACAGGTACTTGCGCCGCCACAGCAGGGCGCCGATCACCAGCAGCAGTGGCAGGAACAACAGTGGGCGCTGGCTAAGGCCGTCGGCCAGTTCCTTCAGGCCCGAGCCCCACGGCAGGTTGGCAACTTGGTCGGCAAGACGCTCCGGCACATAACGCAGCCAGTCCCAGTCCAGCGGCTTGTTGCTGGGGATCCAGAACATCTGTTCGTCGAGGGTGGTGCGCAGGCTCTGCGCGGTGCCCAGCAACTGCTTCTGGTTGAGCTGCAGGGTGATCGATTCATTGAGCAGCGCCGACAGCTCGCGGTTCAGCCGCTCCAGCAGGTCGCTGCGGGTGATGGCCACTTCCAGCAGGGCCTTGCGCAGCTGCGGAGTCACATCTTCCTGCGGTTGCGCGGCCAGCAGCTTGTCGACGTAGGTGACCGGGCTGCTCATCTGCTCGCGTTGCTGGTTGACCTCGAACTGGTACAAGCGGGTGTCGGCGATCTGGTCGGCCAGGTCGCGGTCTACCTTCAGGTGCGGCAGGGTCTGCTTCTGTTTGTAGAGGATCTTCGACAGCAAAAGGCTGCCCTTGAGCACGTTGATCTGCTCGTCCAGCGCCTGGTCGGCCTGGGTCAGGCTGTCGAGCTGCTGCTTGGTGCGCAGGTTCTGCTGGGTCAACTCGTTGAGGCGGTCGGTGCTCTTGAGCAGGTAGTCGGAGAGCTTGAGGTTGACCGCGCTTTCGGTGGCCAACAGGCTGCTGCCGCCGGCCTTCTGCGCCTCGATCGACTGCTGGGTGACCGCCTCCTGGGACTGAGCCAGGCGCTTGTCGTTGATCAGCGTCTGCAAGTCCTGGATCTCCTGCTCCAGGCGCGCGGCGCGCTCGATCAGCAGGTCGTGACGCGCATTGCCGAGGTCTTGCAGCAGGCTGTTGCCAGCCAGTTCCTGGCGGCGCAGCAGCGTCAGTGCGTTGAGCGAGGCCAGCTCGGCATTGAGTTGGTTGCGCTGGTCGGCATTGATGGACTTGCCTCCGTCCTTGCCGGTTTTGAGGATATTGTTGATTTGCTGAGTGCGGGTCTGGCTGCTGCTGATTTCGGCCTGGGCGCGCTCGGGGCGGGTTTGCGAGTTGATGATCAGGCTGTTGGCTTCGGACAGCGCCTTTTGCAGCTCGCCCTGCTGGGTGTTGCGCTCGCTGAGCATCTGTTCGAGCTGCGGCACGGTCAGCGTTGCGTAACGCTGCGCGACAGGCAGGGCTTTGCTTTCCTTGAGCCTGGCCAGTTCTTTCTGGTTGTCGCTGGTTTCTTTCGGCGCACTGGTCAGTTGCTGCTTGAGCGCGGCAAGCTTCTTTTCGTTGTCTTCCTTGCTGGCGAGCAGGCTCAACGTTTGTTCGAGCACCTGCTGCAGGGCTTTCTGGTCGGCCTCGGGCAGCTTGCGCTCGGCGATCTTGTCGAGGCTGTTCTGAATGCTGGCGGTGGTCGGGGCTTCTGCCGCGTAGGCCGCAAAAGGGAGAGACAGGCACAGCCCGAGCAGGGCTGTGCGAAGGTACGCGCGCAGGGACATAGGCAGACTACTTGTGGATCCGGCAGAAACGAAGTTTAGAGGAACAATCCTGGTCCGGGTCGCGTTCCTTCGGGGAATCTGACGCCTACTTTCTGGATCTTGTTCCCGTCCATGGTCGCCACGGTCCAGATCGTGCCATGCCATTCGACCTGGTCACCTACTACTGGAGCGCCTCCGACCTTTTGTCGGATGAACTGTGCCAGCGGCATTTTCGCGTCCAGGCCATCGAGTTTCAGGCCGTACAACGCTGCCACCGCACCCAGTTCGGCATCGCCTTCGAGCACGAAGTCGCCGAAGAAACGCAGGTCCAGGCCACGCTGTGGCGCCTGGCTGAACAGTTTGCCCAGGGCTGGCAGGTTGTGCTCGTGGCCGATCACGCAGAGCATGTCGCCAACTTCCAGCACGGTACTGCCCGACGGGTGCAGCAATTGCTCGTTGCGGAACAGGGCGGCAATACGTGTGCCCTCGGGCATTTTCAGCTCGCGCAGGGCGGCCCCGATACACCATTTTTCGGCGCCCAGACGGTACACGAACAGCTCCCATTCGCTGGTGACGTGCACTTCCAGGGCGGAGCGGGAGATCGGTGCCGGGTCTGGTGGTACGGTCACTTTCAGCAGCTTGGCCATCCACGGCAGGCTGGTGCCTTGTACCAGCAGTGACACCAGCACGATGAAGAATGCCAGGTTGAAGAACAGCTGGGCGTCCGGCAGGCCGGCCATCAGCGGGAACACCGCCAGAATGATCGGCACCGCGCCGCGCAGGCCAACCCAGGAAATAAAGCCCTTTTCGCGGCCATGGAAGGCCTTGAACGGCAGCAGTGCAGCGACCACCGACAGTGGCCGCGCCACCAGGATCATCCACAGCGCCAGGCCCAATGCCGGCAGGGCAATGGGCAGCAGGTCGTGCGGGGTGACCAGCAGCCCCAGCACCAGGAACATGCCGATCTGGGCCAGCCAGGCCATGCCGTCGAGCATGTGCAGAATGCCGTGGCGGCTGCGAATTGGCTTGTTGCCCAGCACCAGGCCGCACAGGTACACGGCGAGGAAGCCGCTGCCGTGCAAGGCGTTGGTCAGCGAGAACACCACCAGGCCGCCGGCCACGACCAGAATCGGGTACAGGCCGCCGGCCAGGTTGATGCGGTTGACCAGTTGCAGCATCAGCCAGCCGCCGCCCAGGCCCAACAGCCCGCCGATGCCGAACTCGCGCAGCAAGTGGCCCAGCAGGCTCCAGTGCAGGCCGGTCTGGCCGCTGGCGATCATGTCGATCAGGGTAACGGTGAGGAACACCGCCATCGGGTCGTTGCTGCCCGACTCGATCTCCAGGGTGGCGGTAACCCGCTCATTCAGGCCTTTGCCGCCCAGCAGCGAGAACACCGCAGCGGCGTCGGTGGAGCCAACGATGGCGCCGATCAGCAGGCCTTGGATCAAGCTCAGGTTGAACAGCCAGGCGGCAACCAGGCCGGTGAGGGCGGTGGTGATCATCACCCCGACCGTGGCCAGCGACAGCGCCGGCCACAGTGCCACGCGGAAGCTTGCCACCCGCGTGCGCAGGCCGCCGTCAAGCAGGATCACGGCCAGTGCCAGGTTGCCCACCAGGTAGGCGGTTGGGTAGTTGTTGAAGATGATGCCGCCACCATCGACACCGGCGACCATGCCGACCGCGAGGATGATGACCAGAATAGGGATACCCAGGCGCGACGACAGCGAACTGACCAGGATACTTGCGCCCACCAGCAATGCGCCGATCAGGAACAGGCTGTTGATGGTGCTTGCATCCAAAGGCAGGTACTCCGGGACAACGGGCGGGAGGAGGCTTGATAGCGTGTCGCTAGCAGGTCGCGTGCCAATCGATTCTAACCTGATGAATTGGCAGCATGTAAAGCGTTTCTGCAGATGTGCAAAAGGCACCGCAGTGGGTGCCTTTCCGTGTGTTGCCTGGGCGGGCCTCTTCGCGGGCACGCCCGCTCCCACAGGATTTTCACAATACTTGAGATTTGTGATGTCCGTGTGGGAGCGGGTTTACCCGCGAAAAGGCCGGTGCAGGTTTACGCCTGCTTCACTTCACGCATCGGCTTGCCTTTCACCGGTGCATCACCCGCCACATAGTACTTGGCGGTGCTGCGCGGCAACGGCTTGCGGCCGCGGATCTTGTCCGAAATTTTCTCGGCGATCATGATCGTGGTGGCGTTGAGGTTGCCGGTGATGATCAGCGGCATGATCGACGCATCGACCACACGCAGGCCCTTCATGCCATGCACGCGGCCTTCGCCATCGACCACTGCCATGTCGTCGGTGCCCATCTTGCACGAGCAGGACGGGTGGAAGGCGGTTTCGGCGTGCTCGCGGATGAACTTGTCCAGCTGCTCGTCGGTTTGCACGTCGGCGCCTGGGCTGATTTCGCGGCCACGGTACGGGTCCAGCGCCGGCTGGGCCATGATTTCGCGGGTCAGGCGGATACCGTCGCGGAACTCCTGCCAGTCCTGCTCGGTGGACATGTAGTTGAACAGGATGCTTGGGTGCTGGCGCGGGTCTTTCGACTTGGCCTGGATGCGGCCGCGGGCAGGCGAGCGCATGGAGCCCATGTGCGCCTGGAAGCCGTGTTCCTTCACGCCATTGGAGCCGTTGTAGTTAATGGCGACTGGCAGGAAGTGGTACTGAATGTTCGGCCACTTGAACTCAGGGCGGGTACGGATGAAACCACCGGCCTCGAACTGGTTGCTGGCGCCGATACCGGTGCCTTTGAACATCCACTCTGCACCGATGGCTGGCTGGTTCCACCAAAGCAGCGATGGGTACAGCGATACCGGTTGGGTGCAGGCGTACTGCAGGTACAGCTCAAGGTGGTCCTGCAGGTTTTCGCCAACGCCCGGCAGATCGTGCACAACCGGGATGTCGAGGCTTTCCAGCAGGGCGCGCGGGCCAACGCCGGAGCGCTGCAGCAGCTGCGGCGAGGCGATGGCGCCGGAGCTGACGATCACTTCCTTGCGGGCGCGGGCTTCAACGCGCTCTTCACTGTCGCCGACCAGGTAGGTCACGCCTACGGCGCGCTTGCCGTCGAACAGCACGCGGTCGCTCAGAGCGTGGGTGACGATGGTCAGGTTCGGGCGCTTCTTGGCCTGGTCCAGGTAGCCACGGGCGGTGCTGGAACGGCGGCCGTTCTTGGTGACCGAACGGTCCATCGGGCCGAAGCCTTCCTGCTGGTAGCCGTTGAGGTCTTCGGTGCGTGGGTAACCGGCTTGTACGCCGGCTTCAACCATGGCGTGGAACAACGGGTTGTTGCCAGCCTTCGGCGTGGCGACGCTGACCGGGCCTTCGCCACCGTGGTAGTCGTTCGGGCCGATGTCGCGGGTTTCGGCTTTGCGGAAGTAGGGCAGGCAGTCCAGGTAGGTCCAGTCTTGCAGGCCTGGCAGTTCTGCCCAGCCGTCGAAGTCCATGGCGTTGCCACGGATGTAGCACATGCCGTTGATCAGCGACGAGCCACCCAGGCCTTTGCCACGGCCACATTCCATGCGGCGGCCGTCCATGTGCGGCTCGGGATCGGTCTCGTAGGCCCAGTTGTAGCGGCGGCCCTGCAGCGGGAAGGCCAGGGCAGCTGGCATCTGGGTGCGGAAGTCGAAGCGGTAATCAGGGCCACCGGCTTCAAGCAGCAGGACGGTGACGCCGGCGTCTTCGGTCAGGCGGGTAGCCAGGGTGTTACCGGCCGAGCCGGCACCGACGATGATGTAATCGAATTCTTGGGACATGAAAGTACCCTCGTGTTGGCGGTGATCAGGGAGCGGGAACGCCCGTGCACAGAGGCACGGGCGTGGCTAGACAGGGTTTAGAAAACCGAGTTGTAGCCGCCCAGCTCAACCTGGACCGACTTGATGCGAGTGTATTGAGCCAGCGAGCTGACGCCGTTCTCACGGCCAACGCCCGACTGCTTGTAGCCACCGACCGGCATTTCGGCCGGCGATTCACCCCAGGCGTTGATCCAGCAGATACCGGCTTCGAGCTTGTGGATGATGCGGTGGGCGCGGGTGATGTCGTTGGTGCACACACCGGCAGCCAGGCCGTACTCGGTGTCGTTGGCGCGACGGATCACTTCTTCTTCGGTCTCGTAGGACAGAATGCTCATGACCGGGCCGAAGATCTCTTCCTTGACGATGGTCATGTCGTCGCTGCAATCGGTGAACACGGTCGGGGCCACGAAGGCGCCCTTGGCGAATTCGCCTTCGGTCAGACGCTCGCCGCCGCACAGGACGCGGGCACCTTCTTCTTTGCCCTTGGCGATGTAGCTCAGCACGTTTTCCATGTGCGCGAAGCTGACCAGCGGGCCGAAGTTGGTGTTTTCGTCTTCCGGGTTGCCAACGCGAATGCGGGCAACGCGCTCGGCGATCTTGGCTTCGAAGGCAGCCTTCATTTCAGCTGGGATGAACACGCGGGTGCCGTTGGTGCACACCTGGCCCGAGCTGTAGAAGTTGGCCATCATGGCGATGTCGGCGGCCTTGTCCAGGTCGGCGTCGGCGCAGATGATCAGTGGCGATTTGCCGCCCAGTTCCATGGTGACTTCCTTCAGCGAGGAGCTGGAGGCGCTGGCCATGACTTTCTTGCCGGTGGTGGTGCCGCCGGTGAAGGACACTTTTTCGATGCGTGGGTGCTCGGTCAGCCAGGTACCGACTTCGCGGCCACTGCCGGTCAGCACGTTGAACACGCCATTCGGCAGGCCGGCTTCGGTGTAGATCTCGGCCAGTTTCAGGGTGGTCAGCGAGGTGACTTCCGACGGCTTGAAGATCATCGCGTTGCCAGCGGCCAGGGCCGGGGCGGATTTCCACAGGGCGATCTGGATCGGGTAGTTCCAGGCGCCGATACCCACGGTCACGCCCAGCGGCTCGCGGCGGGTGTAGACAAAGGACGATTCGCGCAGCGGGATCTGCTCGCCTTCGATGGCCGGTACCAGGCCTGCGTAGTATTCCAGCACATCGGCGCCGGTAACGATGTCGACGTAGCGGGTTTCGGAGTACGACTTGCCGGTGTCCAGGGTTTCCAGCTGAGCCAGTTCATCGTTGCGCTCGCGCAGGATGTCGACAGCGCGGCGCAGGATGCGCGAACGCTGCATGGCGGTCATCGCAGCCCAGACCTTCTGGCCACGCTCGGCGCTTTCCACGGCCTTCTCGACGTCGGCCTCGGTGGCACGCTGTACGTGGGCGAGGACTTCGCCAGTGGCCGGGTTGATGGCTTCGAAAGTGGCATCGCTGCCAGCGTCGACGTAAGCGCCATCAATGTAGAGTTTTTGCGTTCCGAAACGGGCCATAGTGTCCTCGCAAGTGCAGTGTGTGGTTTGGCTAGCGCGTCACGCTCCTGCCGGGTTGGCAAGGGCCGTGCGCGCTTGTTCAGCGGCCTGGTCGTTTGTGCCCAGGGTGTGCTGTTTAGCCAGTTGTAGATCCATGTATTCGTAAGCGATCCGTATTGCCTGGTCGGTGTCGAATGCATCACCCGACAGGGCACCACGCAGCCACAAGCCGTCGATCAAGGCCGCCAGGCCGCGGGCTGCCTTGCGCGCATGGTAGAGCGGCAGGGTGCGGCGGAACTGGCAGCACAGGTTGGAATACAAGCGGTGGTCGTTGATCCGCTGCAACCTGTGCAAATCGGGCTGGTGCATGCTGGAAGCCCAAAAGGCCAACCAGGTTTTCATTGCCGGGCCGTTCACCTGGCTGGCATCGAAGTTGCCCTCGATGATCACTTTCAGGTGGGCACGCGGGCTGTCGTCCGTCAGGGCCTGGCGACGTGCTCTAACGCCTTCGTTGAGCATGCTCATGATGTAACCCATCGTCGCTGCGATCAGGCCATTCTTGTCCCGAAAGTAGTGACTGATGATGCCGTTCGACACACCGGCCAAACGGGCAATCAGCGCAATGCTGGCGTCCCCCAGACCGACCTGATCGACCGCCTGCAATGTGGCTTCGATCAACTGCTGGCGGCGGATGGGTTGCATACCGACCTTGGGCATCTTGCTATCTCCTCAGGCCTGCGAGCAGACGACAGGCGGCTGACTCGGCGAAGGCCAGTCTATTTTGTTTTGATTGAACGTTCAATCAATAAAGAATAAGCTCTGCGACAATTTGTGCCATTGACAGTTTTTCAGGCGGTCGAGAAGGCACGGATTGACACCCCAGGAAATCGCGTAACCCCCGGAATACAAGGCGTTGACGGGCATGAGCGATGCGAAATGCAGATTCTGCCGCGCGGCTTTTGGCCCTGCGGCAGGCCCTTGGAGCGGGCGGGGTGATCTGTGACGAATGCGCGCACCTCTGCGGATGCGTGGCATTTTCAGCAGGCCACCTGTCTGTTTTTTTGCAACGTATCGATTCGGGATCACGGTTTCCAGGGTGCTTTTATAACACCTGACGCAGTGGGGATATTCCACCAATTGCTCGGGAAAGACTGATTAGCCTCCACAGCCGTACTGCCCGGAGCATTCGTGCAATGAGTTCTGCCTCACTTACCAAGCCCCCCGCCGAGAGGGTACGGGTCAACCGCGTGGTGTTCTTCACCTCCGCGCTGATGATCCTTGTTCTGACTGCCTTGCTGATCGCTGTACCCGAAACCGCGGGCCAAGTGCTGGGCGTGGCCCAGAAATGGCTGACGCGTACCTTTGGCTGGTACTACATGCTGGTCATCTGCGGCTACTTGCTGTTCGTCGTCTACCTGGCCTTCTCCGACTACGGCAGCCTCAAGCTGGGTGGCAAGGATGACCAGCCTGACTTCAGCTATGGCGCCTGGGCGGGCATGCTGTTCTCGTCCGGTATCGGTATTTCGCTGCTGTACTTCGGCGCTTCCGAGCCGCTGGACCACTACTTCAACCCACCGGAAGGCACCCCAGCCAGCCTCGAGGCCGCGCGCCAGGGCCTGCAGCTGACCTTCCTGCACTGGGGCCTGCACGGCTGGGCGATCTATGCCCTGGTCGGCCTGGCCGTGGGTTACTTCGCCTACCGCCACAACCAGCCGCTGGCCCTGCGTTCGGCGCTGTACCCGCTGGTCGGCGAGCGTTGGGTCAAGGGTGCTGCCGGCAACGCCGTCGACATCTTTGGCATGTTCGTCACCCTGCTGGGCCTGGTGACCAACCTAGGTATCGGCTCGATGCAGGTATCCTCGGGCCTGGAATACCTGTTCGGCATGGACCACAGCAAGACCAACCTGCTGGTGGTGATCCTGGTCATGGCCGGTGTGGCCACCGTGGCTGCGGTGTCGGGTGTGGAAAACGGCATTCGCCGCCTGTCCAACCTGAACATCATGCTGTTCAGCGGCCTGCTGATCTTCGTGCTGCTGGGCGGTGAAACCCTGCACCTGCTCAACGGCTTCGTGCAGAACGTCGGCGACTACCTGAACGGCATCGTGCTGAAAACCTTCGACCTGTATGTGTACGAAGGCGAAGCCGGCAAGTCCGAGCGCTGGCTGGGCCTGTGGACCGTGTTCTATTGGGCCTGGTGGATCTCCTGGGGCCCATTCGTCGGTATGTTCATTGCCCGTATCTCCAAGGGCCGCACCGTGCGCCAGTTGGTGATGGGTGTGCTGTTGATCCCGCTGGGCTTCACCTTGGCGTGGCTGTCGATCTTCGGCAACACCGCACTGGACTTGGTGATCAACCAGGGCGCCGTGGAGCTGGGCAAGACTGCGCTGGAACAGCCGTCGATGTCGATCTACCAACTGCTGGAATACTTCCCGGCAGCCAAGATCGTGATTGGTGTGGCGGTGTTCGTCGGCTTCGTGCTGTTCCTTACCCCGGCCGACTCCGGTGCGGTGATGATGGCCAACCTGTCGTGCAAAGGCGGCAAGGTCGACGAAGACGCCCCGCACTGGATGGTGGTGTTCTGGTCGGTGGTTATCACCCTGGTCACCATCGGCCTGCTGTTCGCCGGTAACTTCGAGGCCATGCAGACCATGGTGGTGCTGGCGGGCCTGCCGTTCTCGGTGGTGCTGGTACTGTTCATGTTCGGGTTGTACAAGGCCATGAAGCAGGACGTGGCAGTCGAGCAGGAGCGTGCCGAGCTGGCCGCCCGCGGTCGCCGCGGCTTCAGCGAGCGCCTGAGCCAGCTGGAGCTGCAGCCGACCCAGGCCGTGGTGCAGCGGTTCATGGACAAGCAGGTCAGCCCGGCGCTGAAAGAAGCGGCCGCACAGCTGCAGACCCTGGGCTTCGAGGTAGAAACCCGGGTTGGCCAGTCGCGCAACATGATGGGCCTGCGGGTGATGATGGAAGAGGGCAACCCCTTCGTCTACGAAGCCAGCCTGGACGGTTACCTGGCCGCGCCGAGCGAGGCGCCGGTCGAAGGCGAGCCGGAGGTGCAGCAGCGCTTCTACCGCGCCGAGGTGTACCTGCACGACGGCAGCCAGGAATACGACCTGATGGGCTTCACTCGCGAACAAATCGTGCGTGATGTGCTGGATCAGTTCGAAAGCCACCGCCAGTTGCTGGGGCGTGTGTACAGCTGATTGCTGTTGCTGTGAGGCAGAGGCCCGGTTCGAAGGAATCGGGCCTCTTTTGTTTCCTGCAGGTGATCGTTGAGCCGGGTGAATGACTTGTGCAGCATTAATTAGTGCCTCCCGCCTTTCGCGAAAACGCACCCTGGGTGATTCATTCATCACCCAGGGTGACCTCGCATGCCAATCGAAACCAGAACCACACCGGACTACCAGCGCGCGGTGTCGCTGGCGTTCGCTGATCGCCCGACCCTGCGCCAGCTGGCCTCGCAGCAGGCCTTGCAAGTGCTGGCTGCGCATCTAGGTAGCATTGCCGCTGCCGAGTTACCGGATGCAGGCCCTGTCATCCTGGATATCCCCTACGACGGGGCTGTCACTGGCCAGTACCGCCCTTATGATTCCTGGTTTTCGCGGCCACTGGTCGATGCCTTGCTCGATGCCCTGCGCCAGGGCTGCACGTTGGAGGCGATGGGGCTGGCAGGTGGAACTTTCTCTGTCCGGGTTGCACTGCCGTACGTTATGCGTAATACCGCCGGCGAGCCGTTGGAATTTACCTCGGTAGCTGCGGACGGCGTACTGGCTGAGCTGAACCGACTGGTGTCGACACTGCCAGAGCGGTTTCGCCAGGCCCAGGTCGCCTATTGGGCGGCCGTCGGCTTCCATGGCGTTAGCCGGGATCGCTGGCTTGCGCAGGTCATCAAGTCGACCCTGCTGCAAAGCCTGCCCCTGCAAGACCTCGATGCCCAGCAACGTGACTGCGTATTGGGGCTGCTCAAGGGTGGGGCGCAGCTACCTTCGGTGTTCAGCGTCGAGGTGCAACTGAATGATGGCGCTGACAGCGTCGACCTTTTGCAGACGCAACTGCTTGTGCGCGGTGAGTGGGACGAAAGCGAGCAGGTGCTGTGGTGTGCCCCCAGTGGGGTGGTCAAAGGGTTTTCCGGCTACGATGCCTTCGCCACCGCATTGCGCGATGAGTTGGCCGAGACCCAGCGTTTTACCTCGTTGACTTGGCGCCGCCATGAATGCACTGGCGACGTGTTTTCCGTGCAGTGCACCCTGTTGCTTGAGCGCATGCTGGGCCAGGTGGATCGCTGGCAGGTTTCGACGTTCAATGATGTGGCGTCGCTTGAGCATTTCTATTCGAGCGCCAGCGACCCCGCGCAGTGGTTCATCGCGGGTTATCACGCAGCGGACGAGGCCGACGTTTCGACCCCTTTGGGGCTCTACCGCGCACAGGCGCAGGATAAATTCGCGTTCCAGCGCGGGCTGTTCGAGCTGGCTTTGGCGCAGGCCGAGTCGCTAGGCAGCTCTGCCCTCGAGGGTGTCGAGGACCTGCACAGCTACACTGATGCGCAGCTCAGGCAGCAGATGCTGCTGGATCAACCCGATGAAACGAACTACCACGCCGCCGATTTGCTGCTGACCCTGACCACAGCGCGGGGCGTGCCCGGAGGGGTGGGTGTGGGGCCTGGGGATGGCGTCATCGAAACCCGCAGCATCACGCTGACCGAATTTGCCATCGGCAACCTGAGCGTGCTGGGCGATGCGGTGATCACGAAAATCGAGCATCGTGACGAGCAACTGATCGCCCCCTGGTTGACCGGCGACTATCTACGATCACTGGTCGAGCGTGTCGATATCGGCGGTCGCTATCCCACCTATGTATCCGAACAGCTCGACCCCGCCCTGCAGCCAGAGCGGGTCACCCGCTTTGCCCGCGAATGGCGCTGCTCCCTGCTGTTCAGTGCCCTCAGCGCCAAGCTGGGCGGCACGCTGAGTGAGGTAGGTCTGCAAGCTATCGTCGACTACTGTGCCGGACGGTTGGATGCCCAGCGCCCCCGAACCACGCTCATGCCGCTGGCGTTTCAGCGTGCGGTGGATCATCCGGCTCCGGATCTGGTCATGGGCATGTTCGTGCTGCACTCGGTCGAGCCGTTTTCGTTGGTACTTTATCGGCCGCTGTATGGCCAGCAGGGCTTGACCGAGTTTTCGGGCTTTGAGGCGCTGATGGAGGCGGTTCGCGACAATAAGGCGCTGCGCGAAAGTGTCCTGCAATGGCTCGATCCCCAGGCTCGCGCGGTATACGACCATGGCGGATTCTTCGAGCCACACCTGGGGGCGCCGATCATCGATACTTCGCTGTTGCCGGGCCGGGCAGATCCACCGACCTTAATCCAACTACCCTGGGTAGCGGATGTCGACCGGCTGATGTACGACGGCAATCGCCGCTTGCTGGTCGAGTTGGCCGGCCGGCAATCGGTCTCTACTCGCCAAAGCCGTTGGGCCCTGTTACGGCAGGGCGCCTGGCTGTTGTTCGATGTGGCCACACTGTTGCTGCGCGGGCCGATTGCCACGGTCGCCTGGCTGGCGCAGTCGGTGCTGGGGGCTATGCGCGATGCGCAGGCATTCTCCGAGGGCAGCGCATTCGAGCGCAGCGCGGCGGTGGTGGATGCGCTGCTGAATCTGGGCATGGCGTTGGTGCATGTACGCTTGCCATCGGTCGACCCTGTCGGGCCGACGCGCATGACAAAACCACTGCCACGGCTTGCCATGGCCAGCACGGACAGCGCGCTGGCGGTAATGCCCGTACAAGGCGAGGCGTCTCAGCTGGCCAATCGTACCAGTCAGGTGCTGGATTTCTCCTGGCGAGGTGCACAGGGGGTCAATGTACTGACCTCCCAGCAGCGCACATCGCTTCGCCGTCTGGCTTCGGCCGTGGAACTGACGGGGGTGTCGCCGGATGCCTTGGGGGTCTATCAGGTGCAGGGCCGTCAATACGTCATCCTTGCCGGTGATACCTACCAGGTCGAATTGCAGGGAAGCGCTGCACGCATCGTTGGGCCGCAGGATGCGCATGGGCCCTGGCTTGTCCGGGGCCAGGGAAACTGGCGCATCGATACCGCGCTGAGACTGGTGGGGGCGGGCCGAAGAGTCGCCTGGAGCTGGCGCAAAGGAAGAACAAGAGCGATTTCGAGCAGTTGAACCAGCGCCAGAACGAGTTGCTTGCAGAGCGCAACACCCTGGGCAATTTCTTCGAGGCGAGCAAGGACAAGGTCAAGGCCAAGGAAGCAGAGCTCGATCGGCTGCGCCAGCATGCCCAGTCGATCACCGATTCGAGCCTGGCAGCGAAGTTCGATGAGCGGATTGCCAGCGTCCAGGGGGAAGTTGCCATTGCGAAGGCGCTTTCCCTGGATGACCTCAAGAAGATGGTGGACTGCACCATAAGGTTGGATGACGTGATGACTTCAATGAGTGAGCAGCGCTTTGCGTCTCAGGCGTTGTTCGCTGTGCTGCCCCGTCAGCGGGGCATCATACGTCATGAGTTGATCGATTACGGCGTGGGGTTCTACAACGAAGCCGTGATGCAGGTGAACGAGGCGGATCTGCCTGATGTGCTCAATGGCATGGCCGCCAAGCCGGAGAGTGCCGAAGAGCTCAATCACTATCGGTTTGCCAGGGCGAAGTTGGAAAAGGTGCTGAGCTGGCAGCTGGATCTGATCGAAGTGTCCGAGGTGCTGGATGTGCTGATTGAGAGCTTGCAGAGCGACGGTCTCGTGCTATGGGACGCGGTGCTCGATACGAGGGTGGAGAAGCGTACCGTCCTGAAGTTTCTGCAGGATAGCCGCAAGCTCAGCGGTATCGGCTTGCGCCTGCGGAGCTTGCTGGACCTTGGTGAACTGAGCCTGACGCGTGAGGCCCCGGTGGACGAGCGGGAATTGATTCAGGCGCTGGATTATCTGGCTGGTGACGAGCTCAAGAGTGCAGGCGCCGCCCATGAAGAGTTGATCACCGCCGACGGCCTGCCATTGACCACTCAACAGCAGGTACTGAGCAGTACCTTGGATACCTACCAGAGCACCCGGGCACGCTTGGATTATCTGGCCGAAACATCTCCCGAGCTGTTGGTAGAGGCCAAGGTCGCGCAATACAAGGACGTGCTGCACAGGCTGACCAGCCAGGCCGAACAGCTGCTTGCGCAGGTGGTGCGCGAGCTTGAGCTATCGACTCCGGCGCAGCCCAAGACGCGTCTGTATGCCCAGCGCCCTGGCACCTTGCGCATAGCGCGTACCTATGACGGGCGCAGTGTAGTGGGCGAGGAAGTCGAGGTTTCTGGCGAGCGGGTTGTTCAGCAGCATGATGTCACGGGTCAGGTGCTGCGCACGTTCCGCCAGGACGGCGATAGGTTCGTTGAGCAACGTCCTGCGGTGGCGGAGGAGCAAGGCACCGAAGCAGCCGTCAATGCAGGGCTCGCCAGGGGTAAGGCCAGGGCCGCGCTGAAGCAGGTCGATGGTGTGATTCGTCTTGTGCGCAAGTATGCCAAGGCAGAAGACCCGTTTGGTATCCGTACCATCATCGACCATCATGTCAGCCAGCTGGAGGAGGCTGGGAAGCTGCTGAAGCGGGCTGGCATCGAAAGCGAGTTTGGCAGTCGCCTGGCCGACGACATCGAGCGCCTGGAATCGGTGCAGCGGGATTACCTGATTTCCACTTACACCTCGACCAGCCATCCTTCGGCCAACAGCCTCCGGTTTCTGGTGGAGCAGGAGCAGGTCCGGATCACTCGGACCGTGACCCGCAAGCCACTGGGCGCCGGTGATTTTCTCGATGTGTTCGAGATTCGACGCGTGCCCGCGCCCGGCAAGGCCAAGGGTGCGGGGTTATGGGAAGCACACTTCCACTACCCGGCCGCCGACACGCCTGTGCGGCAGTTCAGCAAGGGACATCTCAAACTGTGGGCGCAGCGCACGCTGGGGCGGGAGGCACAGCTGCGCGCTGCTGCCAGCGCCGGTGAACTGCTGGCCATTTATCGCGGTAATCTGCGCTGGGCGGATGTCGAGGGTCTGATTCCCTTCGAGTGAAGAGCTGGCGCGCACTTACTGCAGGCAAGTGCTTGTGCTACCGGCCTTCAGCGGTTCTGATACACGCCCTGTCGGCCATGTGCCGGCATCGCCTTGTTACTGCGTTCGGCGATCATCTGGCGCAGTGGGATCAGCTCGATGCCTTGGTGTTTGAGACCAGGCATCGCGCTTTCCAGCACTTGCAGCGTCTGCGGGTAGGGATGCCCGATCAGCACAGCCGACCCCTGCTTGCGGGCGAGCGCGACGCCTTGTTGCAACTGGGCGGCGATGGCCTCCGGGGTGCGCACGTCGTCCAGGAATACATCCCGCGACACGTGCGCCAGGCCAATGCGTTGGGCCTCGGCCGCCGCCACGGTGGCGGCGCTGGTGCGGCTGTCGACGAAGAACAGGTGGCGTTGCTGCAGTTCGCCCATCAGCCAGGCCATGGGTTCACGTTGTGCCGTCATGCGGCTGCCCATGTGGTTGTTGATGCCCGCTGCGTAGGGGACTTTGGCCAGGGCGGCTTGCAAGCGGCTGGCAAGTTCCGGCAATGGCGCGCCGGGGTGCCAGGCGTAGGGCCCGGTGGCCGGGTCCATGGGCATGTGCAGGATCACCGTCTTGCCGGCCCTGTGGGCCTGGCGGGCGAAATCGCTGGCGTGGGGGGTGTCGGGCATGATCGCCATCGTGACTGGGCCGGGGAGGGCGAGGGTGCGGTTGTCGCGCTCGCTGCTCTGGCCCAGGTCGTCGATGATGATGCTCAGGTAGGCCTTGGCGGCCGGCGCCGCTTGCGCGACTCCGGCCAACAGGCACAACAACAGACACAGCAGGTAACGCATCGCGTGAATCATTTGCCCGAGGTGATGTTCAGCCCTTTGAGCAGGCTCAGCGCCTGGCTCAGTTGGAAGTCATCGTCCTGCGGACGTTCCTTGCGTTTGCTGCTGCCCGTCGGGCGGTCGGCGCCGCCGTTGCCGTTGCCCAAGTGGCCCTGCAGGTCGGCTTCCTTGAAGTTTTCGGTGTCGACTTCGGCGGTGAGCTTGGCCGGGCGCACCTCGATGTCCGGTACGATGCCCTGGGCCTGGATCGAGCGGCCGTTGGGGGTGTAGTACAAGGCGGTGGTGAGTTTCAGGGCACGGTCGTTGGCCAGCGGCAGCACAGTCTGCACCGAGCCTTTGCCGAAGCTGTCGGTCCCCATCAGCACGGCGCGCTTCTGGTCCTGCAGTGCGCCGGCGACAATTTCCGACGCCGAGGCACTGCCACCGTTGATCAGCACCACCAGGGGTACGCCTTCGCTGGCGTCGGCCGGGTCGGCCGAGAAGCGCAGCTCGGAGTTGGCGATACGGCCCTTGGTGTAGACGATCAGGCCCTTGGTCAGGAAGTGGTCGGCCACTTCCACGGCCGACTGCAGCACGCCACCTGGGTTGTTACGCAGGTCCAGCACTACCCCGCGCAGCTTCTTGCCGTTGTCCTTGCGCAGCTTGGCCAGGGCTTTGCCCACTTCGTCGCCGGTCTTGACCTGGAACTGGGTGATACGGATGTAACCGTAGTCGTTCTCCAGCAGTTGGCTCTTCACGCTCTTGACCTGGATGACCGCGCGGGCCAGGGTCACATCAAACGGGTTGCCGCCATCGCGCACCAGGGTCAGGGTGATTTTTTCGCCGACCTTGCCGCGCATCTTGTCGACCGCTTCGGTCATGGTCTGGCCGCGTGTCGGGGCACCGTTGATCTTGACGATCAGGTCACCCGCCTGCACGCCGGCACGTGAGGCCGGGGTGTCGTCGATCGGCGACACCACCTTGATGAAGCCATCTTCCTGGCCCACTTCGATGCCCAGCCCGCCGAATTCGCCGCTGGTGCTCTCCTGCAGCTCCTGGAAGTCCTCGGGGCCAAGGTAGGCCGAGTGCGGGTCCAGGTTGCTGAGCATGCCCTTGATGGCGTTTTCCAGCAGGGTCTTGTCGTCTACCGGTTCGACGTAGGCGGCCTTGATACGGTCCATGACCTCGGCGAAGGTGCGCAGTTCTTCCAACGGCAGTGGTGCCTTGGCGGTCACCTCGGTGGCGGGCACTGCGGCAGCCTTGGCCGGCTCGGCGGCAGTGGCCAGGGGCGCGCCGACCGCCAGGGCGATGGACAGGGCCAGCTGGGTGAGACGAGGCGAGTGCAGCATGTCGAACGAACTCCTGATCCTGTAAGCGCTCCCTGGGGAGCATCGGCGCAGCACTCAGGCTACGCCGTAGAAATTTGACTAGCCCCGACACCACTGCGAGGGGTCGGTAGGCCGACCCTGCTGGCGAATGGCGAAGTACAAGCCTGCCGCGTCCTGGCCACCGCTGTCGCCAACGGTGGAAATGGCTTCACCAGCCTTGACGATATCACCGGCGCTCTTGAGCAGGCTCTGGTTGTGGCCGTACAGGCTCAGGTAACCGTTGCCATGGTCGAGAATGACCAGAAGCCCGGCGCCGCGCAACCAGTCGGCGAATACCACGCGCCCGCCGTGCACCGCACGTACCTGGGTGCCTGGGTTGGCGCTGATCATCACCCCGTCCCACTTGGCACGGGCATCGCTGCCACGGGCATCACCGAAGCGTGCCAGCAGTCGACCATTGACTGGCCATGGAAGTTTGCCCCGCGCGGCAGAAAAAGCGCCGCCGTAGTTCGCGCCATCGCTGGAAACCAGCGGGCCGAGGGTGGTGCGGGCTTTTTTCGGCGGCTCCACAGGCTCTGCAGGCTCACGGGCTCGGTCGCGTGCGGCGGCGGCGGCCAGCGCTTCCTGCTGGCGGCGCTTTTCCGCTTCCTGCTGCGCCAACAGGGCCTTCTTGCGTGCTTCTTCGGCTTCGCGGGCCTGGCGAGCGAGGGTTTCCTCGATGGTCTTAAGCACCTTGGCCAGGTCGGCCTGGTCCTGTTCGCGCGATTGCAGCTTCTGGTCGCGGTCCTTGACATCGCTGTTGAGCTTGGCCAGTACCTGCTGGCGCTTGCTGCGCTCGGTTTCCAGGGCCTGGCGACGGCTG
This sequence comes from Pseudomonas putida, assembly GCA_041071465.1. Lineage (NCBI taxonomy): Bacteria > Pseudomonadati > Pseudomonadota > Gammaproteobacteria > Pseudomonadales > Pseudomonadaceae > Pseudomonas > Pseudomonas putida. Next base: position 1,777,221 of record CP163498.1, on the reverse strand, counting down.
TCGAGGTCAGCGCGTTGGGCCAGCAGCTGTTGTTGCTGGCTGGCAATGTCCTGCTCGACGTTGGCCAGTTGGCGCAAGGTCTCGTTGAAGGTGCGCAATTGCTCCAGGCGCGCCTTGCTCAGGTAGTCGTAATACGTGAGGGTGCGGGCGAACTTCTCGGGGTTCTGCTGGTTGAGCAGCAGTTTGAGGTATTCCTCGCGACCGTTGTTCTGGTAGGCCGAACGGGCCTGAATGGCGATCAGCCGCTGTTGTTCAACGCGGGCGCTCTGGAGTTTTTTTTTCTCGGTATCAAGGCGCTCCAGCTCGCCTTCAGTCTTTTTTAGTTCTTGCTGCAGGGCCTCCACCTGCTTTTCGAGGTTGCCGATGTCGGTCTCGGTGGCTTTGAGGTCCTTTTGCACACCGGCCTTTTCTTCCTGGAGCTTGCCCAGCGTCTTCTTGAGCTCGGCAATGTCCTGGCGGGTGGCGTCCAGTTGCTGCTGGGTCTGCGCACGCTCATCGGCAATAGCCGGGCTGAGCAGGCAAGACAGGGCTAGGAGAATCAGGGCGCGAAGCATGGGGTTTGGCGTACCAAGGATGGAGACTGGCCTAGTATGCCCGCCTGGGCCGGCAAAAAAAACGCCTCGCTGCGGGTGCAGAGGGGCGTTTGTCCGGAATTCATGTGCCATTGGGGCTGCATGGCAGCCCCAGCGCCTGGGATCAGGCGTCGACCAGAATCGAAGTACCGGTCATTTCCACCGGCTTTTCCAGCCCCAGCAGTTGCAGCATGGTCGGCGCCACGTCGGCCAGTACGCCACCGTCGCGCACTTTCAGGTTGCGCTTACCCACATAGATGAACGGTACCGGCTCGGTGGTGTGCGCGGTGTGCGCCTGGCCGGTGCATTCGTCTTCCATCTGCTCGACGTTGCCGTGGTCGGCGGTGATCAGGGCTTCGCCGCCGACTTTCTCCAGTGCATCGACGATGCGGCCGACGCAGGTATCGAGTGCTTCGACGGCCTTGACCGCAGCTTCGAACACGCCGGTATGGCCGACCATGTCGCCGTTGGCGTAGTTGACCACGATCACGTCGAAGCGCTGCTGCTCGATGGCTTCGACGATGCGATCGGTCACTTGCGGTGCGTTCATTTCCGGCTGCAGGTCATAGGTGGCGACCTTCGGCGACGGGATCAGAATGCGCTCTTCGCCCTCGAACGGCTCTTCGCGGCCGCCGGAGAAGAAGAAGGTGACGTGGGCGTACTTCTCGGTTTCGGCGATGCGCAGTTGGGTCTTGCCGTTTTTTGCCAGGTACTCGCCCAGCACGTTGTTCAGGCTGGAGGGCGCAAAGGCTGCCGGTGCAGGGATTTTTGCCGAGTACTGGGTCAGGCCGATGTAGGCCGCCATTTTCGGCAGGCGCGCGCGGGCAAACTCAGTGAAGTCCGGCTCGACAAACGCACGGGACAGCTCGCGAGCACGGTCGGCGCGGAAGTTCATGAAGACCACGGCGTCGCCGTCCTCAACCTTGACGGCTTCGCCGATGCGCGTGGCTTTGACGAACTCGTCGCTTTCGTCACGGGCGTAGGCCGCTTCCAGGCCGGCCTGGGCGGTGTCGGCCGTGTATTCGGCTGTGCTGTCGACGATCAGGTTGTAGGCGGCGCTGACGCGGTCCCAGCGGTTATCGCGGTCCATGGCGTAGTAGCGGCCGATCAGGCTGGCGATGCGGCCCTTGCCCAGTTTGGCGAAGGTGGCGTCGAGCAGTTCGATCGACGACTGTGCGCTGCGTGGCGGGGTGTCGCGGCCATCGAGGAAAGCGTGCAGGTAGATCTTTTCCGCTCCGCGCTGCGCAGCCAGTTCGGCCATGGCCACCAGGTGGTCCTGGTGGCTGTGTACGCCACCATCGGACAGCAGGCCGAGGATGTGCACGGCCTTGCCGGCACTGGCTGCCTTGTCCACGGCACCGGTGAGCACCGGGTTTTTGAAGAACTCGCCATCGCGGATGGCTTTGGTGACGCGGGTGAAGTCCTGGTAGACGACGCGGCCGGCCCCCAGGTTCATGTGACCGACTTCGGAGTTGCCCATCTGCCCGTCCGGCAGGCCGACATCCATGCCCGAGCCGGAAATGAGGCCATGCGGCAAGGTAGCGCGCAGGCGATCATAGACCGGCGTATTGGCGGCAAAGATGGCGTTGTGTTCGGGGACTTCGCTGTGGCCGAAGCCATCCAGGATGATCAGGACCAGGGGTTTGGGCGTACTCGTCATCAATCAAACTCACGGTTGTTCAAAGATGATAAAGACACGCATTTTAGGGCAAATACGCCACCTGCGGCGAATATTCGTCCTGTTCCCTGACCAGCGCGGCCAATGCGGCAACATGAAGGTACCTTTCCGGCCGGCCCGTCGGGCTTTGGTGGCACTGGGGGGCTGTGTATACTGGCCGGCATTTTCAATCGCCTGGAACACCGCTGATGGTTGCTCACCTGATTCAATTCGCGACAGATCACTACATCCTGGTTGCGATCTTCCTCATTCTGCTGGTCCTGCTGCTGATCAACGAAATCCGTCGCGGCGGCCAGAGCCTGAGCAATGGCCAGCTGACGGCCCTGGTCAATGCCGAGAAGGGCCTGGTGGTCGACATTCGCCCGGCCAAGGAATATTCGGCCGGTCACATCGTCGGTGCGATCAACATTCCGCAGGACAAACTGGCCGCCCGCATGAGCGAGCTGGAGAAGCACAAAGAAAAGACCCTGATCGTCGTCGACGCAATGGGCCAGCAGTCCGGCACCCACTGCCGCGAACTGCTCAAGGCTGGCTACACCGCCGCCAAACTGAGCGGTGGCGTTTCCAGCTGGAAAGCCGATAACCTGCCCCTGGTGAAGTGATATGAAGCCCGTCATCGTCTATTCCAGCGACTACTGCCCCTACTGCATGCGCGCCAAGTACCTGCTCGAGAGCAAGGGCGTGGCCTTCGAGGAAATCAAGGTGGACGGCAAGCCGCAAGTTCGCGCCGAGATGAGCCAGAAGGCCGGCCGTACGTCGGTGCCGCAGATCTGGATCGGCAGCACCCATGTCGGTGGATGCGATGACCTCTATGCCCTGGAGCGCGCCGGCAAGCTCGACGCGCTGCTGGCGGCCTGATTTGCACTGCATTCAAAAACATTAGGATAAGGATCTGCCATGACTGACCAACAGACCAACGGCGCTGCTGCAGAAGACAACAGCCCTCAGTTCTCCCTGCAACGCATCTATGTGCGTGACCTGTCGTTCGAAGCCCCGAAAAGCCCGCAGATCTTCCGCCAGACTTGGGAGCCGAGCGTTGCGCTGGACCTGAACACCAAGCAGAAAGCCCTGGAAGGCGACTTCCACGAGGTGGTGCTGACCCTGTCGGTAACCGTCAAGAACGGTGACGAAGTGGCCTTCATCGCTGAAGTGCAGCAGGCCGGTATCTTCCTGATCGCCAACCTCGATGCGCCTTCGATGAGCCACACCCTGGGCGCGTTCTGCCCGAACATCCTGTTCCCTTACGCCCGTGAAACCCTGGACAGCCTGGTGACCCGCGGTTCGTTCCCGGCGCTGATGCTGTCGCCTGTCAACTTCGATGCCCTGTACGCGCAAGAAATGCAGCGCATGCAGGAAGCGGGCGAAGTGCCGACCGTGCAGTAATTCTGCCTGTATCGAAAAAGCGCCTCTAGGGGCGCTTTTTTGTTGCCTGCAAGGGCGATCAGCTACCAGCGAACCCGTTCTGCCGCCATGCCTCGTACACCGTCACCGCCACGGTATTGGACAGGTTCAAGCTACGGCACCCCGGCCGCATCGGCAGGCGCAGGCGTTGTTCGGCCGGCAGGCTGTCCAACACCTCGGCCGGCAACCCGCGGCTCTCTGGCCCGAACAGGAACGCATCGCCCGGCTGGTAAGCCACTTCGTGGAAGGGGTGCGAGCCCTTGGTGGTGAAGGCGAACAGCCGTGGGTTGCCCAGGCTTTCCAGGCATCCGGCCAGGCTCTCGTGGCGCTTGAGCGTGGCATACTCGTGGTAGTCCAGCCCCGCGCGGCGCAGGCGCTTGTCATCCAGTTCGAAACTGATGGGTTCGATCAGGTGCAGGTGGCAGCCGCTGTTGGCGCACAGGCGAATGATGTTGCCGGTATTCGGCGGAATTTCTGGTTGAAAAAGGATGACGTGAAACATGCACGGCTCCAAGCGTGAAGATGACGGGCATTCTACCCCTGAACCGGACGTGCGTTCGAAGGCCTTCCCGCGGGTGATGCTGTCGTTGGCGATTGTCGGCTTGATGGTGGGGCTAATGATTGGTCGCCTGACTACGCCCGACGAGCGTGAGCTGCAGCAGGTGCAAGTGGTGCAGGACGGCCTGCAGCTGTGGTTCAACGAAGAGCCCAAGCTGCACGGCGAGAACGTGGAAGGTACAGTGGCATTGCTGTTCCAGGCCCAGGGCAAGGCCCAGCAGGGGCAACTGAGCCTGCAGGGCAAGCCGGTGAGCTGGCGGGTACAGAACAGCCAGGAAGGGTTGTTGCTGACGGTGGTGGCCGCGCGCCCCCTGCACGGCGAGTGGAGCGGTGCAGAGGACGACGGGCGCTGGCGTGTGCAGGTGAAATTGCACGAATAAAAGAGGGGATTTCCCGGCCTGCCTGTACCAGGGTCCCCAAAAGGGGTGCTGCGTATAAAGGGGGGATTTCCCGGCCTGCCTGTACCGAGGTCCCCAAAACGGGCGATGCTGCGAATAAAAGAGGGGATTTCCCGGCCTGCCTGTACCAGGGCCCCCGAAACTGGGTATGTATTAGCTATTGCAGGGGGCGTGCCAGTTTTGCAAAGCCCGTGAATGTTGGGCTTTGAGGTGGAATTGGCCGGGTTTTGAGGGGATTTGTGCCTTTGAGCGGTGCATGGGGCACAGGATCGGTGCATCGGGGCTGAAAAGCCGGGCCTGCTTCGCAGGCCTATCCCGACACAAGGCCGCTCCCGCAGGGATAGCACCGCCTCTGAACTGAGCGGCGTCCTGTGGGAGCGGCCTTGTGTCGCGATGGGCTGCGCAGCAGCCCCAGAGATCTTACGGGCTAACCCAGCACTCAGTGCTCGTCACCTTCCTCGTCATCCCCACCTGCCACATTCATCCCCAGCTCCTTGATCTTGCGCGTCAGGGTATTACGCCCCCAACCCAGCAACAGCGCGGCATCCCGGCGCCGTCCGGCGGTGTGCTTGAGCGCCGTCTCGATCATGATCCGTTCAAAGCTGGGCACTGCGCTGTCCAGCAGGTTGGTCTGCCCGCGCGCCAACGCCTGGTCGGCCCACTGGCGCAGGGCCTGCTCCCAGTTGGTCACCGGTGCGGCGTCCTGTGGCAGGTTCAGAAGCTCGGGCGGCAGGTCGCCGATCAGCACTTCGCGGCTGGAAGCCATCACGGTGATCCAGCGGCAAGTGTTTTCCATCTGCCGCACGTTGCCCGGCCAGGGCAGGTTGCGGATGAACTCTTCGGTCTCAGGCTTGAGGACCTTCGGCTCGACCGCCAGCTCCTGAGCGGCCCGGGCAAGGAAGTGGCGGGCGAGCGCGGGGATGTCTTCGCGGCGGTCGGCCAGGCGCGGGATATGGATACGGATCACGTTCAGGCGGTGGAACAAGTCCTCACGGAACTTGCCGGCTTGCACCAGTGACTCCAGGTTCTGGTGGGTGGCGGCGATGATGCGCACGTCGACCTTGACCGGTACATGGCCGCCCACACGATAGAACTCGCCATCGGCCAGCACGCGCAGCAGGCGGGTCTGGGTGTCGGCAGGCATGTCACCGATTTCGTCGAGGAACAGCGTACCGCCATCGGCCTGCTCGAAACGGCCCCGGCGCAGGTTGGCAGCGCCGGTGAAGGCCCCCTTTTCATGGCCGAACAGCTCCGATTCCATCAAGTCCTTGGGGATGGCGGCCATGTTCAGGGCAATGAACGGCGACGCCGCGCGCGGGCTGTGCCGGTGCAGGGCGTGGGCCACCAGCTCTTTGCCGGTGCCGGACTCGCCGTTGATCAGCACGGTGATGTTGGAGTGGCTGAGGCGGCCGATGGCGCGGAACACCTCCTGCATCGCCGGGGCTTCACCGATAATTTCCGGGGTACGCGCCAGGTTCTGTGGCACATCCAGGCCCTGCTGTTCCTGAGCGTGCTGGTTGGCACGCTTGACCAGCGAGACCGCTTCGTCGACGTCGAATGGCTTGGGCAGGTACTCGAAGGCCCCCCCCTGGTACGAGGCCACCGCGCTGTCCAAGTCGGAATGGGCGGTCATGATGATCACCGGCAGGCGCGGGTGCTGTTCGCGGATCTGTGCCAGCAAGTCGAGGCCGCTGGCGCCAGGCATGCGAATGTCGGAGATGATCACGTCCGGTTGCTGGCGCGCCAGGCGCCCCATCACACCGTCTGCGCTGTCGAAGCTCTGGGTGGTCATGCCTTCTTGTTGCAGGGCTTTTTCCAGGACCCAGCGGATGGAGCGATCATCGTCGACGATCCATACGGTTTCACTTCGGCTCATGAGGCGGTGGCTCCTTGTTCCAGGGGCAGGTAGATCGAGAAGGCGGTGTGGCCTGCGTGGCTTTCACACTCGATCAGGCCCTGGTGCTGGCTGATGATGTTCTGGGTAATGGCCAGGCCCAGCCCGGTGCCGTCCGGGCGGCCACTGACCATGGGATAGAAGAGAGTGTCCTGCAGTTCCGGCGGGATGCCCGGGCCGTTGTCGATGATCTCGACCCGCGCCACCAGGCGGTGGCGCACGTGGCCGATGGTGAACTGGCGCAAGGCGCGACTGCGCAAGGTAATGCGGCCCAGCCGCAGCTCATTCTGCGAGCTGATCGCCTGCATGGCATTGCGTACGATATTGAGTACGGCCTGGATCATCTGCTCGCGGTCGATCAATACGTCCGGCAGGCTAGGGTCGTAATCGCGCACCAAAGTGATGCAGCCCTGGCTTTCAGCGTCGACCAGGCTGCAGACCCGCTCGAGCACTTCGTGAATGTTGGTCATGGCCAGCGATGGCAGCTTGTTCGAGCCGAGCATGCGGTCGACCAGGTTACGCAGGCGGTCGGCCTCTTCGATGATCACGTTGGTGTAGTCGCGCAGGCCTTCCTCGGGCAGTTCGCGGGCCAGCAACTGGGCCGCGCCACGGATGCCGCCAAGGGGGTTCTTGATTTCATGGGCCAGGCCGCGCACCAGCATCTTGGTGGTTTCCTGCTTGCTCAGCTGAGCCTCTTCCTTGGTGATGCGCAGCAGCCGGTCGCGTGGGTGCACCTCAAGCAACAGCAGGGTCTGGCCCTGATGCAGGATTGGCGTTACCGCGTAGTCGACGGTGATGGTCTGCCCGGTCAGCGAAGTGAGCTGTGCTTCACGCTTGGTGAATGGGTGCGCCTGCTCGACCGCCTGGCGCAGCGAGCTGAGTGCCTCGGTCGATTCGGTGAACAGCTCGCTGATGAACTGCCCATGGCTACGCTGGCCACTGACGGCCAGCAGCATTTCCGCTGCCGGGTTCATGTACTCCAGGCGCAGCTCGGCGTTGAGCAGCAACGTGGCGGTAGTCAGGTTGTCCAGAAGCAGACGGTGCTGTGCATCGCTGATGGTCATAAGGCGTCGTTGACCTCTTTTGGCGCTTGCCCGGCACTGCTTTGGCCTGGGCCGGACGCGGGGTGGTTCCGCTGGTGCGAGACTCTCGGCAAGAAAATGCAAGAAACAAACCAAAGCTCCGAAAAGAAGCGGAATTTGCCGATAAAGGCCTGGATCTGCGCAACTTCGGACCAGAAAGTCTGGATGAAACGTTTAACTTGACCCAGATTGGGGAGCAAATGAGGGCACGGTGTCAATTTGTGCACCAAGATAGAGCATAGCGTGATGGCGGGGTGGCGGTGCTTCTGCAGGGCGTGCAGAAACGAAAACGGCCTCCCGAGGGAGGCCGTTATGATCACGTCACCGGCACGAGGCGCCGATCAGATCAGCAGCTGTAGTACAGCTCGTATTCCAGCGGGTGTACGAAGGTGCGGACCTTGATTTCCTCTTCGCTCTTCAGCTCGATGAAGGCATCGATGAAGTCGTCGGAGAACACGCCGCCCTTGGTCAGGAACGCGCGGCCTTTGTCCAGCTCTTCCAGAGCCTCTTTCAGGCTGCCGCACACTTGCGGGATGTTCTTGGCTTCTTCTGGTGGCAGGTCGTACAGGTTCTTGTCGGCCGCGTCGCCTGGGTGGATCTTGTTCTGGATGCCATCCAGGCCAGCCATCAGCAGGGCCGCGAAGGCCAGGTACGGGTTGGCCGATGGGTCCGGGAAGCGGGCTTCGATACGGCGGGCTTTCGGGCTGCCGACGTAAGGAATACGGATCGAGGCGGAACGGTTGCGAGCCGAGTAGGCCAGCATTACCGGGGCTTCGAAGCCTGGGACCAGACGCTTGTAGGAGTTGGTCGACGGGTTGGTGAAGCCGTTCAGGGCCTTACCGTGCTTGATGATACCGCCGATGAAGTACAGGGCGGTGTCGGACAGGCCGGCATAGCCTTCACCCGAGAAGGTGTTCTTGCCGTCTTTCCAGATCGACATGTGTACGTGCATGCCCGAGCCGTTGTCGCCGTACAGAGGCTTAGGCATGAAGGTGGCGGTACGGCCGTAGGCGTCGGCAACGTTGTGCACGACGTATTTCAGCGCCTGTACTTCGTCAGCCTTTTTCACCAGGGTGTTGAACTTGACGCCGATTTCGTTCTGGCCGGCAGTCGCCACTTCGTGGTGGTGAACTTCAACGGTCTGGCCCATTTCTTCCAGTGCGTTGCACATGGCAGTACGGATTTCGTGGTCGTGGTCGAACGGCGGAACCGGGAAGTAGCCGCCTTTCACGCCTGGACGGTGGCCTTTGTTGCCGCCTTCCACGTCAGCGTCGGTCATCCACGAGCCTTGCTCGGAGAAGATCTTGAACATCGAGCCGGAAATGTCCGACTTGAACTTCACTTCGTCGAAGATGAAGAACTCAGGCTCTGGGCCGGCGAAGACGGTGTCACCGATGCCGGTGCTCTTCAGGTACTCTTCGGCACGCTTGGCGATGGCGCGTGGGTCGCGATCGTAGCCCTGCATGCTCGACGGGTCGACGATGTCGCAGGTGATGATCAGGGTTGGCTCTTCGGTGAACGGGTCCAGGACGGCAGTGTCGTCGACCGGCATCAGGATCATGTCGGAGGCTTCGATGCCTTTCCAGCCAGCGATGGAGGAACCGTCGAACATCTTGCCGACTTCGAAGAAGTCTTCGTCCAGCGCATCACGCGACGGCATGGTCACGTGGTGCTGAATGCCTTTGGTGTCCGTGAAACGCAGATCAATCCACTTGACGTCATGATCTTTGATGAGTTGAACCGACTTCGACATGTTGTCCTCCGGATGGTCTAGAGCGCGGTGGGCCGCTGCCCTGGAAAAAGGGTGTTGCCGGGCGCGGATAGTCGGCCAAGCTTACCTGCCTCACAAGGGAGCAAATTGCATGCCAGTGCCCGAAAATGGCGAAGGCGGGATAAAAGGGGGCGTTTGTGGGCATTTGGCGTAGGGGTGGCGGGTAAAAATGCACCCTTTAGATGCGAGTTTTGGTGTCAGCGCACCAATACAGTGCGCGATCTGGGCTTTGTGCTTTCTTTGAGGGCTTTCCGCGGGTTTGCACGCGAAAAGGCCGGAACAGGCGGCACAAAACCCGCCTCATGCATTTATCTCAAAGCTTCTGATCAAAAGTTGGTCAAATCCTGAGCAATTTCCGATATAATTCGCGCCCCTCATTTTCGGCAGGCCCTGCGCGCGCTGTTAACCAATGAAACTTATCGTCAAAGTCTTCCCAGAAATCACCATCAAGAGCCGGCCGGTGCGCAAGCGTTTCATCCGCCAGCTCGCCAAGAACATCCGCAACGTGCTCAAGGACCTCGATCCTGAGCTCGCGGTCGATGGTGTCTGGGACAATCTCGAAGTGGTCACCCGCATCGAGGACGAAAAAGTCCAGCGCGAGATGATCGAGCGCCTCACCTGCACGCCGGGTATCACCCACTTCCTGCAGGTAGAGGAATACCCGCTGGGTGACTTCGACGACATCGTCGCCAAGTGCAAGCACCACTTCGGTCACCTGCTGGCCGGCAAGCACTTCGCCGTGCGCTGCAAGCGCGGTGGCCACCATGACTTCACCTCGATGGACGTCGACCGTTACGTCGGCAGCCAGCTGCGCCAGCAGTGTGGCGCCGCCGGCATCGAGCTGAAGAAGCCCGAAGTGCTGGTGCGCATCGAAATCCGCGACCAGCGCCTGTACGTCATCCACAACCAGCACCAGGGCATCGGCGGTTACCCGCTGGGCGCCCTGGAGCAGACCCTGGTGCTGATGTCCGGTGGCTTCGACTCCACCGTGGCGGCTTACCAGATGATGCGCCGTGGCCTGATGACCCACTTCTGCTTCTTCAACCTCGGCGGCCGTGCCCACGAGCTGGGCGTGATGGAAGTGGCCCACTACCTGTGGAAAAAGTACGGCAGCAGCCAGCGCGTGCTGTTCATCAGCGTGCCGTTCGAAGAGGTGGTTGGCGAGATCCTCAACAAGGTCGACAACAGCTACATGGGTGTGACCCTCAAGCGCATGATGCTGCGCGGTGCCGCGCACATGGCCGACCGCCTGGAAATCGACGCGCTGGTGACCGGCGAGGCGATCTCCCAGGTATCCAGCCAGACCTTGCCGAACCTGTCGATCATCGACTCGGCCACCGACAAGCTGGTGCTGCGCCCTCTGCTGGCGAGCCACAAGCAGGACATCATCGACCAGGCCAACGAAATCGGCACCGCCGACTTCGCCAAGCACATGCCAGAATACTGCGGCGTGATTTCGGTGAACCCGACCACCCATGCCAAGCGCCACCGCATGGAGCATGAAGAGAAGCAGTTCGACATGGCGGTGCTGGAGCGCGCCCTGGAACGCGCCAAGCTCATCTCCATCGACCATGTGATCGACGAGCTGGGCAAGGACGTCGAAATCGAGGAAGTGACCGAGGCTCTGTCGGGGCAGATCGTCATCGACATTCGTCACCCTGATGCCCAGGAAGACGAACCTCTGGTGCTGGACGGTATCGAAGTCCAGGCCATGCCGTTTTATGCCATCAACAGCAAGTTCAAGCACCTGGACCCCACGCGCCAGTACTTGCTGTATTGCGACAAGGGTGTGATGAGCCGTTTGCACGCACACCACCTGCTCAGTGAGGGACATGCCAATGTGCGTGTTTATCGTCCGACATAAGACGCCGGGGCTGTATGGCGGCAGTATCCGCCATCGCCCTCCCGACCGCCGGGCCCGCTGAGCCTTAAACAGTACATATTGGCCGCCTACACTGGGCGGCAACCGAATCCTCTGATCGAGATACACTTGTGATCGAAAATCTGCGTAACATCGCCATCATCGCCCACGTTGACCATGGTAAAACCACCCTGGTCGACAAACTCCTGCGTCAGTCCGGCACTCTGGAGCGTAACGAGCTCAACGACGAGCGCGTCATGGACTCCAACGACCAGGAAAAAGAGCGCGGTATTACCATTCTGGCGAAAAACACCGCCATCAACTGGAACGGCTACCACATCAACATCGTCGACACCCCCGGCCACGCCGACTTCGGTGGCGAGGTTGAGCGTGTAATGTCGATGGTCGACTCCGTGCTGCTGCTGGTCGACGCCCAGGACGGCCCAATGCCGCAAACCCGCTTCGTGACCAAGAAGGCCTTCGAAGCCGGCCTGAAGCCAATCGTCGTGATCAACAAGGTTGACCGTCCGGGCGCACGTCCTGACTGGGTTCTGGACCAGATCTTCGACCTGTTCGACAACCTCGGCGCTACCGACGAGCAGCTGGACTTCAAAGTGGTCTACGCCTCGGCCCTGAACGGCATTGCCGGTCTGGACCACACCGAAATGGGCGAAGACATGACCGCCCTGTACCAGTCGATCATCGACAACGTACCGGCTCCTTCCGTTGACCGTGACGGCCCGTTCCAGATGCAAATCTCGGCACTGGACTACAACAGCTTCCTCGGCGTTATCGGTGTTGGCCGTATCGCCCGTGGTCGCGTCAAGCCGAACACCCCGGTTGTCGCCATCGACACCAACGGCAAGAAGCGTAACGGCCGTATCCTGAAGCTGATGGGTCACCATGGCCTGCACCGCATCGACGTCGAAGAAGCCCAGGCTGGCGACATCGTCTGCATCAGCGGTTTCGACGAGCTGTTCATCTCCGACACCCTGTGCGCCCCGGACGCGGTAGAAGCGATGAAGCCGCTGACCGTTGACGAGCCAACCGTTTCGATGACCTTCCAGGTCAACGACTCGCCGTTCTGCGGTAAAGAAGGCAAGTTCGTCACCAGCCGTAACATCAAGGACCGTCTGGACAAGGAGCTGCTGTACAACGTTGCTCTGCGCGTTCAGGAAACCGATTCCCCAGACAAGTTCAAGGTTTCGGGCCGTGGTGAGCTGCACCTGTCGGTACTGATCGAAACCATGCGTCGTGAAGGCTTCGAGATGGCTGTGGGCCGTCCTGAAGTGATCATCCGCGAAGTCGACGGCGTCAAGCAGGAACCGTTCGAGAACGTCACCATCGACATCCCTGAAGAATCCCAGGGCAAGGTGATGGAAGAGATGGGTCTGCGTAAAGGCGACCTGACCAACATGGTTCCGGATGGCAAAGGCCGTGTTCGCCTGGAGTACAACATTCCAGCCCGTGGTCTGATCGGTTTCCGTAACCAGTTCCTGACCCTGACCAACGGTGCAGGCATCCTGACCTCGATCTTCGATCGCTACGACACCATGAAGTCGGGCCAAATGTCCGGCCGCCTCAACGGTGTACTGGTTTCGGTCGAGACCGGCAAGGCGCTGACCTACTCGCTGGAAACCCTGCAGGCACGTGGCAAGCTGTTCGTTGAACACGGCCAGGAGATCTACAACGGTCAGATCATCGGCCTGAACAGCCGCGATAACGACCTGGGCGTGAACCCGACCAAAGGCAAGAAGCTCGACAACATGCGTGCTTCGGGCAAAGACGAAGTCATCGCCCTGGTACCGCCAGTTCGCCACACCCTCGAGCAGGCCCTGGAATTCATCCAGGACGACGAGCTGTGCGAAGTGACGCCGAAGTCGATCCGTCTGCGCAAGAAGATCCTGGACGAAGGCGAGCGTACCCGCGCTGCCAAGAAAGCCAAGAACTGAGTTAGCTCAGGCTGAATGAAAACGCCCCCGGTCGAAAGGCCGGGGGCGTTTTTTTTTGCCTTGAGATTTTGGAGGCTGCAAAGCAGCCCCAGGGGCTCAAATGCAACGCAGGATCAGCGCCCAACCACTTTGGGCTTGTACGCACAATACCCCGGCCGCGGCCCGACCTTGGGGTGGTTGCGGCAGGTATCCGGGCGCTTGTCATAAATGGTGCACAGGCGGCTTTTACGATCCAGGTACATGCAGTCATCGTTGCTCATCCGGGTCAGGGTGAAAATCCCCGACTTCTGGTTGAAGCGCTCGATGATGCCTTCCTTCTGCAAGCGTTTAGCCACGTTCTTCGGCGGTTCGTCTTTTTCGAACTCGTCGACCACGCCGATACGGATCAGATCCTTGATCTTCACCTCCACCGGCAGGGTGCAGCAGGTCGAATGGCAGCCATGGCACATGTTGCTGGTATAGCGCTGCCAGGTCTCCAGGCGGTCGACTTCGGCCGCGGCGATCAGGGTCGTTTTCATCTTTATAGGGTGGATCACGGTCTTGGGGCGCGCGATGATACCGGAATTGTTCAATTTATGAACAACCTTTTGCCGGAATCGCAGCGTCGGCATGAAAACTGCGAACCGTAACTGTCACTCCCGGTCGAAGGGTCTAGTCTCATCAATCTCCCTCCGCTTTCGTCAACTTGCCCGAGGATGCCGCATGTCCCAGGAACCTAAAGCTCGTGACGCCGAAGTCGCGGATTTTCGCGCTGCTGTACTGAACAAGCTGACCTACGCGGTCGGCAAGGACCCGGAGCACGCCTTCGACCATGACTGGTTCGAAGCCATTGCCCTGGCTGCGCGCGATCACATGGTCGATCACTGGATGGATCATACGCGTCAGGCCTATCGGCGCAGCCAGAAACGGGTCTACTACCTTTCCCTGGAGTTCCTCATCGGCCGCCTGCTGTACGACAGCCTGAGCAACTTGGGCTTGTTGGACATCGCGCGCGATGCGCTGGAAGGGCTGGATGTGGACCTTGAACGTATTCGTCTGCTTGAGCCGGATGCTGCGTTGGGCAATGGTGGCCTGGGCCGACTGGCTGCATGCTTCATGGAGAGCATGTCTACCTTGGGTATCGCTGCCCATGGCTACGGCATCCGCTACGAGCACGGGCTGTTCCGGCAGGCGGTGGTCGATGGCTGGCAGCAGGAGCAGACTGAAAACTGGCTGGATTTCGGCAACCCCTGGGAGTTCGAACGCGCCGAGGTGATCTACCCGATCAGCTTCGGCGGCAGTGTCGAAACCGTGCACGATGCCAGCGGTACCCCGCGCCAGGTATGGTCGCCCGGTGAAACGGTGCGGGCGGTGGCTTACGATACGCCGGTGGTCGGCTGGCGCGGAGCCAGCGTCAATACCCTGCGCTTGTGGCGTGCACGGGCGTTGGAAGAGCTGCACTTGGAGCGTTTCAACGCCGGTGACCATCTGGGGGCGGTGGCCGAAGTGGCGCGTGCCGAGAGCATCTCGCGTGTGCTGTACCCGGCTGACAGTACCGAGGCCGGTCAGGAGTTGCGCCTGCGCCAGGAGTATTTCTTTGTGTCGGCTTCGCTGCAGGACTTGCTGCGCCGTCACCTGAACATGCACAAGGACCTGCTCAACCTGCCCGATGCGGCGGCCATCCAGCTCAACGACACCCACCCCTCGATTGCCGTGGCGGAGTTGATGCGGTTACTGGTGGATCAGCACGAAGTGCCTTGGGAAAAGGCCTGGGAGCTGACCGTCGGTACGCTCGCCTACACCAACCACACCCTGTTGCCCGAAGCCCTGGAAACCTGGCCGGTAGCGTTGATGGAGCGCATGCTGCCGCGGCACATGCAGATCATCTACCTGATCAATGCCTTCCATATCGATGCCTTGCGGGCCAAAGGCCTGCACGATTTCGACGTGCTGCGCGCGGTGTCGTTGATCGAAGAAGACAACGGCCGTCGGGTGCGCATGGGCAACCTGGCGTTTCTTGGCTCGCACAGCGTCAACGGCGTGTCGGCGCTGCACAGCAAGCTGATGAAGAGCACGGTGTTTTCCGAACTGCACAAGCTCTATCCGCAACGGATCAACAACAAGACCAATGGCATTACCTTCCGCCGCTGGTTGTACCAGTCCAACCCTCAGCTGACCGAGATGCTGGTCGAGGCGCTTGGCCCGGAACTCAAGGACGACCCGGAGGCGCTTCTGGCCGGCCTGGTGCCGTTCGCCGACAAAGCCGGTTTCCGCAAGCAGTTCGCGGCCCAGCGCCTGCACAGCAAACGCGCCCTGGCCAGCATCATCCAGGACCGCATTGGCGTTACGGTCAACCCCGAGGCGCTGTTTGACGTGCAGGTCAAACGCATTCACGAGTACAAGCGCCAGCTGCTGAACCTCCTGCACACCGTTGCGCTGTACCAGGCCATGCGCAATGACCCAGGCACCAATTGGGTGCCGCGGGTGAAGATCTTCGCTGGCAAGGCTGCGGCCAGTTACCACCAGGCCAAGCTGATCATAAAGCTGGCCAACGACATCGCCCGGGTGGTGAACAACGACCCGACCGTGCGCGGCTTGCTGAAGGTGGTGTTCCTGCCTAACTACAACGTCAGCCTGGCCGAAAGCATCATTCCGGCGGCGGACCTTTCCGAACAGATTTCCACCGCCGGTTACGAGGCCTCTGGCACCAGCAACATGAAGTTCGGCCTCAATGGCGCGCTGACCATCGGCACCTTGGATGGCGCCAACGTAGAGATGTGCGAGCAGGTAGGGGCCGACAATATGTTCATCTTCGGCCTGACCGCGCAGCAGGTCGAGGCACGCAAGCGGGCCGGTGATTTTGGTGCCAATGCCGCCATAGCCGCCTCCAGCCGCTTGAGCGATGTGTTGCAGGCCATTCGCAGCGGCGTGTTCTCGTCAGACGACCCGTCACGCTACACCGGGTTGATCGATGGCCTGGTGGCCTACGATCGTTTCCTCGTATGCGCCGATTTCGATGCCTACTGGGATGCCCAGCGACGGGTCGAAGACCTGTGGCACACGCCGCAGGAATGGTGGCGCATGGCGGTGCTGAACACCGCGCGGATGGGTTGGTTCTCGTCGGACCGGACCATTCGCGAATATGCCAACGAGATCTGGAAGGCTCTGGATTGATGTAAGCCTGTGCTGATCTCTTCGCGGGTAAACCCGCTCCCACAGGGAAATCTACAGCTGCAAGGCCTGTGTAGATCCTTGTGGGAGCGGGTTCACCCGCGAATGGCCCTCACTCCGACCACCGGCCTGGCGAAGGCTGAACTACCGACCTATTGTGCCGTCTGAGAGCCGTGGCGAGTCTCATCACTCGCTAGCCCGCCACTCTCCCTGTAAACTGCGGGGGTTTTTTATCTCCCCCATCCATTCGGAGCCATACATGTCCCGCGTTACCCTGAGTCGCTATCTGATTGAGCAGACCCGCAGCAACAATACCCCTGCCGATCTGCGCTTCCTGATCGAAGTGGTGGCGCGTGCGTGCAAGGAAATCAGCCATCACGTCTCCAAAGGCGCCCTTGGCGGCGTGCTGGGCAGCATGGGCACTGAAAACGTGCAGGGCGAAGTCCAGAAGAAACTGGACGTGATTTCCAACGACATCCTGCTGGAAGCCAACGAGTGGGGCGGCCACCTGGCCGGCATGGCGTCCGAAGAAATGGACAACGCCTACCAGATCCCGGGCAAGTACCCGAAAGGCGCCTACTTGCTGGTCTTCGACCCACTGGACGGCTCGTCGAACATCGACGTCAACGTATCGGTCGGCACCATCTTCTCGGTGCTGCGTTGCCCTAACCAGTACCTGAGCCAGAACGAAAGCCTCAACGAAGAAGCCTTCCTGCAGCCAGGCACCGAGCAGGTTGCCGCCGGCTATGCCATCTACGGCCCGCAGACCATGCTGATCCTGACCCTGGGCAACGGCGTCAAGGGCTTTACCCTGGACCGTGAGCTGGGCAGCTTCGTACTGACTCACGAAAACATCCAGGTGCCGGCCACCACCGCCGAGTTCGCTATCAACATGTCCAACCAGCGTCACTGGGAAGCCCCGGTACAACGCTACGTTGGCGAACTGCTGGCAGGTGAAACCGGCCCGCTGAAGAAGAACTACAACATGCGCTGGATTGCCTCGATGGTAGCCGACGTGCACCGCATCCTGACCCGTGGCGGCCTGTTCATGTACCCACGTGATGCCCGCGAGCCAAGCAAACCGGGCAAGCTGCGCCTGATGTACGAAGCCAACCCGATGTCGTTCATCATCGAACAGGCCGGCGGCGCTTCCACCAACGGTTACGATCGCATCCTCGACATCAAGCCAGAAAGCCTGCACCAGCGCGTGTCGGTGATCCTTGGCTCGAAGGAAGAGGTCGAGCGCGTCACCGCCTACCACAAGGAGTAAGTCATGCTCGCACCTTGGCAGCCGTTGCTGGAGTGGTGGTTCGGTTGGGGCACCAGTGCCCAGGCCGTGGCTGACGAGAAGAGCACGCTGTGGTTCGGCAAGCATCATGATGCCGACGCCCATGCGCTGTTTGGCGACCTGGTCGAGCAGGCCCTGGCGGGCGGGCTCGACGAGTGGCAGCAAAGCCCGCAGGGCTGGCTGGGCCTGCTGATCTTGCTGGACCAGCTGCCGCGCATGATTTACCGCGACACGCCGCGCGCCTTCGAGGGCGACCGGCGTGCCCAGGTGGTGGCCATGCAGGGGCTGCAGAAGGGCTGGGACTATCAACTGTTGCCCATCCAGCGGGTGTTCGTACTGCTGGTGCTGGAGCATGCCGAGGTGCTGGACTGGCAGAACTTGTGTGTCGAGCGCTATCAGATGCTGCTGGATGAGCAGCCAGAGGCTACCCGCCGGCTGTTCGAAGGCTTCCTCGACTATGCCGAGCAGCACCAGCGAGTCATTGCCCGGTTCGGGCGTTTCCCGCACCGCAACCTGGTGCTGGAGCGACCGAGTACCAGCGAAGAGATGGACTTTTTGCTGGAGCCTGGTTCCAGGTTCTGATGCCCGAAGGGCCTGCTGCGCAGGCCATCGCGATGCAAGGCCGCCCTCAGGGCGGCCTTTTTATTGGGCGAACGACTATTTCTTTGTGATTAATCGCACAGTAATGGCCATCCGACCAATGGTGTAGGGGCAAAGGGGGTGGGGCAGGGAACCAGGGAGGGATTTTCCCGTCGAAGATCACTGCAGGCCACTCGCCTGTATCATCTTCCAGGAGTGTCCTTCATGTCGTTGCGTTCCCTCGCCCTGTTGTCGCTGTGCGTCGTTCTGACTGCCTGCAGCAAGATCAATCAGGAAAACTATTCCAAGATCAAGGCCGGTATGAACAAGGCCGAGGTCGAGCAGTTGCTCGGCACGCCGACCGAGTGTTCGGGCGCGCTGGGCATGAGCAGCTGCACCTGGGGGGACGAGAAGAGCTTCATCAGCGTGCAGTACGCGGCTGACAAGGTACTGATGTACTCCGGGCAGGGCCTCAAATGAGGCGCCTGTACCTGCTGATGGGGGTATGCCTGGCGTTGCTGCTGGGTGGTTGCGCAGGCTCCGTGCACGACCCGCTGGCGCCGAAAACCGCTGGCAATGTCGACCTCAAGCGCTACCAGGGCAAATGGTTCGAACTGGCGCGCCTGCCCATGCGCTACCAGACCGGCTGCGAGCAGTCCGAGGCACACTACAACCTCAAGCCGGACGGCACCTTTGGCGTGCTCAACCGCTGCCGTACCATGGGTGATGAATGGCTGCGCGCCGAAGGGCATGCCAGCATCCAGGAGCCGGGGCATACCGACAAGCTGTGGGTAGAGTTCGATAACTGGTTCACCAAGCTGGTGCCTGGCGTGGCGCGGGGCGAGTACTGGATTCTGTACGTGGATGATCGCTACCGCACAGCGGTGGTCGGCAGCCCGGACCGCAAGCACCTGTGGATTCTGTCGCGCACGCCGACGTTGCCGGCCTGGGAGCGCGAGAACCTGCTGTCCAAGGCGCGGCAGCAGGGGTATGACACCAGTCGGTTGATCTGGCGAGCGTCCGATCAGCAAATCGTGAAAATGCACTGATGTTTGGGGCTGCTTTGCAGCCCCAATACGCTCAACCCAAGAGCTGGCGCAGCACGCCGGCAAATGCCTGCGCGCTTTCCGCTTCCTGCGCATGCCGACCCTGGCGCACCACCCACTGTCCGTTCACCATCACGTCGCGTACCTGGCGATCCCCACCGGCGAACAGCCAGCGGTTGAGAATGGCGTCGCCATCCGCCATGGCGATGTAAGGGTCCTGCCCATCGAGCACCAGCCAGTCGGCGCGCTTGCCCACGGCCAGCTCCCCGACCGCCTGCCCCAGCGCCTGCGCGCCGCCTGCCAGTGCAGCGTCGTACAGCGTGCGCCCGACCATCGGCTGGTCGCCACGATACAGGCGATTGCGTCGCTGGTCCCGTAGCCGCTGGCCATACTCCAGCCAGCGCAGTTCTTCCACCACGCTCAGCGACACATGGCTGTCCGAACCAATGCCCATGCGCCCGCCCTGGGCCAGGAAGTCCACCGCCGGGAATATCCCGTCGCCCAGGTTGGCTTCGGTCGTCAGGCACAGCCCAGCCACCGCGCCACTGCGGGCCATGGCGGTGACCTCGTCCGGCTCGGCGTGGGTGGCGTGCACCAGGCACCAGCGCGGGTTCACGTCCACATGTTCGTACAGCCACTGCAATGGACGCAGGCCACTCCAGGCCAGGCAATCGTCCACCTCCTTCTGCTGCTCGGCGATGTGGATATGCACCGGGCATTGTGGGGCGCTGGCTGCCAGCACATCGGCGATTTGCCCAGGCGTTACCGCCCGCAGTGAATGGAAGCACAAGCCCAGTTGCTGCGCCGGTTGCGCGGCCAGCAGCGGGGCCAGTTGTGCCTGCAGCTTCAGGTACTGTTCGGTGGAGTTGATGAAGCGCCGCTGCCCGTCGTTCGGTGCTTGGCCGCCGAAGCCTGCGTGGCTGTACAGTACCGGCAGCAAGGTCAGGCCTATGCCGCTGTCGGCTGCGGCCGCGCTGATGCGGCAGGACAGTTCGGCCGGGTCCGCGTAGGGCTTGCCGGCCTGGTCATGGTGCACGTAGTGGAATTCCGCCACCGAGGTGTAGCCGGCCTTGAGCATTTCGATGTACAGCTGGCGGGCGATGATCTGCAACTGGTCCGGCGTGATCTGCCCGACCAGGCGGTACATCAGGTCGCGCCAGGTCCAGAAGCTGTCGTTGGGGTTGCCGGCCACTTCCGCCAGGCCCGCCATGGCGCGCTGGAAGGCATGCGAGTGAAGATTGGGCATGCCGGGCAGCAGCGGGCCGGCCAGGCGCTCGGCGCCTTCGGCCGAAGCGCCGGGCTCGATGCGGGCCACATGGCCATCGCTGGCGACCTCGATACGGACATGGCTGGCCCAGCCCGTGGGGAGCAGGGCGCGTTCGGCGAAGTAGGCGGACATCTGTGCAAATCCTGTTATTGTTAACTTGTATATACATATACAGCCGTTTGCCTGCCGGGTAAACTGCGGCAAGCTACCGCTCACTCCATATGCACAAGGATCCAACGCCGTGCCGACACCTCCTGTCTCCGCGCTGGTTGCCCAGATGGGCGAGGGCCCGGCGCCGTTGTACGCCCGGGTCAAACAGATGATCATCCAGCAGATCGACAACGGCAGCTGGCCACCCCATCACCGGGTCCCCTCGGAGAGTGAACTGGTCAGCGAGCTGGGCTTCAGCCGCATGACCATCAACCGTGCCCTGCGTGAACTCACCGCCGAAGGGCTGCTGGTGCGCATGCAAGGGGTCGGCACCTTCGTGGCCGAGCCCAAGGGCCGTTCGGCGCTGTTCGAAGTCAACAACATTGCCGACGAAATTGCCGCGCGCGGCCACCAGCATAGCTGCCAGGTGATCACCCTCAATGAGGAAGCCGCCGGCTCCGAGCGGGCCTTGGCCCTGGACATGCGCGAAGGCCAGCGCGTGTTCCACTCGCTGATCGTGCATTTCGAGAACGGCGTGCCGGTGCAGATCGAGGACCGCTACGTCAACGCGGCCATTGCCCCCGACTACCTCAAGCAGGACTTCACCCGGCAGACGCCTTACGCCTACCTGTCCCAGGTGGCGCCGCTGACCGAAGGTGAGCACGTGGTCGAGGCCATTCTGGCCGAGCCGGAAGAGTGCCGCCTGCTGCAGATCGAGCGGGGCGAGCCGTGCCTGCTGATTCGCCGCCGTACCTGGTCCGGCCGCCAGCCGGTGACCGCTGCACGGCTGATCCACCCCGGTTCCCGTCATCGCCTGGAAGGACGTTTCAGTAAATGAGCCAGCTGCAGTTGTTGCGTGCGCAGGATTACCCGCGCATGCCGTGGAAGAACGGTGGCGGTTTCACCGAAGAAATTACCCGCGACAGTGGCGAGGGCCTGGATGGCTTTGGCTGGCGCCTGTCGATTGCCGATATCGAAGAGTCGGGTGGTTTTTCCACCTTCGCCGGTTATCAGCGAATCATCACCGTGCTGCAGGGCGACGGCATGCGCTTGATGGTCGACGGCCAGGCCAGCCGGCCGTTGCTGCCGTTCGATGCCTTTGCCTTCAGCGGTGAAAGCCAGGTCAGTTGCAAGCTGCTGGGGGGGGCGATCCGCGATTTCAACCTGATCTATGCGCCGCAGCGGTATCGGGCGCGGTTGCAGTGGTTCGATGGCACCAGCCGGTTGTACAGCTCGGCGTCGACGGTGCTGTTGTTTGCGGCCGGTAGCCAGGTCGAGGTTGGCGTTGCCGGGCGTGAGACGCAGCGGTTGGGGTTGTATGACTGCCTGCGGCTGGAGGGCAACGACGAGTTGCTTGGGCTGGAGGTTCAGGGGCGGTTTTGCTTGATCGAGCTCATTTTGCGCTGATGGGCTTGGCAATGCATTTTCATTGCCTGTGAGATCGAGCGCCGCCCGCGCGGCGCTCGATCTATGCACCACCACAAAACCCAAGCCAGGAACGCACAGGTCCAATTATTTTGGTTGTCCATGCTTGTACATACAAGTAAAGGTGTGTTTGTATATTCACCACGACATACCCGCCCGCGGACGACCGCAGAGGACCTTTCCCGTGACCGACAACAACAAATACCGTGACGTTGAAATCCGTGCCCCACGTGGCAACAAGCTGACCGCCAAAAGCTGGCTGACCGAAGCGCCACTGCGCATGCTGATGAACAACCTCGACCCGCAGGTCGCGGAAAACCCGAAAGAACTGGTGGTGTACGGCGGTATCGGCCGCGCCGCCCGTAACTGGGAATGCTACGACAAGATCGTCGAAACCCTGACCCGCCTGGAAGACGACGAAACCCTGCTGGTGCAGTCGGGCAAGCCGGTCGGCGTGTTCAAGACCCACAGCAACGCCCCGCGCGTGTTGATCGCCAACTCCAACCTGGTGCCACACTGGGCCAACTGGGAACATTTCAACGAACTGGACGCCAAGGGCCTGGCCATGTACGGCCAGATGACCGCTGGCAGCTGGATCTACATCGGCAGCCAAGGCATCGTTCAGGGCACCTATGAAACCTTCGTCGAAGCCGGTCGCCAGCACTACGGTGGCAGCCTGAAAGGCAAGTGGGTGCTCACAGCAGGCCTCGGCGGCATGGGTGGCGCGCAGCCACTGGCCGCTACCCTGGCCGGTGCCTGCTCGCTGAACATCGAGTGCCAGCAGAGCCGCATCGACTTCCGTCTGGAAACCCGCTACGTAGACGAGCAGGCCACTGACCTTGACGACGCCCTGGCGCGCATCGCCAAGTACACCGCCGAAGGCAAGGCCATTTCCATCGCCCTGCACGGCAACGCCGCCGAAATCCTGCCAGAGCTGGTCAAGCGTGGCGTGCGCCCGGACATGGTCACCGACCAGACCAGCGCCCACGACCCGCTGAACGGCTACCTGCCTGCCGGCTGGACCTGGGAACAGTACCGCGATCGTGCGCAGACCGAACCGGCTGCAGTGGTCAAGGCCGCCAAGCAGTCGATGGCCGTGCACGTACAGGCCATGCTGGACTTCCAGAAACAGGGCATCCCGACCTTCGACTACGGCAACAACATCCGTCAGATGGCCAAGGAAGAAGGCGTGGCCAATGCCTTCGACTTCCCAGGCTTCGTCCCTGCCTACATCCGCCCGCTGTTCTGCCGTGGTATCGGCCCGTTCCGCTGGGCGGCGCTGTCTGGCGAGGCAGAGGACATCTACAAGACCGACGCCAAGGTCAAGGAACTGATCCCCGACGACGCCCACCTGCACCGCTGGCTGGACATGGCCCGCGAGCGCATCAGCTTCCAGGGCCTGCCGGCGCGTATCTGCTGGGTTGGCCTGGGCCTTCGCGCCAAGCTGGGCCTGGCCTTCAACGAAATGGTCCGCAGCGGCGAGCTGTCGGCACCGGTGGTGATCGGCCGTGACCACCTGGACTCGGGTTCGGTATCCAGCCCCAACCGCGAAACCGAAGCCATGCGTGATGGTTCGGACGCCGTTTCCGATTGGCCACTGCTCAACGCCCTGCTGAACACTGCAGGCGGCGCCACCTGGGTGTCGCTGCACCACGGCGGTGGTGTGGGCATGGGCTTCTCGCAGCACTCGGGCATGGTCATCGTCTGTGACGGTACCGATGAAGCTGCCGAGCGTATCGCCCGCGTACTGACCAACGATCCAGGGACTGGCGTCATGCGCCACGCCGATGCCGGTTATGACATCGCCATCGACTGCGCCAAAGAGCAGGGCCTGGACCTGCCGATGATCACTGGCTGATCGCCACGCTTTGGATCGCACCCCGCAAGGGGTGATACTGAACAACAAGAAGGAGCGCGCAGGCACCCAACGACGGGCCTGCGGCTCCACGCGATTGGAGTAGCAAAGTGACCGAACTCACCCTCAAGCCTGGCACCCTGACCTTGGCCCAGCTGCGCGCGATCCACGCCGCGCCCGTGCGCCTGCAACTGGATGCCAGCGCCGCGCCGGCCATCGACGCCAGCGTTGCCTGCGTCGAGCAAATCATTGCCGAAGACCGCACCGCCTACGGCATCAACACCGGTTTCGGCCTGTTGGCCTCGACCCGCATTGCCAGCCACGACCTGGAAAACCTGCAGCGCTCGCTGGTGCTGTCCCACGCCGCCGGTATCGGCGCGCCGCTGGATGACGACCTGGTGCGGTTGATCATGGTGCTGAAAATCAACAGCCTCAGCCGTGGCTTTTCCGGCATTCGTCGCAAAGTCATCGACGCCCTGATTGCCCTGGTAAACGCCGAAGTCTATCCGCACATCCCGCTGAAAGGCTCCGTGGGTGCTTCCGGCGACTTGGCACCGCTGGCGCACATGTCGCTGGTGCTGCTGGGTGAAGGCAAAGCCCGCTACAAGGGCCAATGGCTGTCGGCTACCGAAGCCCTGGCGGTTGCCGGCCTCGAACCGCTGACCCTGGCTGCCAAAGAAGGCCTGGCCCTGCTCAACGGCACCCAGGCGTCCACCGCCTATGCCCTGCGTGGCCTGTTCCAGGCCGAAGACCTGTATGCCGCCGCCATCGCCTGCGGCGGCCTAAGCGTCGAAGCCGTATTGGGCTCGCGTTCGCCGTTCGATGCGCGTATCCACGAAGCGCGTGGCCAGCGCGGCCAGATCGACACCGCCGCCTGCTTCCGCGACCTGCTGGGCGATTCCAGCGAAGTGTCGCTGTCGCACAAGAACTGTGACAAGGTTCAGGACCCGTACTCGCTGCGCTGCCAGCCGCAGGTCATGGGCGCGTGCCTGACCCAGCTGCGCCAGGCCGCCGAGGTACTGGGCGTCGAAGCCAACGCTGTGTCGGACAACCCGCTGGTGTTCGCTGCCGAGGGTGACGTGATTTCCGGTGGTAACTTCCACGCAGAGCCCGTGGCCATGGCTGCCGACAACCTGGCCCTGGCCATTGCCGAAATCGGCTCGCTCAGCGAGCGCCGCATCTCGCTGATGATGGACAAGCACATGTCCCAGCTGCCGCCGTTCCTGGTGGAAAACGGTGGGGTGAACTCCGGCTTCATGATCGCCCAGGTGACCGCTGCCGCCCTGGCCAGCGAGAACAAGGCCCTGTCGCACCCGCACAGCGTCGACAGCCTGCCAACCTCGGCCAACCAGGAAGACCATGTGTCGATGGCCCCGGCTGCCGGCAAGCGCCTGTGGGAAATGGCCGAAAACACCCGTGGCGTACTGGCCATCGAATGGCTGGGCGCCTGCCAGGGTCTGGACCTGCGCAAGGGCCTGAAGACTTCGGCCAAGCTGGAGAAGGCACGCCAGGCGCTGCGCAGCGAAGTGGCGCACTACGACCGTGACCGTTTCTTCGCGCCAGACATCGAAAAGGCTGTGGAACTGTTGGCCAAGGGCAGCCTGACCGGTTTGTTGCCGGCGGGCGTGCTGCCAAGCCTGTAATGCCCCTGGGGGCCGCATTGCGGCCCTTTGCGGGCGCGCCCGCTCTCATAGGTACGGCACAAAGCTGCGGTATTCCTGTGGGAGCGGGCGTGCCCGCGAATGGGCTACGCAGCAGCCCCTTCTGATCTCACGACCACAAAAACAATTTAAGGACGTGACATGCAACAAGCTCAAGGTCTCAAACGCGGGCTAAGTGCCCGCCACATCCGTTTCATGGCCCTCGGTTCCGCCATCGGCACCGGGCTGTTCTACGGTTCCGCCTCGGCCATCCAGATGGCCGGCCCGGCCGTGCTGCTGGCCTACCTGATCGGCGGCGCCGCCGTGTTCATGGTCATGCGCGCCCTCGGCGAAATGGCCGTGCACAACCCAGTGGCCGGTTCCTTCGGTCACTACGCCAGCACCTACCTCGGCCCCATGGCCGGCTTCATCCTCGGCTGGACCTACGCCTTCGAGATGGTCATCGTCGCCATCGCCGACGTCACCGCCTTCGGGATCTACATGGGCTTCTGGTTCCCGGAGGTCGCCCGCTGGATCTGGGTGCTGGGTATCGTCTTCATCATCGGCGGCCTCAACCTGTGCAACGTCAAGGTATTTGGCGAGATGGAGTTCTGGCTGTCGCTGCTCAAGGTCGGCGCCATCGTCGCGATGATCCTGGCCGGGCTCGGCATCATGGCCTTCGGTTTCAGCCAGGTGGGCACCGGGCATGCCGTGGGCATGAGCAACCTGTTCGACCACGGCGGCTTCATGCCTAACGGCATCGGCGGGCTGATTGCGTCGTTTGCCGTGGTGATGTTCGCTTTCGGCGGTATCGAGATCATCGGCGTCACCGCCGGTGAGGCCAAGGACCCGCAACGCGTCATCCCCAAAGCGATCAACGCGGTGCCCCTGCGCATCCTGCTGTTCTACGTGCTCACCCTGTTCGTGCTGATGTGCCTGTACCCCTGGCCGCAAATCGGCAGCCAGGGCAGCCCGTTCGTGCAGATCTTCAGCAACCTGGGGATTGGCTCGGCCGCCGCCGTGCTGAATGTCGTGGTGATTTCCGCCGCCATCTCGGCCATCAACAGCGACATCTTCGGCGCCGGCCGCATGATGTACGGCCTGGCCCATCAAGGCCATGCGCCACGCAGCTTCGGCAAGCTGTCGAAACATGGCGTGCCGTGGATGACCGTGGTGGTGATGGGCGCTGCATTGCTGATCGGCGTGCTGCTCAACTACCTGATCCCGGAAAACGTGTTCCTGCTGATTGCCTCGATCGCCACCTTCGCCACGGTGTGGGTGTGGCTGATGATCCTGCTTACCCAGGTGGCCATGCGCCGCAGCATGAGCCGTGAGGAAGTGGCCCAGCTCAAGTTCCCGGTACCGTTCTGGCCCTATGGCCCGGCCATGGCCATTGCGTTCATGGTGTTCATCTTTGGCGTGCTTGGCTACTTCCCGGACACCCAGGCGGCATTGATCGTCGGCGTGATCTGGGTGGTGTTCCTGGTGGCGTCCTACCTGCTGTGGTGCAAGCCGCGCGCAGGGCAGGGCCAGCCGGCAGTGGAACCGGCCGAGCTGCACCGCTAGTAAAGGAGATTGTGCATGAGAACCCTCTGGCAGCATTGCCATGTGGCAACCATGGCCGAAGGCCGATACTCGGCCATCGAAGACGCGGCCATCGTCACCAGCGCCGGGCTGATCGAATGGATCGGCCCACGCGCCGAGCTGGCACCGGTCGAGGCTGACCGCACGGTGGACCTGGGCGGCGCATGGGTCACCCCGGGGCTGATCGACTGCCACACCCACGCGGTGTTCGGTGGCAACCGCAGCGGTGAGTTCGAGCAGCGCCTGCAAGGCGTGAGCTATGCCGAAATCGCAGCGCAAGGCGGTGGTATCGCCAGCACCGTGCGGGCCACCCGCGCGGCCAGCGAAGACGAGCTGTTCGCCAGTGCTCGCCAGCGGGTCCAGGCGCTGATGCGCGATGGCGTGACCACGATCGAGATCAAGTCCGGCTACGGCCTGGACCTGGCCAACGAGCGCAAGATGCTGCGTGTGGCCCGGCGCTTGGCCGACGAGCTGCCGTTGGCGGTGCGTGCCACCTGCCTGGCGGCGCATGCCTTGCCGCCGGAGTACGCGGGCCGGGCCGACGATTACATCGCGCACATCTGTGACGAGATGCTGCCAGCCCTGGCCGCCGAAGGCCTGGTGGATGCGGTGGATGCCTTCTGCGAACACCTGGCGTTCTCCCCAGCCCAGGTCGAGCGGTTGTTCATCAAGGCGCGCGCGCTGGGCCTGCCGGTCAAACTGCACGCCGAACAGCTGTCGTCGTTGCATGGCTCCAGCCTGGCAGCACGCTACCAGGCACTGTCGGCCGACCACCTGGAGTTCATGACCGAGGAAGACGCCATTGCCATGGCAAAAGCCGGCACGGTCGCCGTGCTGCTGCCGGGCGCCTTCTACTTCCTGCGCGAAACCCAGTTGCCGCCCATGGACGCCTTGCGCCGCCACGGAGTGAAGATTGCCCTGGCCAGCGACCTCAACCCCGGCACTTCGCCAGGGCTGTCACTGCGCTTGATGCTGAACATGGGCTGTACCTGTTTCCGCATGACCCCGGAAGAAGCCTTGGCCGGCGTCACCGTGCATGCCGCCACTGCTTTGGGCCTGGGCGACAGCCACGGCTCGCTGGAGGTGGGCAAGGTGGCTGACTTCGTCGCCTGGCAAATCGAACGTCCCGCCGACCTGGCCTACTGGCTGGGTGGCGACCTGCCCAAGCGCGTGGTGCGCAAGGGCCACGAAATCTCCAACTGAGCGAGGCATGATGGACAAGGCACTGAGTTTTCACCAAGGCCGCCTGCCGCTGCTGATCAGCATGCCGCACGCCGGCCTGCGCCTGAGCGACGCCGTGCGCGACGGCCTGGTCGACCAGGCGCGCAGCTTGCCGGACACCGACTGGCACATCCCGCGGCTGTATGACTTTGCCCGTGACCTGGGTGCCAGCGTGGT
This sequence comes from Pseudomonas putida, assembly GCA_041071465.1. Lineage (NCBI taxonomy): Bacteria > Pseudomonadati > Pseudomonadota > Gammaproteobacteria > Pseudomonadales > Pseudomonadaceae > Pseudomonas > Pseudomonas putida. Next base: position 1,748,672 of record CP163498.1, on the reverse strand, counting down.
GGCCGCGGAGTATTCGCGTTTCGTCATCGACCTGAATCGCCCGGATGACGACAAACCGCTGTACGCCGGCGCCACCACGGGCCTGTACCCGGCCACGTTGTTCGAAGGCGAGCCGCTGTTCAAGGATGGGCTGGTGCCGTCCGGCGAAGAACGTAAACGTTACCTGGAGCAAATCTGGCGCCCTTATCACGACACCCTTCGTCACGAGCTGGACCGGCTGCGCGAGCAGTTTGGCTATGCGCTGCTGTGGGATGCCCATTCGATCCGTTCGCATATCCCGCACCTGTTCGACGGCAAGTTGCCGGACTTCAACCTGGGCACTTTCAACGGTGCCAGTTGCGACCCGGCACTGGCTGAGCGGCTGCAGGCCGTGTGCGCCGAGGCGCAAGGTTACAGCCATGTGCTTAATGGCCGGTTCAAGGGCGGGCACATCACCGGCATTATGGCGACCCGGCCAACCATATCCATGCGGTGCAGTTGGAGCTGGCGCAAAGCACGTACATGGAGGAAACCGAGCCGTTTGCCTACCGGGAAGACTTGGCGCAACCGACGCAAGTGGTATTGAAGCAGCTTTTGCAAGCGCTGCTGGCTTGGGGGGAAGCGCGTTACCCGCGTTGAGTGGAAGAGGCGGTGCTCAAAGCGCAATTCAGGTTTATGATGGCCCACGGCCGAATAATCCTCACACGGAGTGCGCAATGCAGACCCTCTACCCGCAGATCAAACCCTACGCCCGGCACGATCTGGCCGTGGAAGCGCCGCATGTGCTGTATGTCGACGAGAGCGGCTCGCCAGAAGGTCTGCCGGTGGTGTTCATCCACGGTGGGCCGGGCGCCGGTTGCGACGCCCAGAGCCGTTGCTACTTCGACCCAACGCTGTACCGCATCATCACCTTCGACCAGCGCGGCTGTGGCCGCTCCACGCCCCATGCGAGCCTGGAGAACAACACCACCTGGCACCTGGTCGAGGACCTGGAGCGCATTCGTGAGCACCTGGGTATCGACAAGTGGGTGCTCTTCGGCGGCTCGTGGGGCTCGACCCTGGCCCTGGCGTACGCCCAGGCCCACCCCGAGCGTGTGCATGGCCTGATCCTGCGCGGCATCTTCCTGTGCCGGCCACAGGAGATCGAATGGTTCTACCAGGAAGGCGCCAGCCGCATGTTCCCGGACTACTGGCAGGACTACATCGCACCGATTCCACCGGAAGAGCGTGGCGATCTGGTCAAGGCTTTCCACAAGCGCCTGACCGGCAACGACCAGATTGCCCAGATGCATGCGGCCAAGGCCTGGTCCACCTGGGAGGGCCGTACCGCCACCCTGCGTCCGAACCCGCTGGTCGTCGACCGGTTCTCCGAACCGCAGCGTGCGCTGTCGATCGCCCGTATCGAATGCCACTACTTCATGAACAATGCCTTCCTCGAGCCGGATCAGCTGATCCGCGACTTGCCGAAAATCGCCCATCTGCCGGCGGTGATCGTGCACGGCCGCTACGACGTGATCTGCCCGCTGGACAACGCCTGGGCCCTGCACCAGGCCTGGCCGAACAGCGAGTTGAAAGTGATCCGTGACGCCGGTCACGCGGCTTCGGAGCCTGGCATCACCGATGCCCTGGTACGTGCCGCCGACCAGATGGCCCGGCGCCTGCTCGACCTGCCCCTGGAAGAAGCATGAGGGGCCTGCTGCAGCGCGTGCGCGGTGCACGCGTCGAAGTAGCGGGGGAGGTGGTCGGCGCCATCGACCAGGGTCTGCTGGTACTGGTGGCGGTCGAGCCTGAAGATTCCCGTGAACAGGCCGATAAGCTGTTGCACAAGCTGTTGAACTACCGTGTGTTCAGCGACGAGCAAGGCAAGATGAACCTGTCGCTCAAGGATGTCGGGGGTGGCTTGTTGCTGGTGTCGCAGTTCACCTTGGCGGCCGACACGCGCAATGGCATGCGCCCAAGCTTCTCGACGGCAGCGCCACCGGCCCTCGGCGCCGAATTGTTCGACTATCTTTTGCAGCAGGCAAACGCTCAGCACGCCGACGTGGCCAGCGGCCGCTTCGGTGCGGATATGCAGGTGCACCTGGTCAATGATGGCCCCGTAACATTTATGTTACAAATGTGAGGTCAAAAAACCCTTTGTTTATAGGAAAACAAGGGGTTTTGTACGATAAATAGTTGTTCCAGCCTGATGCGTTGTCACGCGACCTGCTGGATAATCGCGCGCTGCATGGACCTGCGTTCGCAGGTTCGTTTCACTCTGACTCGAGCATTGTCTGGATCCGTTTGGGGAATCATTACGCCCTCACGGGGTCCGAACAGTGCTCGCCAACCCGGCATTTGTCGCTGGCCGTTGGTTTCATGATCTGTTTTCGGCGAGGGTTGCTCGTGATTGTTAGTCCCCAAAAAGCATCAAGAATCCCCGGCGTGCGTCTACGCAAGGCCCTGATGGCCAGTGTGGCACTGGTCGGCCTGATGAGCGCGGGCCAGCTGTGGGCATTCAATCTTGACGATGTTGCAGCCAAGGCAAAGGATCTGGCCGGCCAGAAGTACGACGCACCAAAAAGCAACCTGCCTGCGGTGTTCCGCGACATGAAGTTCGCGGACTACCAGAAAATCCATTTCCTGCAGGAAAAGGCCGAGTGGGCCAAGGACAAGACCCCGTTCAAACTGTCGTTCTATCACCAGGGCATGCACTTCGACACCCCGGTGAAAATCAACGAAGTCACCGCCTCCAAGGTCGAGGAAATCAAGTACGACCCGAGCCGCTTCGAGTTCGGTGACGTGCCGCACGACCCGGAAACCACCAAGAACCTTGGTTACGCCGGCTTCCGCGTGCTGTACCCGATCAACAAGGCCGACAAGCAGGACGAGATCATGACCCTGCTTGGCGCCAGCTATTTCCGCGTGGTCGGCAAGGGCCATGTGTACGGCCTGTCGGCCCGTGGCCTGGCCATCGACACTGCACTGCCATCGGGCGAAGAGTTCCCGCGCTTCACCGAGTTCTGGGTCGAGAAACCCAAGCCGGCCGACAAGCACCTGGTGATCTACGCCTTGCTGGACTCGCCGCGCTCCACCGGTGCCTACAAGCTGACCCTGCGCCCAGGCAACGATACCGTGGTCGACGTGCAGTCCCGCGTGTTCCTGCGTGACCAGGTCAGCCGCCTGGGCATTGCCCCGCTGACCAGCATGTACCTGTTCGGCCCCAACCAGCCGTCCAAAGTGCTCAACTACCGCCCGGCCCTGCACGACTCCGAAGGCCTGTCGATTCACGCCGGCAATGGCGAGTGGCTGTGGCGCCCGCTGAACAACCCGAAACACCTCGCGGTGAGCAACTTCAGCGTCGAGAACCCGCGTGGTTTCGGCTTGATGCAGCGTCAGCGTGCCTTCAGCGACTTCGAAGACCTCGACGACAACTACCAGAAGCGCCCAAGCGCCTGGATCGAGCCAAAGGGTGACTGGGGCAAGGGCACCGTCGACCTGGTCGAAATCCCGACTGCCGACGAAACCAACGACAACATCGTAGCTTTCTGGAGCCCGGAGAAGCTGCCAGAGCCAGGCAAGCCGATCGAGTACGCCTACCGCCTGCACTGGACCATCGACGAGGCGAAATTCCAGGCGCCTGATCTGGGCTCGGTCAAGCAGACCCTGCGCTCCACCGGTGACGTCAAGCAGTCCAACCTGATCCGCCAGCCAGACGGCAGCGTGGCCTTCCTGGTCGATTTCACAGGCCCCGCCTTGGCCGCCTTGCCGGAAGATACCGCCGTGCGCAGCCAGATCAGCGTTGACGACAACGCCGAGGTGGTCGAAAACAATCTGCGCTATAACCCTGAGACCAAGGGCTGGCGCCTGACCCTGCGTCTTAAGGTCAAGGAAGCCAACAAGTCGACCGAAATGCGTGCCGCGCTGGTGCGTGATGTGCCGGTCGAGCCCGCCAAGCCTGCCCAGGACGCCAAGCAGGACAAGGCCGCAGCCAAACATGCCAAGGCCGAGAAAGCCGTGAAGGCCGAGCAACCTGCCAAGGCCGAACAACCTGCCGCCGATGCGGCGCCCACCAACGGGCCCCGGCCACCACCGAGAAGGTGCTGACCGAGACCTGGAGCTATCAGTTGCCTGCCGATGAGTAACTCAAACGCAAGGCCAGTATCGCTTGGCGAGTACCTGGCTCACCTGCCACTGAGTGACGAGCAACGGGCGGAACTCGCCAGTTGCTCGTCGTTCAGTGAGCTGCACCAACGTCTGGCGGCCGACCCGGCCGCCGGCCCTGCCGAGGCCGTACAGGCCTCGGTCGGTCCACGTTTGACCGTGGGCAGTGCTGCCGAGCTGGAAGATGCCGAAATGCTCGGTGTCGATGGCAGCGGCCGCCTGTGCCTGAAGATCGCCCCGCCGATCAAACGCACCAAGGTCGTGCCCGAGCCGTGGCGCACCAACGTGCTGATCCGCATGTGGCGGCGCATGACCGGCCGTCCCAACGCGCCGCAGCCACCCAAGCGCGAGCTGCCGCCGGCACGCTGGCGCACGGTTGGGTCGATCCGCCGTTACATCCTGCTGGCCCTGATGATCGGCCAGACCATCGTCGCCGGTTGGTACATGAAGGGCATCCTGCCGTACCAGGGCTGGTCGTTCGTCGACCTCGACGAAATCCTCAGCCAGTCGCTGTGGGACACCGTCGTGCAGGTGTGGCCGTATGCCTTGCAAACCTCCATCCTGATCCTCTTCGGCATCCTGTTCTGCTGGGTATCGGCGGGCTTCTGGACCGCACTGATGGGCTTCCTCGAGCTGCTCACCGGGCGCGACAAATACAAGATTTCGGGCAGTAGCGCCGGCAACGAGCCGATTGCACCCGAGGCGCGTACCGCGTTGGTGATGCCGATCTGCAACGAAGACGTGCCGCGTGTGTTCGCCGGCCTGCGCGCAACGTTCGAGTCGGTGGCCGCCAGCGGCAACCTCGACCGCTTCGACTTCTTCGTGCTCAGCGACACCAACGACACCGACATTGCCGTGGCCGAGCAACAGGCCTGGCTGGACGTGTGCCGCGAAACCAAAGGCTTTGGCCGCATCTTCTACCGCCGCCGTCGGCGCCGGGTGAAGCGCAAGAGCGGCAACCTCGACGACTTCTGCCGTCGCTGGGGTGGCGAGTACAAGTACATGGTCGTGCTCGACGCCGACAGCGTCATGAGCGGCGAGTGCCTGAGCAGCCTGGTGCGCCTGATGGAGGCCAACCCGGACGCCGGCATCATCCAGACCGGGCCAAAAGCCTCGGGCATGGACACCCTGTATGCACGCATGCAGCAGTTCGCCACCCGCGTGTACGGCCCGCTGTTCACCGCTGGCCTGCACTTCTGGCAGCTGGGCGAGTCGCACTACTGGGGCCACAACGCGATCATCCGCATGAAGCCGTTCATCGAGCACTGCGCCCTGGCGCCGTTGCCGGGTAAGGGCGCGTTCGCCGGTGCCATCCTTTCCCACGACTTCGTCGAAGCCGCGCTGATGCGCCGCGCCGGCTGGGGCGTGTGGATCGCCTACGACCTGCCGGGCAGCTACGAAGAACTGCCGCCGAACCTGCTCGACGAGCTCAAGCGCGACCGCCGTTGGTGCCACGGCAACCTGATGAACTTCCGCCTGTTCCTGGTCAAGGGCATGCACCCGGTACACCGTGCGGTGTTCCTCACCGGGGTCATGTCGTACCTGTCGGCACCGTTGTGGTTCCTGTTCCTGGTGCTGTCGACTGCGCTGCTGGCGACCAACACGCTGATGGAGCCGCAGTATTTCATCGAGCCGTACCAGCTTTACCCGCTGTGGCCGCAGTGGCACCCGGAAAAGGCCGTGGCGCTATTCTCCACCACGATCGTGCTGCTGTTCCTGCCCAAGCTGCTCAGTGTCATCCTGATCTGGGCCAAGGGCGCCGTCGAGTTCGGCGGGCGGATCAAGGTTACCTTGTCGATGCTGATGGAGATGCTGTTCTCCATGCTGCTGGCACCGGTACGCATGATCTTCCACACCCGCTTCGTGCTGGCCGCGTTCCTCGGCTGGGCCGCGACCTGGAACTCGCCGCAGCGTGACGACGACTCCACGCCGTGGAGCGAAGCGGTGCGTCGCCACGGTCCGCAAACCCTGCTGGGTATTGCCTGGGCCGCGCTGGTGGCGTGGTTGAACCCAAGCTTCCTGTGGTGGCTGGCGCCTATCGTCGGTTCGCTGGTGCTGTCGATCCCGGTGTCGGTAATTTCCAGCCGCACCCGCCTGGGCCTGGCGGCCAAGGACGAGAAGCTGTTCCTCATCCCCGAGGAATACGCCACCCCGCAAGAGCTGCTGGCTACCGACCAGTACACCCACGAAAACCGCTGGCATGCCCTGCATGATGGCTTCGTGCGGGCAGTGGTCGACCCGCGGCAGAACGCCCTGGCCTGCGCCATGGCCACTGCCCGTCACGGCCAGGCGGCGCCAATCGAGGCGCTGCGTGCCGAGCGCGTGGCCAAGGCGATTGAAGTCGGACCGAAAGGGCTGGACCTCAACACCCGCCTGGCCCTGCTCAGCGACCCGGTGGCACTGACGCGCCTGCACGAGCAGGTGTGGGCCGAGCACAATGCGGCGTGGATCGATGTGTGGCGTGCTTCCATCAAAAACGACCCGCACTCGCCGCTGTTGCCGTTGCATCCGGAGAGTGAAGGCCAACCAGTACTCGCCGGCGCCTGATAGATCTTGGGGCCGCTTTGCGGCCCATTCGCGACACAAGGCCGCTCCTACAGGGATATACATTCCTCTGTAGGAGCGGAAGCCCTCGCCAGCAATGTCCCTGCATAACCGATTTTGGCCAACAAAGTCCCCCCCAGCTCTAGGTCCCCGGGCCGCCATGCGTTAGCATCCCTCTCCGATACGACTCATCGGCCTGCACGGCCGTGCCAACAATAAGATTCGCTACTTTTCTTGCTAGGGGACTTGGTGATGATCAAGAAATACCTTTCGCGACTGTTGGTCGGTGTTACCGCCCTGGTCGCCGTGACAGCGGCCCAGGCGGGCGCCATCGATGACGCGGTCAAGCGCGGCACCTTGCGGGTGGGCATGGACCCGACCTACATGCCGTTCCAGATGACCAACAAGCGTGGCGAGATCATCGGCTTCGAAGTCGATATCCTCAAAGCCATGGCCAAGTCGATGGGCGTCAAGTTCGAGGCAGTGTCCACCGCCTATGACGGCATCATCCCGGCCCTGCTGACCGACAAGTTCGACATGATCGGCAGCGGCATGACCCTGACCCAGGAGCGCAACCTGCGCCTGAACTTCAGCGAACCCTTCATCGTGGTTGGTCAGACCCTGCTGATCCGCAAAGAGCTGGCTGGCGAGATCAAGTCGTACAAGGACCTGAACAACGAGAAGTACCGCCTGACGTCCAAGCTGGGCACCACCGGCGAAATGGTTTCCAAGAAGTTGATCGGCAAAGCCAAGTACCACGGCTACGACAACGAGCAGGAAGCGGTGATGGACGTGGTCAACGGCAAGGCCGATGCCTTCGTCTATGACGCCCCATACAACGTGGTTGCCGTGGAAAAAGCCGGCGCCGGCAAGCTGCTGTTCCTCGAAGAGCCCTTCACCTACGAGCCGCTGGCCTTCGGCCTGAAGAAAGGCGACTACGACAGCATCAACTTCATCAACAACTTCCTGCACCAGATCAAGCATGACGGGACCTACGATCGTATCCACGACAAGTGGTTCAAGAACAAGGACTGGCTGAAGGAAATGGAATAAGGCCCAGGCCAAAAGCCCGGCTTTATGACCCCGACGCGCAGGCAAACCCTGCGCGTTCGCATTTACGGAAGTACCCCACGTGATCAAACACAAGAAAGCCCAGTGGCCCTGGCACGGGCTGACCGCCCTGGTCCTGGTGGGCCTGGCGCTCAGCCTGTACATGGCCACTTCGATGATTTCCTACGAGTGGCGCTGGAACCGCGTACCGCAGTACTTTGCCTACAAGGCCGAGGAAACACAGCGCGCTGCCAATTACGGCACCGTGCAGGAAATCGTCATCTCCGGCGATAACGCTCGCGTCACGCTGAAGGATGAGAGTGGTGCCGAGCAAGTGCTCGATGTGGCCAAGGACAGCCTGCAGCTGAGCCGTGGCGACGATGTCGCCGAAGGCGACCCGATTGGTGTAACCCGGCATTGGGCAGCGGGCCCGCTGGCCTGGGGCCTTTGGACCACCTTGTGGATCTCGGTGGTGTCCGGGGCGCTGGGCCTGGTGATCGGCCTGTTCGCTGGCTTGTGCCGGTTGTCCAACAACCCCACCCTGCGCGACCTGTCGACCGTTTATGTCGAACTGGTGCGCGGCACGCCGCTGCTGGTGCAGATCTTCATCTTCTACTTCTTCATCGGCACTGTGCTCAACCTGTCCCGGGAATTTGCCGGGGTGGCGGCGCTGGCGCTGTTCACTGGCGCCTACGTGGCCGAAATTGTCCGTGCCGGCGTGCAGTCGATCGCCAAGGGCCAGAATGAAGCAGCTCGTTCCCTGGGCCTGAACGCTGGCCAGTCGATGCGCCACGTCATCTTGCCGCAGGCGTTCAAACGTGTGCTGCCACCGCTGGCCGGCCAGTTCATCAGCCTGGTCAAGGACACTTCGCTGGTGTCGGTAATCGCCATCACCGAGCTGACCAAGAGTGGCCGTGAGGCTATCACCACCTCGTTCTCTACCTTCGAAATCTGGTTCTGCGTGGCAGGCCTGTACCTGCTGATCAACCTGCCGCTGTCGCACATTGCCAGTCGGCTCGAGCGGAGGCTTGCGCAAAGTGATTGAAGTCCGTGACCTGCTGAAAGTCTTCGACACCCGTGGCCAGGTGGTACGGGCTGTGGATAACGTCACCACCCAGGTCGCCAAGGGCGAAGTGGTGGTGGTGCTCGGCCCATCGGGTTCGGGCAAATCGACCTTCCTGCGCTGCCTCAACGGCCTGGAGCATTTCGACCAGGGCCATGTGGCCATCGACGGTCTGCAGCTGGCCGACCCCAAGACCGACATCAACGCCTACCGCCGCGAAGTCGGCATGGTGTTCCAGCACTTCAACCTGTTCCCGCACATGACCGTGCTGGAAAACCTGTGCCTGGCGCAGAAGGTGGTGCGCAAGCGCAACAAGGCTGACCGCGAAGCCAAGGCCCGGGCGCTGCTGGAAAAGGTCGGCATTGCGCAAAAGGCCAACGAGTTCCCGTCTCGGCTTTCTGGCGGGCAGCAGCAGCGCGTAGCGATTGCCCGAGCGCTGGCGATGGACCCGAAAGTGATGCTGTTCGACGAACCAACCTCGGCGCTCGACCCGGAAATGGTCGGCGAGGTACTGGACGTGATGAAGACCTTGGCCCAGGAAGGCATGACCATGGTCTGCGTCACCCACGAAATGGGCTTTGCCCGCGAAGTGGCCGACCGTGTGCTGTTCTTCGATCATGGCAAGCTGCTGGAGGATTCGGCCCCGGCCGCGTTCTTCGCCGCCCCGAAAGACCCGCGTGCGCAGGCCTTCCTGCGCCAGGTGCTGTAACCGCATGGGGGGCGCTTTGCGCCCCCCAGCAATTTCAGATGTTGAACCGCCCCACCATCCCCCGCAACTGCTGCCCCAGCTGCTCCAGCTCCCCGCTCGAAGCCGCCGTCTGTTCACTGGCCGCACTGGTCTGATCCGACACATCCCGCACGTTGATCACACTGCGGTTGATCTGCTCGGCCACCACGCTCTGTTCTTCACTGGCCGTGGCGATTTGCTGGTTCATGCCCTGAATGCTCGACACCGTATCGGTTATCTGGCCCAACGCCTGCCCGGCCTTGCGGCTCAGCTCCACGCTTTGCTCGGTCAGGCTCTTGCTGCTGTCCAGCAGGCGGGTCACTTCGTCGGTACCGTTGTGCAGGCTGTCGATCAACTGGCCAATCTCCTCGGTCGCCGTCGAGGTGCGCTGGGCCAGGCCCCGCACTTCATCGGCCACCACGGCAAAGCCACGCCCGGCTTCTCCCGCCCGTGCAGCTTCGATCGCCGCGTTCAGGGCCAGCAGGTTGGTCTGTTCGGATACCGACTTGATCACGTCGAGGATGCTGCCAATGCGCTGGCTCTCGCCCGCCAGGTGTTGCATGGCCGCCAGGCAATGGTCCATCTGCCCGGCCAGTTGTTCGATACGGCCGATGGCCTCTGCCACCACTCGGTCGCCCAGTTGTGCCTGCTGGTCGGCGTTGCTCGCGGCCAGCGAGGCCTGCTCGGCGTTCTGTGCCACTTCCTGCACGGTGGCGCTCATCTGGTTCATGGCGGTGGCCACTTGGTCGGTCTCTTCGCGCTGTTGGTTGATGCGCAGCTTGGTGTCCTCGCTACTGGCCGCCAACTGAGTGGCGGCCTGTGACAGTTGGCCGACACCCTGGTCGATGCCACCGATCAGTTCGCGCAGGCTCAAGGTCATCTGGCGCATGCTGGTTTGCAGCTGGCCCATTTCGTCGCGGCGGTGCACTGCGTCAACCTGGCTCAGGTCACCCTTGGCGATACGCGCGGCCACGGCGAGTGTCTGGCGCAACGGTTGGGTGATCTGCACGGTGATCAGCCAGGCGGCCAATACCCCTACCACCAGTGCCATCAGCGCAACGCTGGTCAGCAGCGAGCGGGCGGCCAGGGCCTCACTGTCGCGTTGTTCGACCTTGCGTTTGCCCAGTTCGAGGCTCGTCGCGCGCAGCTCGGTGCCCATGATGTCCAGGTTGTTCTGCAACTGCTCGACACGTACGGCGGCGTGGCGGTACTGCTCAAGGCTGGCGCGGTACTTGGCCAGCTCGACACCAGGCTGCTCGCTGACTGCGCGTGGCAAGCCCAGCGGCGCGAGGCCTGCAAGCAGTTGCCCGAGGCTACTGTTGGCGGCATCCAGGGCGTTGTCGCCGACTTTGGCGAAATCCTCGACCGGATCGAAGGTATAGGCCGGCACCAGGCTTTGCTGGTTGGCCCCGTCGACATGCCGGGTGAGGGTGTCCATCAGCCCCAGTACACCGTTTTGCTGGCTGTCTGCAGGCATCTTCAGTAAAGCCTGGGTTTGCAGTTCGTCGATCGCCTCGTTGAGTTTCTGCTCCTGTATCTGCATGGCCTTACGCAAGCCAGTACGCTTGGCGACGTATTGCTGCAGTTCGCTGAAGTCGCTGCGCATGCGCTGCAACAATGCCAGGTCTTTAGCCAGCAACTGCCGTGATTCATCGATGCTGCTGCGATGCTGCAACGTGGTCAGGAGGTTTTCGAGCTGGTCGAAGATGCCGGTCATGCGCGTCTTGCTGGTGTCGTCGCTGAGCACGCGGTAGGTGATGCGTTCTGCGCGCAGGTCTTTGCCCAGGTCGTTGATCAGGTTTATTTCGCCGAGCTGCTGCGAGCGCACGATCGCGCCATCCAGGGCGCGCCAGCCACTGAGTGTGGTGGCCAGGGTGAGTAACAGGACCACGGCGAAGCCGAGGGCCAGCTTGGCAGCGACACTGATGTTGCCGAGCTTGCGGTTGAGGTAGCCGAGCATGGGGAATCTCCGAGCGATTGGGAAAATGCATGCAGGCGTATTGCCGGCATCACATCCCTGCCAATCGGCAGCGGAGTTGTAGGACTTGACCTGATAATCAGGTAGGAAATTTCACTGCTGCATGTAGGATGGTTCGCCTGTATAGGCGAACCACCTCTCAGCTCAGAGCTTGAACCGCCCCACCAACCCCTGCAGGTGGGTCCCCAGCCGCGCCAGCTCAACGCTGGAGCTGGCCGTCTCTTCGCTGGCCGCCGAGGTCTGGTCAGAAATATCCCGCACATTCATCACGCTGCGGTTGATCTCCTCGGCCACGGCTGTCTGTTCTTCTGCCGCCGTGGCAATCTGCTGGTTCATCGCCTGAATCGACGACACGGTACGGGTGATGGTTTCCAGCGAGCTGCCGGCGCGGCGGGTCAGCTCGACGCTGCTGTCGGTCAGTTGGCGGCTGTTGTCCATCACGCTGGCCACCCGTTGGGTGCCGCTTTGCAGGCCGGCAATCAGCTCTTCGATCTCTTCAGTCGACTGCTGGGTGCGTTGGGCCAGGCTGCGCACTTCGTCGGCCACCACGGCAAAGCCACGCCCGGCCTCACCGGCGCGGGCGGCTTCGATCGCCGCGTTGAGGGCCAGCAGGTTGGTTTGCTGGGCCACCGACTTGATCACGTCGAGCACGCTGCCGATCTTGTCGCTTTCGGCCTTGAGCTGGTTCATCGCTTCGCTGGAGTTGATCACTTCGCCCGCCAGGCGCTCGATCTGCGCCACCGCTTCGCCCACCACCCGGTCGCCTTCGCGGGCCTGCTGGTCGGCCATCAAGGCGGCTTCCGAGGCCTGTTCGGCATTGCGCGCCACTTCGTGCACGGTGGCCGTCATCTGGTTCATGGCAGTCGCCACTTGGTCGGTTTCGACCTTCTGGTTGTTGACCCGGCGCTGGTCTGCTCGGTGACGGCCGACAGCTGCTCGGCAGCGCTGGCGATCTGCGTGACGCCGTCGCCAATGCCGCCGATCAGTTCCCGCAAGCCTTGGGTCATGCGCTGCATGCTGGCCTGCAACTGGCCCAGTTCGTCGCGACGTTGCACTTGCAGGTTCTGGGTCAGGTCGCCACTGGCCACGCGCTCGGCGGCGCGCAAGGTTTGGCGCAGGGGGATGATGATCTGCCGGGTAATGGCCCAGGCGGCCAGCAGGCCGAGGGCTAGGGCCAGCACCGTGGCCACGGCGAGCAGGGTCTTGGCCTGGGCTGCGCCTGCGTCACGTACCTCGGTCTGCGATGTGGTCATCGCCTGGCTGGTCTGCAGCAGCAGCGTACCTTGCTCGGCCATGTGCTGCAGGGCCTGCTCGCTGGCGGCCTGGGCATTGCCGAACTGGGTGACCGCATCGCGGTAGCCGCCCATGGCAGTGGCAGCATCGTCGAGGCCGGCGGCATGTTCGGCCGACACTTTGGCCGGCAATGCGCGCAGCTCGGCCAGGGCCTGGTCGATGGCCTTCAGCGCCGTTTGCTGGAACTCGGCATTGCCGCTGTAGGTGTAGCCACGCACCTGGAAGCGGGCTTGCTGGAGCAGGGCGCTCACCTCCACAGCGTGCTGGTACTGGTTGATATCGCCACCTTGCAGCAGGCCCCGCTGCACGCGGCCGATCAGCTCTGCGGCCTTGTCGGCGCTGTCGCCAAGCACACTACGGCTGGCCTCGCGGCGCTGGCCGGCCTGCTTCAGCTCGTTGAATGCCTGCTGGTAGATGCGCACAGCCTCACGCTGCTGCTCCAGGCGCTGGCGGTCGGCGGGGTGTTCGATCTGCCCGAGCATCAGCTGCACCTGGCGGTCGAGGTTGGCCAGGGCTTTTTCCAGCTCGGCCACCGACGCATCATCACTGCGGCGCTCGTAATGCTGGCGGGCAATGCGCAGTTCCTGGGTGTACTGCTGGATGACCGAGATGTTACCCAGCTTGTCGCCACGGTCGATGATGCTGTCCATGCCGTGCCAGCCGGCCAGGGTAATGGCCAAGGTCAACAGCAGCACCAGGCCGAAGCCCAGCCCCAATTTGCGATTGACGCTCACATTGCCCAGCGATTGGGCTAACCATTGATACATGTACGACTCCCCGGCGGCTTGGCAGCACAAATAGTTGTTGTGTTGCCAAGGCCATCGGCCCCGGGGAGGAAACTTGATGGGTGAAAAAGGGGCGTTTACGTCAGAAAATACGCGAAAGCAGCGCGGTGACGGCGGTCTCTACCCGTAGGATGCGATCACCCAGTTGCACCGGTGCCAGCCCAGCCTTGCCCAGCAGCTCGATTTCGTAGGGGATCCAGCCGCCCTCGGGGCCAATGGCCAGGGTTACGGCTTGCTCCACGGCACGCGGGCAGGCGGGGTAGGGGCCGGGGTGGCCGACCAGGCCCAGGGTGCCAGTGGCGATGGCGGGTAGCCGATCTTCGACGAAAGGCTTGAAACGTTTCTCGATGATCACCTCGGGCAGCACCGTGTCCCGCGCCTGTTCCAGGCCGAGGATCAGGTTTTCGCGAATGCTCTCGGGCTGCAGGAAAGGCGTTTGCCAGAAGCTTTTCTCGACCTTGTAGCTGTTTACCAGGATCAGCCGTGATACGCCGAGGGTGGCCACGGTCTGGAACAGCCGCCGCAGCATTTTGGGCCGCGGCACCGCCAATATGAGGGTTAATGGCAGCTTGGCCGGTGGTGGCTGGTCGAAGGCTACTTCAAGTTCGGCTTCGTGCTTTTCCAGGCGCAGCACCGTGGCTTTGCCCATCAGGCCGTTGATGCGGCCCACGCGCAGGTTGTCACCCACCGCCACGCGATGGATTTCCTGCATGTGAATGAAGCGTCGGTCGGCGAGAACGACGCGGTCGGCCGAGACGAAGTCGGCCTCTTCAAGAAGCAACAGGTTCACGGTTGGGTCGCAGGTGGCTGGTCGTTGTGGTCGTTGGCTTCTTCGTCGTGGGCACTACGCTTGCGGATCAGGCTGCCGCACAGCACACCGACCTCGAACAGCAGCCACATGGGCACGGCCAGCAAAGTCTGGGAGAAGATGTCCGGCGGGGTGAGGACCATGCCGACCACGAAACAGCCGATGATCACGTAGGGGCGGATCTTCTTCAGGTACTTCACGTCGACCACGCCGATCCACACCAGCAGCACCACCGCCACCGGGATTTCGAAGGCAACGCCAAAGGCGAAGAACAGCGTCATCACGAAGTCGAGGTAGTTGGCGATGTCGGTCATCATTGCCACGCCTGCCGGGGTGGCGGCGGCAAAGAACTTGAACATCAGCGGGAACACCAGGAAATAGGCAAAGGCCATACCGGCGTAGAACAACAGAATGCTCGACACCAGCAGTGGAATGGCAATGCGTTTTTCATGGCGGTACAGCCCTGGCGCGATAAAGCCCCAGATCTGCTGGAGAATGAACGGGATGGCCAGGAACAGCGACACGATCATGGTCAGCTTGAACGGCGTGAGGAACGGCGAGGCCACGTCGGTGGCGATCATCGTCGCGTTGGCCGGCAAATGGTCGCGCAGAGGCGCCGAGACCAGGGTGTAGATCTGCTGGGCGAAGGAGAACAGCCCGGCAAAGATCAGGAAAATGACGGCAACGCAGCGCAGCAGGCGGGTGCGCAGTTCGGTCAGGTGCGAAACCAGCGGCATAGGCTGGTCGTGTTCCGGATTCTCGCTCATGGGGCTCGCGGCGGCGGTTGAGGCGGTTCAGAAGGTGCGACCGGGGCGGCAGGTGCTTCGACCGGCCTGGCTTCGAGCCCGGCAGGCGGCTGCACGCTGGCCGTGGTTACCGGCGGCTGCGCGGGTGGCGTCAGCGGGTTGAGGATGCGCTTGGCTTCCTCTTCCATCTGCAGGATGTGCTCGTTGTGCAGCTGCCGGCGGATGTCGTCAGCGCCGATCTCGCGCTCCACTTCCATCTTGATGCTGTTGAAGCTGCGCTTGAGCCGGCCGATCCACAGCCCTGCCGTGCGTGCGGCACCCGGCAAGCGCTCGGGGCCGAGCACCAGCAGGGCGACCAGGCCTACGAGCAGCAGCTCGCTGAAACTGATGCCGAACATGGGTCAGTCTTTCCGCTGCGGCTCTTGGACCGGTTGGGCCTGGCCATCGATGGTGTGGCCTTGCTGCGGCTGCGCGGTGTTTTGCACCGGTGGCACGGGCTGGGCAGGCGGCGGCGTTTGCTCGGCTGGCTTGGTCTTCTTCGTTCATGGCCTTGCGGAAGCCCTTGATCGATTCGCCCAGGTCGCTGCCGAAGTTTTTCAGCTTCTTGGTGCCGAACACCAGGACCACGACGACCAACAGGACGATCCAGTGTTTCCAGTCAAAAATACCCATGGTGCTCTCCTAGAATGCTTTGTGCTCAAGCCGAGGGCTGACGCGCGGCCTTTTCATCGTGCCCGGAAAGCCCGAAACGGCGCTCCAGCTCATCGAGTACGGCTTGTGGATGCTGGCCCAGTGCGCTGAGCATCACCAGGCTATGAAACCACAGGTCGGCGGTTTCGTAGATGACATCGCTGTAATCCTTGCTGTGCTCGGCATCCTTGGCAGCAATGATCGTTTCGACCGACTCTTCGCCGAGCTTTTCGAGAATCTTGTTCAGGCCCTTGTGGTACAGGCTGGCCACATAGGAGCTGTCAGGCGCCGCGTGCTTGCGTTCTTCAAGCACTTCGGCCAGGCGGTTGAGGGTGTCGCTCATGTCAGTGTCCTGCGCTGTAGATGGCATCCGGGTCCTTCAGGACCGGGTCGACGATTTTCCACTGGCCGTCTTCATACACGCGGTAGAAGCAGCTTTCACGGCCGGTATGGCAGGCGATATGGCCCAGTTGCTCGACCATCAGGATGATCACGTCGGCGTCGCAGTCCAGGCGCAGCTCATGCAGCTTTTGCACGTGCCCGGATTCCTCGCCTTTGCGCCACAGCTTGCCGCGCGAACGCGACCAGTAGATGGCGCGTTGCTCGGTGGCGGTCAGGGCCAGCGATTCACGGTTCATCCAAGCCATCATCAGCACGCGTCCGGTCTTGTGGTCCTGGGCGATCGCCGGTACCAGGCCATCGCTGTTCCACTTGATCTCGTCCAGCCAGTCTTTCATCGTCGACTCCAAAGCGGGCCCGCTCCTGTACCGGGCCCTTTGCGCTAGTGTGCCAGCCACGGGCGCGGCTGGCTATTGGCGCACGATCAGGTAAAGGCCGGCGGCCAGCATCAGCCAGGCCGGCCAGGCAGCAGGGCCGGCCAGGCTCGCGGCCTCGGCGGCGCCTGCGGCCAATACCGCACCACCGCCGAGCAGGCCGGCACCCAGCAGGCGCAGTGCCCAGCGGTCACCCTGGCGGCGACGCTCCGGCAGTTGCGGGTCGTTCAGGTGCGGCTGCGACAGGCGTTCGAGCAGGTCGCGGGCCATGTTGGCCAGGTGCGGCAACTGCTCGACCTGCCCATGAATGTTGCCGAACACGGCCTTTGGGCTGTAGCGATCGCGCATCCAGCGTTCAAGGAACGGTTTGGCGGTGCTCCACAGGTCCAGGTCAGGGTACAGCTGGCGGCCCAGCCCTTCGATGTTGAGCAGGGTCTTCTGCAGCAGTACCAGCTGCGGTTGTACTTCCATGTTGAAGCGCCGCGCGGTCTGGAACAGGCGCATCAGCACCTGGCCGAAGGAAATATCCTTTAACGGTTTTTCGAAGATCGGCTCGCACACGGTGCGGATCGCCGCTTCGAACTCGTTGACCTTGGTGTGCGCCGGCACCCAGCCCGAATCGATGTGCAACTGGGCGACGCGGCGGTAATCACGCTTGAAGAAGGCAATCAGGTTGCGCGCCAGGTAGTCCTGGTCCTCGGCGGTCAGGCTGCCGACGATGCCGCAGTCGATGGCGATGTACTGCGGGCTCCACGGTTTGACCGTGCTGACGAAGATGTTGCCGGGGTGCATGTCGGCGTGGAAGAAGCTGTCGCGGAACACCTGGGTGAAGAACACCTCCACGCCACGCTCGGCCAGCAGCTTCATGTCGGTGCGCTGGTCGGCCAGGGTGACCATGTCGGTTACCGGTACGCCGTAGATGCGCTCCATTACCAGCACCTTGGGGCGGCACAGGTCCCAGTACACCTGGGGCACGTACATCAGCTCGGAGCCTTCGAAGTTGCGTCGCAGCTGGCTGGCGTTGGCCGCCTCGCGCAGCAGGTCGAGTTCGTCGTAGATGGTCTTTTCGTAGTCGCCGACGATTTCCACCGGGTGCAGGCGACGGGCATCGGCCGAGGCTCGCTCGGCGGCCTTGGCGATCAGGAACAGCCAGGCCAAGTCCTGGGCGATGACCGGCTTCAGGCCCGGGCGTACCACCTTGACCACCACCTCTTCACCGGTTTTCAGGCGGGCGGCATGTACCTGGGCCACCGAGGCCGAGGCCAGTGGCTCGACGTCAAAGCGGCTGAACACCTCGCCGACTTTTGCACCGAGCTGTTCCTCGATCAACGCCACGGCTTTTTGCGGGTCGAACGGTGGCACACGGTCCTGCAGCAGCATCAACTCGTCGGCGATGTCGGTGGGCAGCAGGTCGCGGCGGGTGGACAGCAGTTGGCCGAACTTGATGAAGATCGGCCCCAGGTCCTGCAGCGCCAGGCGCAGGCGCGCGCCACGGCTGAGTTCGGTGGGCTTGCGGGGCAGCCAGCGCCACGGCATCAGCAGGCGCAGGCTGGCCAGCCACCAAGGCAGCAGTGGCTGTTCGAACAACAGGTCATCGAGACGGTAGCGGATCACCACACGCTGGATGCGAAAAAGACGGCGGACGGCGAGCAGCTTCATGCGTTATCGCTGGTATCAAGGGATCGGGAGAGGCGCTTGAGGCGCGCCTCGAGGCGTTCTGTATCGAGCTTCAGGGCATCGAGTTCGCTGAAGGCGGCTTCGGCTTCGCGCTTGCCGACCAGGGTGCGGGACTCTTCGGCCAGGTACTCGGACAGGTTCTGGCTGAAACGTGCCAGGCCTTGGCGGGTCCAGCGTGCACGCAGGCGGATATGGCCGGCCAGCATGGCCGTGGCGACGGGGCCGAGCCAGCGTTGCAGCTCGTGCTCCCAGTCCAGCTCCAGGTCCTGCAGCACGCCGAACAGGTCGAGCAGTACGGCACTGTCGCCATGCAGCTCGACCTGCGGGCTGTGCAGCACAGCGGTCTTGTCCCTGGCCAGGGCCAGCTGCGCCAGGCTGCCAGCCGGGGCACGCAGGCTGCAGTCGACTTCGCCCTCCCAGTGGGCGGCGAGCATCAGGCCGTCTTCATCGGGCAGGATGAACACCTGCAGGGCCGGTTGGCGGCAGTCGATCTCGATGACCTTGCCTTCCAGCGCGGCCAGGCGCGGCAGGGCCGTGCTGTCCATGCGCAGGACGCGGTTCAGGCCATGTTCGACGCTGGCGAGCAGCCCGGCCAGCAGCATCAGGGCTTGATCCCCCGGTGTACGGCAACGATACCGCTGGTCATGTTGTGGTAGGTGACGCGGTCGAAGCCGGCCTCGACCATCATGCTCTTGAGGGTTTCCTGGTCCGGGTGCATGCGGATCGACTCGGCGAGGTAACGGTAGCTCTCGGCGTCATTGGTGATCAGCTTGCCGGCCAGCGGCATGAAGGCGAACGAGTAAGCGTCGTAGGCCCTGGACATCAGCTTGTTGGTCGGCTTGGAGAACTCCAGGATCAACAGGCGGCCACCGGGCTTGAGCACGCGCAGCATCGAACGGATGGCTTCGTCTTTGTGGGTGACGTTGCGCAGGCCGAAGGCGATGGTCACGCAGTCGAAGTGGTTGTCCGGGAACGGCAGCTTTTCGGCGTCGGCCTGGACGAACTCGATGTTGCCGGCCACACCACGGTCAAGCAGGCGGTCACGGCCAACCTTGAGCATCGAATCGTTGATGTCGGCCAGTACCACTTGCCCGGTCGGGCCTACCAGGCGCGAGAACTTGGCCGCCAGGTCACCGGTGCCGCCGGCAATGTCCAGTACGCGGTTGCCGCTGCGCACACCCGACAGCTCGATGGTAAAGCGCTTCCACAGCCGGTGCATGCCGCCGGACAGCACGTCGTTCATCAGGTCGTACTTGGCGGCTACCGAGTGGAACACTTCGGCGACTTTCTTCGCCTTCTGGCTTTCAGGCACGTCCTGGTAGCCAAAATGAGTGGTGGGTTCGGCGTGGTCGCCTTTGCGCTGGTCGTTCATATCGCTTCACCGAAAAAAATTACCGCCATTCTAGGGCGAACGGGCGGATTTGTCTTGGCGGGGTGTGCCAGTGGGCAGGGGCGGGCATAATGCCAATTATGTCTACATCTTCAGGAATGCCCGCATGACCCAGATCAGCGTCGAACGCAAACACTCCCTCGGCCGCGATGCCGCCCGCGCCAAGGCCGAAGCGCTGGTCGACAAGCTCAGCCGCGAATATGACCTCAAGGCCACCTGGAACGGTGACCGGGTCGATGTGGCCCGCAGCGGCGCCAATGGCAGTGTGCACATCTTTGATGACAGCATCCGCGTGGAACTGAAGCTGGGCATGATGCTGTCGATGATGAGCGCCACCATCAAGGGTGAGATCGAGCGGGCGCTGGACAAGGCGCTGGCCTGACGCCCGCGGCCTTCAGCTATCGGGGAACGGGATGATGTCCTCGACCTGCTCGAGGCGCAGATCACCCCGGTAGATTTCGTATCGCTCTGCCGGGGCCTGTGCGCGTTGCAAACGCTCGTCGCGGCTCATGGTGTTCGGGAACTTCAAATGGCCTTTGGCAAAGCGCCGTGGGTTGGCATTTGCGCTGGTGTAGTGGAAATGCGCTTCCCAGAGCTTCTGCCTGGGTTCCAGGCGATAAACGTCATAGACATCCAGAAAGTCATTGGCCTTGAGCCTTTTGCGGGCCCTGGTGAGCTTGACCTCGATTTCGTTTGCCTCCAGGAGGAAATGCAGGGCCTTGCTGTCCGGGTGCTGAGTGCCCAGGTAGGCGGTGGTCAAGAGGCGCTTTTTTTCTGCCCGCACTTCGGTAACTGCCAGGTCCAGCCTGGTGGCCAGTGCATGCCCTTGGTCCGGGCCGGCGCGCAACGCGTCGGCGATGTCTGCCATGTCCTGAATGTAGAAATCAAGCTGGTCCGCCAGGCTGTTTGGCCCGTCCAGGTGGCGGGAGGCGTGGGCGATCCTGGTATCTTTCTGAGCCAGCAGGTCGGCGCCGGTGCGGCGCAAGCGCGTGTAGTCGGGTGCTGACGCAGCTTGCGGCACCGCTTCCCAGTGATCACCTTGTTGCTGATAGCGCGCAACCGTTTTTTCGGTCAACGGGTCGACCTGCACGGCTTCGTCGCCGTCCTTGGTTTCTTCGACCACCACTGATTTGCCCCGGCTGGTGCGGATAACCTTGCGTTTCACAGATCGCACTTTGTGGGTCAGCGGCTGTTCGAGCGCTGTTTCCTGCAGATCGGCCGCGGCAGAAGTGGCGGCCAAGTCACGCTCAGTCAGGGTTATCAGTGCATTCAGCTCTGCGATGTATTCGTTGAGTTTGCTGCTGTTCACCGCCGGAATGTTGCGTGAAAGCAAATACTCGGCATTGCCCAGTGACAGTTTGTATTCGCCTAACGCGCTTTCCAGTGGCTCTTTCTGTTCTTCTGGGGCCAGCTGGGCTGCAGCCAGGCTGTCGTGGCTAAGCAGCGCTTCGTGCAGTGGCTTGTTACGCAGGGTTTTATGCGAGAGCAGGACACTTTCGAAGTCCTCCGCAGTTAGCTGATCTCTGCTCACGACCAACTGATACAGGTCGCTCAGGATCTGAGCTCGGACCATCAGTGTGGAATATCGCCGGTTGTTGATGATGACATCGAGCTTCTTGCGTTTGCCAGAGAACTGGATCTGCCCATCTGTCAGTGCCTCGCTGAGGTTGTGGTCAAGGCGTTGGCTGACGTTGAAGAGGCGTCTATGGGTGGCCAGTGCTGCTTCGACCTTCTTGCTGTAGTCCAGGTACAGCTGTGCCTGCTCCTGGCCGAAGGGTAACTGCAAGAGCCGACGTGACTGGTCTTTAAGTGCGGCATAGTCATTCATATCGAGCAGTCGGTGGAACTGATGCAAGTCGGCGGTAAGCAACTGTTCCCACCATTGCCCACGGGCGAAGGAGGCCACTGCGTTGGGGTCGAATCTGGCGTATTTGGGGTCACTCATGCTGGCGAAGAGCTGCGCTTGATTCCTTATCAGCTCGGCCTGTTTTTCGTAGGTGAGGGCGAGCACATCAAAGTTCGCACGTGACTCGTTGCGCAGCGTGCGCAGTGCCCGCCGCCTTGCTTGCAGCTCCTCCGGCAGGTCGTCGAGGGCTGTGTCGGGGTAGGCATCGAGGGATCGCTGAAATGCCAGGTATGCCTCGTCATATGGCTTTACCCGTTGCAGATAGCCGTCGAGGAATATTTCTGTGTTGGTGAGCTTTTTGTCATTCGCCGCTCGGTCTTCCTGCATTTTCTTCAGCGCTTGTTTTTTTTCGTCGATCAGTGCCTTGGCTGTTCTCGGCATACCGCCCGACAGGTGCAGGTCGAGCATCCATTCTCCGTTCCAGCGCGTCAGCCAAGGGCCGCGGCTGCGTTCGCGGCCGACAATGTAGTAGCCGTCAGGGGCTGCACCCCATGACTGCGACCATTCGCTGTGACTGACCTGCGGTCCGATGATGCGTACGCCGCTCCAACTTTCTTCGACCTCGTAGGCGACATCCTGCAATTTCACGTAGTAGCGGTCCTCAACCTTGTACAGGCCCCGCAGACGGCCGCTGGCCAGCGCAGTCTGCTCGTTAAGGCTGATCTTGGCGCGTAAGGTGGCGAGCGCCGCACGGGCTTCGCGGGGCAGGTTGCCGAGCCGTTGGTCGTGGCCCCATTGGCTGATGTGGATTGGTGCGGGCCGGGACTGCTCGGCAGGAGCTTGCCAGGTTTCCTGTTCGGACGGCTGCTGTGCAATTGCGCTGCGAGCACGGCGCGGTTCGGGCTGAAGCGGCAGTTCAGCTTCGTGCTCGGCAGTACCGGGCCCGTGGGCCAGCAGCATGGCCAGGTTCAGCAGGATGTCGGCACCGGCGAGCAACTTTTCTTCGTCGCTACCCTGGGTCAAGGCTGTCAGGTCATCCTTGATGGCGAGCAGGGCTTCTACCAACCAGGCCAGCAGACCTGCCGGCCCACGCAGCAGTGGCGTGACCGTGTTGAACGCCAGCCATGCGAGCCGCACGACCAAAGCCCAGCGTTGCTGGGCATTGGAGAGGCTCTGCCGTGAGGCCAGTAGCAGGAGAACGCTCGCCCTGGCCTGGTACATCGAACTGTCCACATCGCCTGACCATGGCGTGAAAGCCAATGTGGCAGGTGCTCGCAAGCGCTCGAGGGCATCAGCGGCCAGCCCAGGGCCAGGTCCCAACAGGTGGGCCAGTTCAGCGAGACCAGCATGCAAGTGTGGGTGGGTGAAACCATCATTGGCATAAATGGGGCGGGCATCGTCATCCAGCCAGTCAAGGACTTCTTGCTGCAGGGTGTGTTCGGTCCGAATGCTCGTCATCAATTGGCTGCGGCTGTCGAACTGCCTGATGGCCTGCCTGGCAAACAAGGGCCGGTAGAGTATCCAGGCCCCAGTTGCGGGTACTTCGATGACGAACATGCCATGCACCAGGTTGGTCTTTGGGCCACCCGGCACGCTGCACAATGACAGTGGCCCCATCTTCAGCGATGTACTGGCATGGGCTTCACGGCGGCAAAAATCCGCAACGGCCTGCCAGGTGCGCTCGTTCAACTGCCCCGTGATCTTGGCCTGTAGCGCGCTAAGCAGTAGCGCAACACGCCATTCTTCAGCAAAGCGCTGGCGACGTTCGTCGTTCTCAGAACCCGTCTGCAACTGGTCGTGGACATACTTCGGGTACTGGCCTCCGACATCCACGGCAGTGATCAGTGCATCGACATAATCAAGGTCCATCCAACTGCCGGGCGGCTGTTGCCCGGCCAGTTGAACCGCCGAAGCCACCTGGTCGCTACCCAATGGCAAACGTGAGATGGCCAGCTCGGTCAGGCTGATGGTTTTCAGGTACTCAAGCTTTGCGGGCCCCACGGAGGACACCTGCACGACTTGTGAAATCGTGATCCGCACCTGGTCAGGGTCGCAAAGCGGCTGGTTCGGGTGGTCATGACGCATTTGCTCGCGCAGGCGGCGAGCCGTGTAGTGCTGCAAGTCTTCGATCCCGTCCAGGGAGGTTTCACCGCGTGCCAGCATGTGCCCTGCCGTTAGCTCCAGCAGTGCCATGTGGTATTGGAAGCGGTCAGTTGCCGTGGCTTTTTCAAGCCAGTCAGGCAGCGTGATCGAGGGTGCCGACCGTTCGATACGAAAGCTCGCCGGGAATATCGATGAGGGGTCGCTCAGCTTGCTGAATACGCGCTCCAGATCAACAACATGTTCGATAGTGCCAAGCTGCACCCGGTCAATCTTTTGCAGCAGGCCGTTGAGCAATTGCCGGGCCTGATAGGCGAACGGGTCTTCGGTCAATGCCGCGCAGGCCCAGGTCATCGTATCGAACGCATGGTGCTCGGAAAGCTCGTCGCGCAGGGCGGCGGCGAACGCGCTGAGCCCGTTGAAACCGCGCACGGTACCGGAGGGGCTGCACCACAGAACCAGATCGCGTGCATCTTTTTTGCCCGTGATGAGCAGGTCCGGCAACACCTCATGGGCCACGTTGCCTGGGTTGCCGAGCGAAACCTGCAAAGCCTGTACGTCTACCGTTGTATGGGATCGAGCGAGCAGGGTGTACAGCAAGGCCTTCTGATCACTGTCCAGGCCTTGGTGCTCAAGCGTGGCGAGCAGTGCGGCCTTGAGTACCTGTTTCATCCACTGAAGGCGGGTTACGTCCGAGTCACCGTCGCGGCCGTTCCAGTAACTGATCTGTGCCTGCTGAAATGTCTCGCAAAGGGTTGCCAGCACATCGTCGTAGTCAGTGTTCAGGTCGGCCATGCGAATATCGATGGCCGGCGCGACATGCTGGGGGCGAAAGACGGTTGGTGGGTTCAGGCTGAGCTGATCCGTGGGCTCGAGCGCCATGGGCTGGCCGCTGAGAAAATGTTCGAGCAGTGTGTCCACCAAGTTGCTTTGCTGTGCAGGTAGCTCTTCATCCAGGCTATGCAGGATGCTGAAGCCCGCTATGGAGCGCAGCTCTGGGTGGTTTTCGCGGGTCCATGGGTAGCGTGCCACGAGTGCGTCGTAACCTGCGCTGGCTACGACTTCGCGCAGGCTGGGGCGGTTGGCGAACTGCTGCGCTACCTGTTGCTTGAATGATAGGTATGCCAGGGGCAGTGATTGGGGCATGGTTTGTGGCTCCGGTCAAAGGGAGCCGAATGCTGAAACGCCAACCTGAAGCAGTGGCGGTAGATAAGTCAGCGTGGCGATCTTAGGGTGAAGATTCTAATTACAGCCTCTACCTTATGCTCAAGCCCAGCCTCCATGGGCGGTTCCTCCTCCACTCATGAGCATGAGGTACAGAGCATGGCCAAAGTGACTGTGAAGAAAAAGGACGACGCCCTGGGTACGCTGGGCGAAGTGCGCGGCTACGCGCGCAAGATCTGGCTGGCTGGCATCGGCGCTTATGCGCGCGTGGGCCAGGAAGGCTCCGATTATTTCCAGGAGCTGGTCAAGGCCGGCGAAGGCGTCGAGAAGCGTGGCAAGAAACGTATCGACAAAGAGCTCGATGCTGCCAACAACCAGATCGATGAAGCCGCTGAAGAAGTCAGTCGCGTACGCGGCAAGGTAGAGATTCAACTCGACAAGATCGAAAAAGCTTTCGACGCACGGGTAGGGCGCGCCTTGAATCGCCTCGGCATTCCGTCTAAACATGACGTTGAGGCGTTGTCGATCAAGCTTGAACAGCTGCACGAACTGCTTGAACGCGTCGCGCACAAACCATAAGGAGAGCAGGATGGCTGGCAAGAAGAACACCGAAAAAGAAGGCAGCTCCTGGGTCGGCGGGATCGAGAAATACTCCCGCAAGATCTGGCTGGCGGGGCTGGGTATCTATTCGAAGATCGACCAGGACGGCCCGAAGCTGTTCGACACGCTGGTGAAAGATGGCGAGAAGGCCGAGAAGCAGGCGAAGAAGACGGCTGAAGAAGTAGCCGAATCCGCCAAATCATCGACCACTTCGCGTGTGTCTGGTGTGAAGGACCGTGCGCTGGGCAAGTGGAGCGAGCTCGAAGAGGCTTTCGACAAGCGTCTGAACAGCGCCATCTCACGCCTGGGCGTGCCGAGCCGCAACGAGATCAAGGCCCTGCATCAGCAGGTGGATAGCCTGACCAAGCAGATCGAGAAACTGACCGGTGCTTCGGTTACGCCGATATCGTCGCGCACTGCCGCGGCCAAACCGGCTGCGAGCAAGGCAGCAACCAAGCCATTGGCCAAGGCCGCAGCGGCCAAGCCTGCGGCGGCAAAACCTGCAGCTAAAACTGCGGCGGCCAAACCTGCGGCCAAGCCAGCAGCCATACCCGTGGCAGCCAAGCCTGCGGCGAAACCGGCAGCAGCCAAACCAGCGGCAGCGAAGAAACCCGCAGTGAAGAAGGCACCGGCCAAACCGGCAGCCGCGAAGCCTGCAGCTCCAGCGGCCAGCGCCGCACCGGCCGCGACCGCAGCACCGGCACCTGCCGCCGCCCCGGCAAGCAGCACGCCGTCGGCTCCGACTGGCACCGGTACCCTGATCTGATACCGCGTCGCCTTCTTCGCGGGCTTGCCCGCTCCCACAGGTACAGTGCCGATCAGCAGGTCAGCGCAGGCCCTGTGGGGGCGGGCATGCCCGCGAAGGCCTCTGCGCCGAAACAGCAGGTTTATCCTTCCAGATAGCGCACCGCCAATTGCTCTGCCGCCGCCCGTGCCTGCGCCTGCAGATGCGGCGCCACCAGCATCATCACCTGGTACACCACGATCCCCACATCCCCCTCGCGCCCCAGCACCCGCTGGTAATCCAGCGAAAACATCAGCGTCAATGTGATCTGCTCCACCAGCTGCCCCAGCGCCTGGGTCTCACTCTCTACCAGCCCCTGGCCCTTGAGGCTGGCCAACAGCGCCGCGAGTGTGCGTTTGAGCGCATTGATCAGGCCGCGCATGCCACGGGCCAGCTTGGGCAGGCGCCCGGTCAGGTTGGACAGGTCCTGGAACAGGAAGCGGTACTGTGACATGCGCTCGACGATCAAGTGCAGGAACAGCCAATAGTCCTCGGCATCCAGGCGCACATCCAGGGGAGGGTCGAGCAAGGGCATCAGCGCTTCCTCGAAACGCTCGAAAAGGCCCAATACCAAGGGTTCCTTGCCATGGAAGTGGTAATACAGGTTGCCTGGGCTGATGCCCATTTCGTTGGCAATTTCCAGGGTGGAGACGTTGGGTTCGCCCTGCTGGTTGAACAGCTGCAGGGCGCATTCCAGGATACGGTCGCGGGTTTTCATCCAGTCAGCATGCTCATCGGGTCAGCACATAGGTGCCTGGCGCGGGGCCTAGCGGTGGGTAAGTGGTATTGCCCAGCTCGCTGCGCGGCGCCTTGAGCGGGCCGGAGCGTGCAGTGATCCACTCCAGCCACAACGGCCACCAGCTGCCTTCGCTGCGTTTGGCGTCGTGGAACCAGGCGCGGGGGTCGCTGCTCAGCCTGGGGTTGGCCAGGTAGTAAGCCTTGGGGTTGCCGGGCGGGTTGATGATGCTCTGGATATGCCCGCTGTTGGCCAGCACGAAGCGCCGCTCGCCACCCAGCAGCAAGGCCGAGCGGTACACCGCGTCCCATGGGGTGATGTGGTCGTTGCTGCCGGCCACGGTAAAGCTGTCCAGGTTGACCTGCTGCAGGTCGATGGGCGTGCCGCACACTTCCAGCCCGGCCGGGTAGGTCAAGGGGTTGAGCTTGAAGAACTCCAGCAGGTCGCCATGCAGCGCGGCGGGCAGGCGCGTGCTGTCGGCGTTCCAGTACAGGATATCGAAAGCCGGCGGTGTCTTGCCGAGCAGGTAGTTGTTGACCCAGTAGTTCCAGATCAAGTCGTTGGGCCGCATCCAGGCAAAGATCCGTGCCACCTCGCCACCGTCCAGCACGCCGCGCTGATAGGAGCGGCGTTTGGCGGCTTCGATGGTCTGCTCATCGGCGAACAGGCTGGCTGGGCTCTCGAACTTGCTGTCCAGCAAGCTGACCAGGTAGGTGGCGCTGCGCACGCGACGCAACTGATTCTTGGCTTGCAGGTGGCCCTGCAGCGCAGCCATGGTCAGGCCACCGGCACAGGCGCCCATCAGGTTGGGGTCACGGTTGCCGCTGATGCTGCGGCAGGCATTCAGTGCTTCTTCCAGGGCCTGCACGTAACTGGAAAGGCCCCATTCGCGGTGGCGTGGGTCGGGGTTGCGCCAGCTGACCATGAACACCTGCAAGCCGTTCTTGAGCATGTACTGGACGAAGCTGTTGGTCGAGCTGAGGTCGAAGATGTAGAACTTGTTGATCTGTGGCGGCACCACCAACAGAGGGCGGGCGTGCTGCGTCTCGCTCAGCGGCTTGTACTGGATCAGCTCCAAAAGCTCATTGCGAAAAACCACGGCGCCAGGCGTCGCGGCGAGATTGCCGCCCACCTCGAACGCACGCTCGTCCACCTGGCGCGGCAGGCCATCGTTGTGGCGCAAGTCTTCGAGCAGGTGGGCTACGCCACGCACCAGGCTCTGACCGCCGGTGTTGAGCAGCTCCTTGATTGCCAGCGGGTTGAGCAGTGAGTTGCTGGGGGCCAGCGCATCGTTGATCAGGTTGAACAGGAAATGGGCGCGTGCTCGATCATCGTCGTTCAAGTGGCTTTCATCGATCCACTGGCGCGTCTGTTTCTGCCAGGCCAGATAGGCCTGCAGGCCACGGCGGTAGAACGGGTTCTGGCTCCAGGTCGGGTCACTGAAGCGCGCGTCACGTGGGTTTGGCTGGTAGGGCGTGTCCCCAGCATCACCCGCCCCAGTTGCCCGCCAAGCGCCAGTAGATGGTGCGCGGTATGCAGCGGGTGGCGCAGGCCGTGGCGGCCGACGTTGCGTAATGTGGACAGCAGGTCGCGGCCGCGCAGGCCGAGGATGGCGTTCTGCACGTTCATGCGGGTGGCGGGGAGCGTTGTCGATCCTTTGCCCGGTTTGTCTTTCATGGCAACACTCCCTCGTTCTGGCCATGGCGCCGCCTCGCGGGCAAGCCCGCGCCTACACGCCCGAAGCCGGGCGAGGGTGCATGACTGCGCGCTGACGTTCTTGCTGCAGAAACTTCATGATGATGGGGGCGACGGCCTCGGCCCGGGTGATCAGGAACAAATGGCCGTCGTCGATAATGTGTAGCTGGGCATTGGGAATCCGCCAGGCCAGCAGGCGCATGTTGATCAGCGGGATCAGCGGGTCGTCGTCGCCGGCCAATACCAGGGTGGGCTGCTGGATCTTGTGCAGCCAGTGGATGCTGGTCCAGCCAAGCCCGGCGAACAGCTGCCAGTAGTAACCCAGCTTGCCGCCAGAGCGCACCTTGGCGGCATGGTGCATGGCCAGGTCCGGGTCGCGCCGGAAGCCGCCGCCATAGATCATCGGCGCAATGCGTATGACATGCGACGGCTGCACGTAGCGGCGGGGGCTGGCCATCATCCACAGCACCTTGGGCTTGCCTGGCACCATGACCGCGCCAGCAGCGGTGGCGGCCAGCACCAGCTTCTTGCAGCGCTCGGGGTAGTCGTGCGCGAACTGCTGGGCCAGGGCGCCGCCCCAGGACACGCCGATGACGTTGACCTGGCCGTAGTCGAGGTAGTCGAGCATCCGTGCCGTCAGCTTGGCCAGCCCAGGGAAGCGATACGGGTGGCGTGGGGTGGACGAGCCACCGACACCGGGCACGTCGAAAGCGATGACTTCCAGGTCCGGGTCCAATGCTTCGATGAACGGAAACACCAGCTCCAGGTTGGCGCCGATGCCGTTGAAGATCAGCAACGGCGTCAGGTGCGGCTTGCCCGGGCGGACGGCGGTGCGGATGGACTGGTCGTCCAGCTCGACGGTCCTGAAAATGTAGGGTTGCGGCATGCGCGTGACTCTTGGGTGAAGTAAACACCGTGGCGCCCGCAGGTGGCCACGGCGCTGCTACTCAACGTTCGTGAACGTACGTGCCTGGGGAGGCCTCGCCGGCAGCGTAGGCACGGTTGCCCAGGCGGGTGGGCGCCTTTTCAGCGCGCCGGCACGCTCGCCCAGCCAACTTTGCCAGTGCAACCACCAGGAGTCGGCATGCTTGGTGGCGTTTTCCTGCCAGGCCACTGGGTCGCCTGGGCGGTCGGCACCGGTCATGAAGCGTGCCTTGGGGTTGCCCGGCGGGTTGAGGATGCTCTGGATATGCCCGCTGTTGGACAGCACGAACTCGATCTTGCCGCCAAACAGGTGTGCCGAGCGGTAGCACGACTGCCAGGGGGTGATGTGGTCGTTGGTGCCGGCAAGGCTGTAGATGTCGCATTTGACCTGCTTCAGGTCGATTGCGGTGCCGCACACTTCCAGGGCTTCGGGGCGCGTCAGCGGGTTGCTCTTGAACATTTCGATCAGGTCGCCGTGGAAGGCGGCCGGCAGGCGCGTGGTGTCGTTGTTCCAGAACAGGATGTCGAACACCGGCGGTTCATTGCCGAGCAGGTAGTTGTTGACCCAGTAGTTCCAGATCAAGTCATTGGGGCGCATCCAGGCGAACACCTTGGCCATTTCGCTGCCTTCCAGCACGCCTGCCTGGTAGGAGTGGCGCTTGGCGGCCTCCAGGGTCTGCTCGTCGACGAACAATGCAACCTGGTTGTCCATGGTGGTGTCGAGCACGCTGACCAGCAGGGTCAGGGCGTTGACCTTGTTTTCGCCAATGGCGGCATAGTGGCCCACCAGTGCGGTGCAGGTGATGCCGCCAGAGCAGGCACCGAGCATGTTCAGGTCCTTGCTGCCGGTAATCGCCAGCACCGCGTCGACTGCTTCTTTGAGCGCATCGATGTAGGTGGACAGGCCCCATTCGCGCTGGGCCTTGGTCGGGTTGCGCCAGCTGATGATGAAGGTCTGCTGCTGCGAGCGCAGGCAGAAGCGTGCCAGGCTCTTTTCCGGGCTCAGGTCGAACACGTAGAACTTGTTGATCTGCGGCGGTACCACCAGCAGCGGGCGAGCGTGTACCTGCTCGGTGATGGGGCTGTACTGGATCAGTTCCAGCACATCGTTGCGGTACACCACCGCGCCTTCGCTGGTACCCAGGTTCTTGCCCACTTCGAAGGCATCCATGTTCACCTGGCTGGGCATGCCGCCATTGTTGACCATGTCCTTGGCCAGGTTTGACAGGCCATCGAGCAGGCTCTTGCCGCCTGTTTCGAAGAAACGTTTGACCGCGGCCGGGTTGGACAGGGTATTGGTCGGCGCCATGGCCTCGGTCATCAGGTTGATGACGAACTGGCCGCGGCTGATGTCCTGGGGTGACAGGTCGCTGCTGCCGATCCAGTCCTGTAGTTCATTGCGCCAGGCCAGGTAGGTTTGCAGGTAGCGGCGGTACAGTGGGTTGTTGCTCCAGGCCGGGTCATTGAAGCGACGGTCGTCGCCTTCCGGGGCCAGGTTGGACGTGCCCAGCAACACGTTCTTCAGTTCCAGGCCAAAGTGGGCCACATGCTTGGCGCTGTGCAGCGGTTGGCGCACGGCCTGGCGCAGCACAGTGCGTGCCGAGCTCAACAGGTCCTTGCGGCGAATGCCGATGACCGGGTTCAGCCCCAGGGTGTTTTCCGAGGCCTGCCGCTGCAGCTCATCGTTGTTCTTGTTACTCATCTACGACGCTCCGTTGTCCTGAGACGAGTACCGGTTGCCGTGGCGGGTGCACAGCGCTGAGCCCGGTACTGCTACTCGGGTGACCAGTGATAAGGAACAGCGGTGCTGCGGGGGTTCTGACGACCTGCAAAGTGATGCAGGGAACTTGCCACACCCATTGGTTACCCGACTTTCATGTAATGCGCAAGACAGCCCCTCACTGGGCTGTCTGCAAGCCATTCAAACAGATGAATTTAGAAAATGCGCTCTAAACCCCGCAGGCCTTGCGCTAGAGCATCAGTTTGACCACCGACTCGGCCGGGTCGCGGGATTTGCCGGCCTTGTGCAGCTCGTCGAGGTATTCCGCCCACAGCTGTTCCTGGCGCAGGCACAGCTGCTCGAGGTATTCCCAGGTGAACAGACCGCTGTCGTGGCCGTCGTCGAAGGTCAGTTTCAGTGCATATTGGCCGGCGGGTTCGAGGCCGACGAGGCCGACGTTGATCTTGCCGAACTGCAGAATGGGGTTGCCGTGGCCTTGGACTTCGGCGGAGGGGGAGTGCACGCGCAGGAATTCGGCGGGCAGTTGGTAGACCTCGCCGGGGGCGTAGGTGAGGCTTAGGGTTTTCGAGGCTTTGTGCAGGTTGATGGCAGTGGGCAGGCGGGCCATGGGCAGAATCTCTCGGGAGCTGATGAAGCACAGCTTCAGGAGATTTGGGGGAATGTGCAAGGGGGCCGCAAAGCGGCCCCCTGCGGTATTACAGGATGTAACGCGACAGGTCTTCGTTCTGCGCCAGCTCACCCAGGTGGCTGTTCACGTACGCCGCGTCGATCTGGATCGGCGCTTCGTCGTGGGTGCTGGCCAGGTCGCCCGCGCTGAACGACACCTCTTCGAGCAAACGCTCGAGCAGGGTGTGCAGGCGACGGGCACCGATGTTCTCGGTCTTCTCGTTGACCTGGTAGGCAATCTCGGCCAGGCGCTTGATGCCGTCAGCCTGGAACGCGATGTTCAGGCCTTCGGTCTTGAGCAATGCCTGGTACTGCTCGGTCAGCGACGCGTGCGGTTCTTGCAGGATGCGCTCGAAGTCTTCTGGGGTCAGCGCCTTCAGCTCCACACGAATTGGCAGGCGGCCTTGCAGTTCAGGCACCAGGTCGCTCGGTTTGCTCAGGTGGAACGCGCCCGAGGCAATGAACAGGATGTGGTCGGTCTTGACCATGCCCAGCTTGGTGTTGACGGTGCAGCCTTCGATCAGCGGCAGCAGGTCGCGCTGTACGCCTTCACGGGACACGTCGGCACCGCCAACGTTGCCACGCTTGGCCACTTTGTCGATTTCGTCGATGAACACGATACCGTGCTGCTCGACTGCTTCCAGGGCCTTGGCCTTGAGTTCTTCCTCATTGACCAGGCGGCTCGCTTCTTCATCGCGAACCATCTTAAGCGCTTCTTTCACCTTCAGCTTGCGCGCTTTGCGCTTGCCCTTGCCCATGTTGGCGAACAGGCTCTGCAACTGGTTGGTCATTTCTTCCATGCCGGGCGGTGCAGCAATTTCCACGCCTACGGCATCGGCCACTTCGATCTCGATTTCCTTGTCGTCCAACTGGCCTTCGCGCAGGCGCTTGCGGAACAGTTGGCGCGTGTTGGAGTCGCTGCTGGTCTGTGCGGCTTCCTCGCTGAAGCTGGTGACGCGCGCTTGTGGCAGCAGGGCATCGAGAATGCGGTCTTCGGCGGCATCTTCGGCGCGGTGGCGCACGCGGATGATTTCTTGCTCGCGCAGCATTTTCAGCGCGGCATCGGCCAGGTCACGGATGATCGACTCGACGTCGCGGCCTACATAGCCCACCTCGGTGAACTTGGTGGCTTCGACCTTGAGGAACGGCGCGTTGGCCAACTTGGCCAGGCGGCGGGCGATTTCGGTCTTGCCGACGCCGGTAGGGCCGATCATCAGGATGTTCTTCGGGGTGACTTCGGCACGCAGTTCGGCAGGGAGCTGCATGCGCCGCCAGCGGTTGCGCAGGGCAATGGCCACGGCGCGCTTGGCGTCGTCCTGGCCGATGATGTGGCGGTTGAGTTCGTGGACGATCTCGCGGGGGGTCATGGACATGATCAATAGGGTCCTTGGGCAGATGAGTCAGCGTGGAAAAACCCCTTCACCGGGAAGGGGCGCCAGAACAGCTGAATCAGTCGGCCAGGTCCTGCTCCTCGATGGTCAGGTTATGGTTGGTGAACACGCAGATGTCGCCGGCGATGTTCAGGGCGGTTTCGGCGATTTCGCGTGCCGAGAGGTCAGTCTTGTTCAGCAGGGCGCGGGCGGCGGCCTGGGCATAGGCGCCGCCGGAACCCATGGCGATCAGGCCATCTTCGGGCTCGACCACGTCACCGTTGCCGGTGATGATCAGGGAGGCGTCCTTGTTAGCCACGGCCAGCATGGCTTCCAGGCGGCTCAGGGAGCGGTCTGTACGCCATTCCTTGGCCAGCTCGACGGCGGCGCGGACCAGGTGGCCCTGGTGTTTTTCCAGCTGGCCTTCAAAGCGTTCGAACAGGGTGAAGGCGTCGGCGGTAGCACCGGCGAAGCCCGCAATGACCTGGCCGTGGTACAGGCGGCGCACCTTTTTGGCGTTGCCTTTCATCACGGTATTGCCGAGGGATACCTGGCCGTCGCCGCCCATGACGACTTTGCCGTTACGGCGGACAGAAACGATGGTGGTCAAGGGGAGAGTCTCCACGCAGCGGGGCGAAAGTGCCTGATGCAGACTCATATGGGGGTGGGGGAAGGATTTCAACCGTGGGGGATGAATGGTTGGTCCGGTCTTCGAACCGGGCACGGTCGATGTAGGAGCGGCCTTGTGTCGCGAAAGGGCCGCAAAGCGGCCCCAGCGATTCATGCGTGATGCAGAGACCCTGGGGCCGCTGCGCGGCCCGTTCGCGACACAAGGCCGCTCCTACACAAAGCAAGTTCGCGCTTTGTCAGGCCTCGTGGCAGACGTGCCCATCGACCAAGGTATAGCGCACCGCACCCGGCAGGCAGTGGCCGATGAACGGGCAGTTCTCGCCGCGCGAGAACCACTGCTCGCCGGCAACGGTGGAGGCTTGCGGGTCGAACAGCACCAGGTCGGCCGCCCCACCCACTTTCAGCTCGCCGGCTGGCAAGCGCAAGGCGGCAGCGGGGCCGCTGCTCAGGCGGGCGAGCAAGGTTGGCAGGTCGAGCAGGCCATCCTGCACCAAGGTCATGGCCAGCGGCAGCAGCAACTCGACGCTGCTGATACCCGGCTCGGTGGCGCCGAACGGGGCCAGCTTGGCGTCGCGCTCATGCGGCTGGTGGTGGCTGGAAATCGCCTGAATCACCCCCGACTTCACTGCCTCGCGCAGGCCGTCACGGTCGGCTGCGGTCCGCAGCGGCGGCTGCACGTGGTACAGGCTGGAGAATTCGCGCAGCGACTCGTCGGTGAGGATCAGCTGGTACAGCGCCACATCGGCGGTCACCGGCAGGCCCAGGGCTTGGGCTTGGGCGATCAGCCGCGCGCCACGGGCGCTGGTGATCTGGCTGAAGTGCGCACGCACACCACTCTGCTCCACCAGCAACAGGTTGCGCGCCAGGGCCACGGTTTCGGCACTTTCCGGGATGCCCGGCAGGCCAAGGAAGCTGGCCATGGCACCTTCGTGGGCCAGGCCGCCCTGTGCCAGGTCGCGGTCCTGGGAGTGGAACACCACCGTCAGATCGAAGGTGGCCGCGTACTCCAGGGCACGAGCCAGGGTACGGTTGTTGGGGATTTCCTTCAGGCCGTTGCCGAATGCCACGCAGCCGGTGTCACGCAGGGCCACCAGCTCGGCCAGTTGCTCGCCCTCCAGGCCTTTGGTTAGGGCGCCGATCGGGTAGACCTTGCTGTTGGCCGCTTCGCGGGCACGGTCTAGGATCAGCTCGGCCACCGCCGAGGTGTCCAGCACCGGCTTGGTCTGCGGCGGGCAGCACAGGCTGGTAACGCCGCCGGCCACGGCCGCGCGGGTTTCACTGGCGATGTTGCCTTTGCGGCTGTAACCCGGCTCGCGCAGGGAAACGCCAAGGTCGACCAGGCCGGGCGCGGCGACCAGGCCATCGGCCTGGATCGTGCGGCTGGCGCTGAAACCGGCCGGGGCGGCGCCGATGGCGGCAATGCGGCCGCCCTCCAGGTGCAGGTCGGTGACTTGGTCCAGGCCGCTGTTGGGGTCGATGACCCGGGCGCCGAGAATACTGATGGTCACTGGGCGTTCTCCTGGTCGAATTGACGTTGCGCGTTCTGCCCGCTCATGGCCATGGACAACACGGCCATGCGCACGGCGATGCCGTAGGTGACCTGGTTGAGGATCACCGAGTGCTTGCCGTCGGCCACTGCAGACTCGATTTCGACACCACGGTTGATCGGGCCTGGGTGCATGACGATGGCGTCGGGCTTGGCCCCGGCCAGGCGTGCGGTGGTCAGGCCGAACAGGCGGTAGAACTCGCCTTCGCTGGGTAGCAGGCCACCGGCCATGCGCTCACGCTGCAGACGCAGCATGATCACCACGTCGACGTCTTTCAGGCCTTCGGCGAGGTCGGTGTAGACCTTTACGCCGTACTGCTCGATACCGATCGGGATCAGGGTTTTCGGGCCGATCACGCGAATGTCCGGGCAACCCAGCGCTTTGAGCGCGAGCATGTCGGAGCGGGCCACGCGCGAATGCAGGATGTCTCCGACGATGGCCACCGACAGGTTTTCGAAGCTGCCCTTGTGGCGGCGGATGGTGAGCATGTCGAGCATGCCCTGGGTCGGGTGCGCGTGGCGGCCGTCACCGCCGTTGATCACGGCAACGTCCGGGCACACATGTTCGGCGATGAAGTGCGCGGCGCCCGAGTCGGAGTGGCGCACGACGAACATGTCGGCCGCCATGGCCTCGAGGTTGCGCAGGGTGTCGAACAGCGTTTCGCCCTTGCTGGTCGAGGAGGTCGACACGTTCAGGCTGATCACGTCGGCCGACAGGCGCTGGGCCGCCAATTCGAAGGTGGTACGGGTACGGGTCGAGTTCTCGAAGAACACATTGCATACGGTCTTGCCGCGCAGCAGCGGGACTTTTTTCACGGCCCGGGCACCGACTTCCAGGAAGGAGTCGGCGGTGTCGAGAATCTCGGTGAGCAGTTCGCGGGGCAAACCGTCGAGCGAGAGGAAGTGGCGCAGCTGGCCCTGATCATTGAGCTGCAGCGGGCGCTTGGCGTCGATTGGCGTCATCGCGGGGGACTCTTAAAGGGCGGAAGCGGAGGCGAGGTCCTGGCGCTCGAGGGCGAGCGGTGCGGGTCCGGTCAATTTTACCCGTTCATGGGCCGCCAGCGACAGGGTGGCGCCAAGCACGTTCGGACGGATTGGCAGTTCGCCGGCATCCAGGTCCAGCAGGCAGACCAGGGTAACGCTGGCCGGGCGGCCATAATCGAACAGCTCGTTGAGCGCAGCGCGAATGGTGCGGCCGCTCATCAGTACGTCATCCACCAGCACCAGGTGTTGGCCTTCGACTTCGAACGGCAGCTCGGACGGACGCACTTGCGGGTGCAGGCCGTTCTGGCTGAAGTCATCGCGGTAGAACGAAACGTCCAGGGTGCCCATGGGGCTGGTGTCGCCCATGGCTTCCTGCAGGGCCTGGGCAACCCAGACACCGCCGGTGCGGATACCGATATAGCGCGGCTCGCTGATGTGACGGCGGGCCAGGTGGGCGCGAAGGTCGACAGCCATCTGCCGGATCAGCTCGGCGGGATTGGGTAGGCTCATTGCGGGCTCCTCGGAAGGGTGCGCCGGGTGGGCCCGGCGGCAAAGATGATCAGGTGTTGGCCTCCAGCCAGCCTTGCAGCAACAAGGCAGCGGCGATGGCATCGACCGGGTTGTCGCGGTAGCTGCCGCGCTGACCGCCACGGGCCATGCGTTCGCCTTTGGCCTCGAAGGTGGTCAGGCGCTCGTCGTGGGTGTGCACGGGCAGGTTGAAGCGGCCGTTCAGGCGGCGGGCGAACTTTTCGGCGCGGGCGCTCATTTCGCTAGGCGTACCGTCCATGTTCAGTGGCAGGCCGACGACAATGGCGTCCGGCTTCCATTCGGCGATCAGCTTTTCCACCTGGGCCCAGTCCGGCACGCCGTTCTGTGCCTTCAGGGTGCACAGTTCGCGGGCCTGGCCGGTTATCACCTGGCCGACGGCCACACCGATCTGTTTGCTGCCGTAGTCGAAGCCCAGCAGTAGGCGTAGCTCGGCCATCAGGCGTGGCCCGCCTGGCTGGTCAGCAGGTGCAGGTTGATCCCCAGGCTGGCGGCTGCAGCTTCCAGGCGCAGGTCGTTGGCCATGCCGAAGATGATTTCCGGGTCGAACGGGCAGTTCAGCCAGGCATTGTCGGCCAGCTCGGCCTCCAGTTGGCCCGCTTCCCAGCCGGCATAACCCAGGGTGATCAGGCTCTGTTTCGGGCCTACCCCTGCGGCAATCGCAAGCAACACATCCTGCGATGTGGTCAGCGATAGGCCTTCCAGGGCCACTGTGGCCTGGAAGCTGCACTCGCTGCTGTGCAGCACGAAGCCGCGGTCGGTCTGCACCGGGCCGCCCTGGTAGATCGGCACCTGCGAGGTGCTGGCCGGCGGCATTTCGTCCGGGCGCAGCTGCTCGAGGATGTCGGCCAGGCTCAGTTCCTGCGGCCGGTTGACCACCAGGCCCATGGCGCCATGCTCATTGTGCTCGACGATGTAGGTGAGGGTCTGGGCGAAGTTCGGATCGGCCATGTGCGGCATGGCGATCAGAAACTGATGCTTGAGGTAGCTGGGGGCTAGGGTTTTCATGGGGGATAGTGTGGCGCCAGGTGGCGAGGCTGACAAGGTGCGGATTTGTGTCGTTTGGTTGGTGTCTGTCTTGAGGTTTTTGGTGTCTTTGAGATCGAGCGCCGCCCGCGCGGCGCTCGATATCCGCGCCACCGCATCTCGCAAGCCCTACGCCCAAGGCCAATACTCAATTACTGGACAAACGGTCCCCACGGGCAAACCGCCATGTCCGAATAATCTCCAACCGGTCAAACTCAGCCAAATCCCCAGTAAACGGTGCAAACGGCGCCGCCAGCCTTACGATGCGCTGTGCCGCCTGGTCCAGCACCGGTTGCCCGGACGACTCCAGCACCAGCACCTCGTACAGCGAGCCATCACGGTTGATCGACACCATCATGCGCAAGTTGCCGTAAATCTGCTGCCGGCGCGCTTCGTCGGGGTAGTTCAGGTTGCCCACCCGCTCGACCTTCTTGCGCCACTCTTCCTTGTACCAGGCGCCCTTGTCGCGCATGGTCGAGGCGGCGTTCAGGCGGTGAATGCGCGGGCGTTTGGCGTACATCTGCTGTTCGTTGGAAAGCTCCGCCTCCAGGCTGGCGATCTGGCTGGACAGCTGCGAGCTGTCGAAGTCTGGCGCAGGCGCGGCCGGTTTGGGCTGCACCTTGCTTTCCTTGGGCTTGGGTTCGACCTTTTGCGGCTTGGGCGCGGTCGTCACTACCGCCGACTTCTGCGGGGTAGGCGGGGGTACCACTTCGGGCCTGGCGGCGGGTGGTGGGGTGATCTTGTTGATCTTGCTGTCCTGGAACGGGGCCAGTTCGGTGGTCGTGGGGACCGCCTTCTTGTCCAGGGTGCCGCTGCCCTGCTGGTTGTCCTGGGCCTGGAAATCGGCCTTCTCGGGCGCTTTCTCGCTTTTGAAGGTGGCCAGGGTGATGTCCATGGTGTGGCGAATTTCGGCAGGCTTGACCACGGTGAAGCCGACGCCAAGAATCAGCGCCAGGTGCACCAGGGCAGCCAGAAACAGGGTGAAGCCGAGCCGGTCCACCGGGCGAACACGGGGAGGCAGCAGGTCGGCAGGGATGTCAGCGGGCAGCGTCATCAGGTATCCAGCAACCGCAGGGCGGGGCAGTAGCTCAGTCGAATAGGACCGGCATCATACCCCACTCTAGGGTCTAGCTTCGCGTTGGCTGTCAGCGCGCCTTGAGCTTGCGATCAATGGCATCCATCAACTTGCCACCGATATCGGTGTTGTAGGCGGCATCGATCTCGCGAATGCAGGTGGGGCTGGTGACGTTGATTTCGGTGAGGAAGTCGCCGATCACGTCCAGGCCCACGAACAGCAGGCCCTTCTCGCGCAGGGTCGGCCCGACCTGGGCGGCGATCCAGCGGTCGCGCTCGGTCAGCGGGCGGGCCTCGCCCCGGCCGCCAGCGGCCAGGTTGCCACGGGTCTCGCCACTGGCAGGGATACGCGCCAGGCAATAGTCCACCGGCTCGCCATCGATCATCAGGATGCGCTTGTCGCCGTCCTTGATCGCCGGCAGGTAGGCCTGGGCCATGATCTGCTGGGTACCCAGCGCTGTCAGGGTTTCCAGGATCACCGACAGGTTGGGGTCGCCAGCGCGGTGTCGGAAGATCGACGTACCGCCCATGCCATCCAGTGGTTTGAGGATCACGTCAGCATGCTTGGCGGCGAATTCGCGAATGATGTCCGGGCGGCGGCTGACCAGGGTCGGCGTGGTGCACTGCGGAAACAGCGTGGCGAACATCTTCTCGTTGCAGTCGCGCAGGCTCTGCGGGCGGTTGACCACCAGCACGCCATCATTCTCGGCCTGTTCCAGCAGGTAGGTGCTGTAGACGAACTCCATGTCGAACGGCGGGTCCTTGCGCATCAGGATCACGTCCAGCTCGGCCAGCGGGCTGTCCTGCTCCTCGCCCAGCTCGAACCAGCGTGCCGGGTCGGCGAACACCTTCAGCGGGCGCATGCGTGCACGGGCCTTGCTTTCGCCCTGGTACAGGTCTTGCTGTTCCATGTAGAACAGGCTCCAGCCGCGTGCCTGGGCGGCCAGCAGCATGGCCAGCGAACTGTCCTTCTTGTAGGAGATGGACGCGATGGGGTCCATGACAATGCCGAGGCGAACGCTCATGGGGTGGTTCCTCTTGGCGGCGCTTGGCCGCGATGGCTCGAAAGAAAAGTGGCTCAGGGTGGCGCCGCGAGCGCCGCCGGTCAAGGGGCGGCGCAGATGGAATGGCCTTCCGGAGTGTGCTAAAAGTGCAGCTAATTTCCATTGGTAGGCGTCTATGGAACAACCCCTGAAGGTGATGGTGATCGACGATTCCCGCACGATCCGCCGCACCGCACAGATGTTGCTCGGTGAAGCGGGCTGCGAGGTGATCACCGCCAGCGATGGCTTCGATGCCCTGGCCAAGATCGTCGACCACCAGCCCAGCATCATTTTCGTCGATGTGCTGATGCCGCGCCTGGACGGTTACCAGACCTGCGCGGTCATCAAGCACAACAGTGTCTTCAAGGACACCCCGGTGATCCTGCTGTCGTCGCGCGACGGCCTGTTCGACAAGGCTCGTGGCCGGGTGGTCGGTTCCGATCAGTTCCTGACCAAGCCGTTCAGCAAGGAAGAATTGCTCGACGCGATCCGCGCCCACGTGCCCGGGTTTGCCGTACCTCAACAACACGCACCCTGACCGCGCCCCGCCATGGCACGGTCCTACTTTCCTGATGGGGAAACAGCATGGCCCGAGTTCTGATTGTCGACGACTCGCCGACAGAGATGTACAGATTGACCGAATGGCTGGAGAAGCACGGCTACCAGGTGCTCAAGGCCAGCAACGGTGCCGATGGCGTGGCCCTGGCCCGGCAAGACAAGCCCGACGCTGTGCTGATGGACATCGTCATGCCTGGCATGAACGGTTTCCAGGCCACTCGCCAGCTCAGCAAGGACCCAGAGACCAGCGCCATCCCGGTAATCGTGGTGACCACCAAGGACCAGGAAACCGACCGCATCTGGGCCACGCGCCAGGGTGCACGTGACTTCCTGACCAAGCCGGTGGAAGAGGACGCGCTGATCGCCAAGCTCAAAGAAGTGCTGGGGGCTTGACCACCCGCCCGCAGGGCGCGTCGCTGACCGCCTTCGAGTTGTTGCTGGACATCGACCGGCGCTGCCGCCTGCTGGTGGCCGACCAGCCACCGCAGGACAACCGACTGCAGCAGTGGAGCGGCATCGGTTTTCGCATTGCCGGGCAGTGGTTCGTCGCGCCCATGGGCGAAGTGGCCGAAGTGTTGCGCGAACCGCGCAGTAGCCGTGTTCCCGGCGTGCAGCCGTGGGTGTGCGGGGTGGCCAACCTGCGTGGCCGGCTGTTGCCGGTGATGGACCTGAGCAGCTTCTTCGGCCTGGGCCACGCCGCCCCAGGCAAGCAGCGGCGGGTGCTGGTGCTGGACCACGATGACCTGTTCGTCGGCCTGCTGGTGGACGAGGTACTGGGCCTGCAGCACTTTGCCCTCGACAGCTTGCAGTTGTCGCCGCCGCAACCACTGATCCGGGCCGCTGCACGCTTTGTGCAGGGGCACTTCCCGCGTGAACGCAACTGGGCGATCTTCAGCCCCTTCGCCCTGGCCCAGGCGCCGGGCTTTCTCGATGTGGCGTTATAGGACCTGCGAACGTGAACAAGCCTGCCACCCCAGTCACTGCCACCACCGTGACCCCACGTACCCGCAGCATCGCGCAGATCACCGTGCTGTTCCTGATCCTGATCCTGTCGATCATCCTGCTGTTCGCCAACTTCGCCTACCTCAATACCCAGTCCAACTACGACAAGCAGTACATCGGCCATGCCGGCGAGCTGCGTGTGCTGTCGCAACGCATTGCCAAGAACGCCACCGAAGCGGCCACCGGCAAGGCGTTGGCGTTCAAGCTGCTGTCGGATGCGCGCAACGATTTCGAGCGTCGCTGGGGCTACCTGCGTCAGGGTGACAAGTCCACCGGCCTGCCGCCTGCGCCACCCTCGGTGCGTGACGAGATGGAGTCGGTACGCCGTGACTGGGAAAACCTGCGTAAGAACACCGACATCATCCTGGCCAGCGAGCAGACCGTGCTGTCGTTGCACCAGGTGGCGGCGACCCTGGCCGAGACCGTGCCGCAGTTGCAGGTGGAATACGAAAAAGTGGTCGAGATCCTGCTGCAGAGCGGTGCCCCGGCCAATCAGGTGGCGGTGGCCCAGCGCCAGCTGTTGCTGGCCGAGCGTATTCTCGGCTCGGTCAACACGGTGTTGGCCGGTGACGACAGCGCAGCCCAGGCGGCCGATGCCTTTGGCCGCGACGCCGGGCGCTTTGGCCAGGTGCTGGAGGGCATGCTCAATGGCAATGCGACCATCCAGGTAACCCGCGTCGAGGACGCCGACGCTCGCGCACGGCTGGCCGAAATTGCCGAACTGTTCCAGTTCGTTGCAGGTTCGGTCGATGAAATTCTCGAAACTTCGCCCGAACTGTTCCGTGTGCGTGAAGCCGCAGGCAACATTTTCAGCCTTTCGCAAACCTTGCTCGACGAAGCCTCGCACTTGGCCAACGGTTTCGAGAACCTGGCCGGTGGGCGCACCCTCGACACCGTTGGCGGTTACGCCCTGGGCCTGCTGGCGCTGGCCTCGATCATCCTCATCGGCCTGGTCATGGTGCGTACCACCAACCGCCAGTTGCGCGAGACCGCAGAAAAGAACGAACGCAACCAGCAGGCGATCATGCGCCTGCTCGACGAAATCGAAGAGCTGGCCGACGGCGACCTGACCGTGACCGTGTCGGTGACCGAAGACTTCACCGGCGCCATTGCCGACTCGATCAACTATTCCGTGGACCAGCTGCGCGACCTGGTCGCCACCATCAACCACAGCGCCATGCAGGTTGCCGCCGCTGTGCAGGACACGCAGAACACCGCTCGCCAACTGGCCAAGGCCTCCGAGCACCAGGCCGCACAAATCAGCGAAGCGTCCGAGGCGGTTGGCGACATGGTCGAGTCGATCGATCGGGTGTCGGCGCATGCCTATGAATCGGCCAAGGTGGCCGAGCGCTCGGTGGCTATTGCCAACAAGGGCAACGAGGTGGTGCATAACACCATCAACGGCATGGACAACATTCGCGAGCAGATCCAGGACACCGCCAAGCGGATCAAGCGCCTGGGCGAGTCTTCCCAGGAAATCGGCGACATCGTCAGCCTGATCGACGACATTGCCGACCAAACCAACATTCTCGCACTCAACGCTGCGATCCAGGCCTCGCTGGCCGGTGAGGCCGGCCGCGGGTTTGCCGTGGTCGCCGACGAGGTACAGCGCCTGGCCGAACGCTCGTCGTCGGCTACCCGCCAGATCGAGGCACTGGTGCGCACCATTCAGGCCGACACCAACGAAGCGGTGATCTCCATGGAGCAGACCACCGCCGAAGTGGTGCGCGGCGCCCGCCTGGCCCAGGATGCCGGGGTGGCGCTGGCCGAGATCGAAGGGGTATCGCAGAACCTTGCCGACCTCATCCACAGCATTTCCGACGCTGCCCAGTTGCAGACTTCTTCGGCAGGGCAGATCTCCCATACCATGGCGGT
Source organism: Pseudomonas putida (assembly GCA_041071465.1). NCBI lineage: Bacteria > Pseudomonadati > Pseudomonadota > Gammaproteobacteria > Pseudomonadales > Pseudomonadaceae > Pseudomonas > Pseudomonas putida. The sequence continues at coordinate 1,705,116 of CP163498.1, read as the reverse complement.
GATCCAGCAGATTACCGCGCAAACCTCCGCAGGCTCGGGTGCCACCGCCGACAGTATTCGCCACCTGGCCCGCATGGCCAGCGAGATGCGCCGTTCGGTGTCCGGTTTCACCCTGCCGCCACCGGCAGAACCCAAGTGAAGCGCCGCGCAGAGGAGTGCCCATGGCTGTCGCTGCTGTAAGCCCCGAGCGCCACGAAACGGTGGCGCTGGCCTGGACCAAGGCCGCCATTCTCGATTGCCTGGGCCAGGCACGGCAGGCGCTGGAGCGCTTCGCCGGCGAACCGGGCGACTTGTCGATGCTGGCCTTCGTGGTCGACAACTTGCACCAGGTGCATGGCTGCCTGCGCATGCTCGAGCTGCGTGGCGCCACGCGCCTGGCAGAGGAACTGGAGCTGTTCGCCAAGGCGTTGGCCGATGGCCAGGTCAGCCCACGGGGCGATTGCCTGGGTGCGCTGTTCCGTGGTCTGGAGCAGTTGCCGTCGTACCTTGAGCGCTTGCGCGGCGCCCGCCACGATCTGCCGTTGGTGATGCTGCCACTGCTCAACCAGCTGCGCGCCTGCCGTGGCATCGAGCCGCTAGCCCAGGCAAGCCTGATAAGTGGTGCTGCGCAACGCTTTGCCGGGTCCGACGACCTGGCCAACCTCGACCTGTCGTTGGGCAACTGGCGCGATCAATTGCAGGCCGGGCCGGGCCGCGATGCCCTGCGCTCGGTGGTGACCGCGCTCTGCGACGACCTCATGCGCATCAAGGAGCGCCTGGACCAGTTCGTGCGCAGCGATCGTCAGCACAGCGAGCAGCTCGATGCCCTGCTGGCGCCGCTGCGCCACGTGGCCGATACCCTGGCTGTACTGGGCTTCCAACAACCACGGCGGGTGATCATCGACCAGGTGCTGGCGCTGCAGGCCTTGGCCCAGGGCGAGCGGTCGGTGGACGATGCGGTGCTTATGGATGTGGCGGGGGCCTTGCTGTACGTGGAGGCTTCGCTGAACGGCATGGTCGGCCCACTGGAGGAAAACGGCCAGGGTAGCCTGCCGGGCTCGGACCTGGCCGAGATACGCCAGCTGGTGTTGAGCGAGTCGCTGAATGTATTGCAGCAGGCCAAGGACCTGATCGGCGACTACCTGGAGTCCGACTGGCCTCGGCAGCGCCTGCAACCTTTGCCAGGGCTATTGCAGCAGGTTCGCGGGGCTTTGGCCATGTTGATGCTGCCCGCCGTGGCCGAGCTGTTTGCCGGCTGCGCAAGTTATGTGCAGCGTTGGTTGCAGCACCTGGACGAAGAGCCGCCCGCCGATGAGCTGACGCACCTGGCCGAGGCGCTGAGTGCTGCCGAGTGTTACCTGCAATGGCGGGTGGCCGACCCGTTGGCGGATGGCCAGCCCTTCATCGACAGGGCGCGTGCCAGCCTGGCGGCGCTGGGCGTGCACTGTGCGCAGGCTGACGCCCGAGCGGGCCTGGGAGCCGATGGCGATGGCATCGACGACGAGCTGCGCGAAGTGTTTCTCGAGGAAGCTGGCGAGTTGCTTCCGGAAATCGAGCGTCACTGGCTGCGCTGGCGTGCGGACAACCAGCAGCGTGGGGCGCTGGGGAAGTACGTCGTGCGTTGCATACCCTCAAAGGCAGCGGTCGCATGGTGCATGCCGAGGCGGTGGCTGAACTGGCTTGGGGCGCCGAGCACCTGCTGAACCGGGTACTGGAAGGCCGCAGCGTGCTCAGCCCGGAGGGCGTGGTGGCCCTGCAGCAGGTGTTTGTCCATCTGCCCGATTTGCTGGCCGACTTTGCCGCCGGCCAGCTGCCGCAACTGACCGAAATCGAGCAACTGGCTGGGCACCTGCACGCCCTGGCTGAAAACGACGCACCAGCCACGGCCAATATCGATGGCCTGGATCCGCAGTTACTGGATATTTTTCGCAGTGAAGCGCAGGGCCACTTGGCCAGCCTCGATGCCTTCCTGCAGGGCGCCGATGGTCACGATACGCCGGTCAGCGATGGCCTGCAGCGTGCCCTGCACACGCTCAAAGGCAGTGCCGCCATGGCCGGGGTGATGCCGGTCGCCGAACTCGCCACCGCCTTCGACCGCTTGGCCCGTGAGTACAAGGGGCATCAACTGCCGCTGCAAATGGCCGAGATGGAATGGTTGGAAGCCGCGCGCTCGCTGTTTCATCTGGGCCTGGCGCAACTTGACAGCACGCCGCTGGCTGCCATTCCCGGCGCTGCGGAGCTGATCGAGCAGGTTGGCCAGGCAGTGGACGGCCGCCTGGCCAGCTTGCATGACGACCCGCAGCACGCGCGGCGCAGCAAGCGCGACCCGCAGTTGGTCGCCAGTTTCCTGGCCCAGGCCATGGACATTCTGCTCAATGCCGAGTCGGTGCTGTCGCGCTGGCAGCAGCAGCCAGGTCAGCGTGACGCACTGGACACCCTGCTTGATGAAATGACCACCCTGGGCCATGCCGCTCACCTGGCTGACCTGTGGCAGATGGATGATGTGTGCGAGGCCTTGCTCGACCTGTACGGTGCAGTAGAAGAGGGCAGCCTGCCCGCCGATGCACGCTTCTTCGCCCAGGCGCAGCACGCCCATGAAGCCCTGCTGGACATGCTCGACGAAGTGGCGGCTGGACAGGATCTGGCGCCGCGCCCAGAACTGGTTGGCAGCCTGCGCAACCTGTTGGACCAGGCCCTGCCCCCGGATGCAACCGGCCTTGTGGGCATTGATACGGTCACACCGCTGCACCCGGACATGGACCTGACCGATACCTTGGGGCTGGGGCACCCGTCGTTGCTGCCGGGGGCCGCCGAGCCGCTGGTCGAGAAGCCGGAAAACCCCGGCGAAGAACTGCTGGAAGTGTTCCTCGAAGAAAGCTCGGACATCGTCGAAAGCGCCGCAGCAGCCCTGGCGCGCTGGCAGGCCGACCCGCGCAACAGCGTCGAGGTGGACAACCTGATGCGCGACCTGCACACCCTCAAGGGCGTGGCGCGCATGGTCGAAATCGCCCCGATCGGCGACCTGGCCCACGAACTGGAGTTTCTCTACGAACTGTTGGCCGCCGGCCGTTTGCCACCGAGCGCGCCGCTGTTCGCCCTGCTACAGAACTGCCACGACCGTCTGGCGCACATGCTCGATGCCGTGCGCCTGGGGCAGCCGCTGCATGCTGCCACGGCGCTGATCGACTACATTCGCAATTTCAGCAGCGCGGCACTGACCGACAGTGCCGCGGGCCAGGGAGCGCTGGAGGCTGCAACCGCCGAAGTGCCGGCAGCGGCGCCAGAGCGGGCGCCGGGCGACATGGTCAAGGTCGATGCCGAGCTGCTCGACGACCTGGGTAACCTGGCCGGCGAGCACTCGATCATTCGTGGGCGCATCGAGCAGCAGGTCAACGATGCGCAGTTCACCCTCAACGAGATGGAAACCACCCTCGAGCGCATGCGCGACCAGTTGCTGCGCCTGGACGTCGAGACCCAAGGGCGAATTTCCAGCCGTCAGCAGTTCGAAGGCGATGCCTATGACGATTTCGACCCGCTGGAAATGGACCGCCATTCGCAGCTGCAGCAACTGTCGAGGGCCCTGTTCGAGTCTGCCTCGGACCTGCTCGACCTGAAGGAAACCCTGGCCCAGCGCGCTCAGGAGGCGTATAGCCTGCTGCAGCAGCAGGCGCGGGTGAACAGCCAGTTGCAGGAAGGCCTGACCGCCACCCTGATGGTGCCGTTCGAACGCCTGGTGCCGCGCTTGCAGCGCGTGGTGCGGCAGGTGGCCAGCGAGCTGGGCAAACAGGTGGAGCTGGTGGTCGGCAATGCCGAGGGTGAGCTGGACCGCAGCGTGCTCGAACGCATGGTGGCGCCGCTGGAGCATATGCTGCGCAACGCCGTCGACCATGGCCTGGAAAGCCGCGAAATGCGCCTGGCTGCCGGCAAGCCGGAGCAGGGCACCATTCACCTGAATTTGTTGCACGAAGGTGCCGATATCGTCATCGAAATGACCGATGACGGTGCCGGCGTGCCACTGGAGGCGGTGCGGCGCAAGGCCATCAAACGCGGCCTGCTGGACCCGCAGGCCCAGTTGAGCGATCACGAGATCCTGCAGTTCATCCTGCGCCCGGGCTTTTCCACCGCCGAAAAGATCACCCAAATTTCCGGTCGCGGGCTGGGCATGGATGTGGTGCATGAGGAGGTCAAGCAACTAGGGGGCTCGATGAGCATCGAGTCGGCCCAGGGCAAAGGCGCGCGCTTCTTGATCCGCCTGCCGTTCACGGTGTCCATCAACCGCGCGTTGATGGTGCACCTGGGCGAAGAGCAGTACGCAATTGGGCTCAATACCATCGAAGGTATCGTTCGTGTGCCGCCGGCCGAGCTGGCGGCGTGCTACCAGTTGGACGCGCCACGTTATGTCTACGCCGGCCACGAATACGAGCTGCGCTACCTGGGCGAGTTGCTGCAAGGTGTGCCACGCCCGACGCTGCTGGGGCAGAGCGTGCCATTGCCGGTGCTGCTGGTGCATGCCAAGGAGCAATCGTTCGCCATCCAGGCCGACGGCCTGTCGCCCAGCCGCGAGATCGTGGTGAAGAGCCTGGGGCCGCAGTTTGCCGCGGTTGCCGGGTTGTCGGGGGCAACGTTGCTGGGCGATGGTCGGGTGGTGTTGATTCTTGACCTGCTGGGCCAGCTGCGCGGCCAGCAGCGACGGCTGGCTCGCCTGCCCGCTGGTGGCAGCCAACGCCAACTGCTTGGCCCGGCACCACGCCGCCCCTTGCTGGTGATGGTGGTGGACGATTCGGTAACCGTGCGCAAGGTCACCAGCCGCCTGCTGGAGCGCCACGGCATGAGCGTGCTCACAGCCAAAGACGGTGTTGACGCCATGGCCTTGCTGGAAGAGCACCGGCCCGACGTGTTGCTACTGGACATCGAGATGCCACGTATGGATGGTTTCGAGGTGGCTACACGTATCCGCCGTGACGCCCGCCTGAAGGACCTGCCTATCATCATGATCACTTCGCGTACCGGGCAGAAGCACCGCGACCGCGCCATGGCCATCGGCGTCAACGAGTACCTGGGCAAGCCGTACCAGGAGTCGCTGTTGTTGCAGAGCATCGCCCATTGGAGCCAGACCCATGCTTGAACTGATTGCCGGCCAACGCAGCAGCCTGACCGGGCTGTTGCTGCCGTTGGGTGACCGCACCCTGGTGCTGCCCAACGTGGCGGTGGCCGAGTTGAGCGGGCAGCGCAACCTGGTGTGTCAGCACGGTGATCCCGCTTGGCACCTGGGCTGGATCGACTGGCGCCAGCAACGCTTGCCGCTGATTGGTTTCGAGGCGGCGTGCGGTGGCGAGACGCCGTGCGGTGAGCGGGCACGCGTGGTGGTGCTCAATGCCTTGGGCGATACCGGGCTGCGTTACCTGGCGCTGTTGCTGCAGGACATCCCGCGTTCATGCAAGCTCGACAGCCAGCTCAACTATGTGGACGTGGCACTGGGGCGCCTGGAGTTGGCGGCGGTGCAGGTGGGCGAGCAGGTGGCAAGGGTGCCGGACCTGGTTGCATTGGAAAGGCTGGTGCGTGACGCGGATCTGCAACCTGATCTTGGGTAGGATGTAAGGCCGAAAAAGACTGCTTCAGGAACCCAGCCCACCTCGGGAGGTCTGTGTTTGCATGTATTACGGTGAACGCTTCAACGCCTGGACTCACCTGGTCGGTGCTGTCCTCGCCTGTATCGGTGCCATCTGGCTGATCGTGGTCGCGGGCCTGCAAGGCGACCCGTGGAAGATCGTCAGTTTCTCCATCTACGGCAGCACGCTGCTGTTGCTGTACAGCATTTCCACCCTGTACCACAGCACCCGCGGGCGAGCGAAGGTGATCATGCGCAAGCTCGATCACCTGTCGATCTACCTGTTGATCGCCGGCAGCTACACGCCGTTTTGCCTGGTCAGCCTGCGCGGCCCGTGGGGCTGGAGCCTGTTCGGTGTGGTCTGGGGGCTGGCGGTGATTGGCATGTTGCAGGAGATCAAGCCGCGCTCCGAGGCGCGGATCCTGTCGATCATCATTTATGCCGTGATGGGCTGGATCGTGCTGGTTGCAGTCAAGCCATTGCTCAATACGCTGGGCACCGCAGGTTTTACCTGGCTGGCGGCCGGCGGGGTGTTCTACACCGTCGGCATCATCTTCTTCGCCTTCGATAGCCGTTTCCGCCACTGGCACGGCATCTGGCACCTCTTCGTAATTGCCGGCAGCCTCATGCACTTCGTGGCGGTGTCGTTCTATGTGCGTTAGTTAAAAGTCGCCCCACAGCTGCTGTGCCACCGACAGCGCCACCACCGGCGCGGTTTCGGTGCGCAGCACGCGTGGGCCAAGGCGTGCTGCGTGGAAACCGGCGGCTTTGGCCTGTTCGACTTCGGCTTCGCTAAGGCCGCCTTCGGGGCCGATCAGGAAGGCCAGGCCTGCAGGCTTGGCATGGCTGGTGAGCGGTTCGGCCACCGGGTGCAGGACCAGCTTCAGGTCAGCCTGAGTGCTGCTCAGCCACTCGGTTAGGGGCACGGGTGGGTGGATGACCGGCAAGGTTGAGCGCCCGCATTGTTCGCAGGCACTGATCGCCACTTGGCGCCAGTGGGCCAGACGTTTGTCGGCACGTTCGTCCTTCAGGCGCACTTCGCAGCGTTCGCTGACGATCGGGGTGATTTCGTTGGCGCCCAGTTCGGTGGCCTTCTGGATCGCCCAGTCCATGCGTTCGCCGCGCGACAGGCCTTGGCCGAGGTGCACGTGCAGCGGTGAGTCGGCCTGGCCGGTGAAGGCTTGGTCGAGGCTGACACGCACGGTTTTCTTGCCCACTTCAAGCAGTTGGCCGAGGTATTCCTGGCCGCTGCCGTCGAACAGCTGCACGGCGTCGCCGGGGGCCATGCGCAGCACGCGGCCGATGTAGTGGGCCTGGGCCTCGGGCAGGTCGTGTTCGCCAAGGCTCAGGGGGGCGTCGATGAAGAAGCGGGACAGTCTCATGGGGTGCTCGTTTTAAAGGTTTACTCGCCCGTTGTAGGAGCGGCCTTGTGTCGCGAAAGGGCTGCGCAGCGGCCCCAGGGTTTCAGCGGCGATGCATGAATTGCTTGGGGCCGCTGCGCGGCCCTTTCGCGACACAAGGCCGCTCCTACAGGGGGTCGGCGCCGGCTTTCGGGCTTAGCCCGGATCGCGGAAGTCGGGGTGGAAGTTGGCCGGCACGGCAACGCTGACGCTATCGCGGGTGGCTATGTCGATGCCTTCACTGGCCACCTCGGCAAGGAAGTCGATCTGCTCCGGGGTGATCACATACGGCGGCAGGAAGTACACCACATTGCCCAGCGGCCGCAGCAGGGCGCCGCGGGTCAGGGCGTGTTCGAATACCTTCAGGCCACGCCGCTCTTGCCAGGGGTAGGCAACCTTGCCAGTCTTGTCTTTCACCATCTCGATGGCCAGGGCCATGCCGGTCTGACGAATTTCGGCAACGTGAGCATGGTCGGCCAGGTGCGCAGTGGCTGTGGCCATACGCGTGGCAAGAGCCTTGTTGGCCTCGATCACGTTGTCCTGCTCGAAGATGTCCAGGGTCGCCAGCGCCGCTGCGCACGCCAGCGGGTTGCCGGTGTAGCTGTGCGAATGCAGGAACGCACGCAAGGTCGGGTAGTCATCGTAGAAGGCCTGGTACACCTTGTCGGTGGTCAGGCAGGCGGCCAGCGGCAGGTAACCGCCGGTCAGGGCCTTGGACAGGCACAGGAAGTCTGGGCGGATGCCGGCCTGCTCGCAGGCGAACATCGTGCCGGTACGGCCGAAGCCCACGGCGATCTCGTCGTGGATCAGGTGCACGTCGTAGCGGTCGCAGGCCTCGCGCAGCAGCTTGAGGTAAACCGGGTGGTACATGCGCATGCCGCCTGCACCTTGGATCAGCGGCTCGACGATCACGGCGCTGATCGAGGCGTGGTGCTCGGCCAGGGTCTGTTCCATGGCCTGGAACATGTTGCGCGAGTGCTCTTCCCAGCTCATGCCCTCGGGGCGCAGGTAGCAATCGGGGCTGGGCACCTTGAGGGTGTCGAGCAGCAGCGCCTTGTAGGTTTCGGTAAACAGCGGCACATCGCCTACCGACATGGCGGCAATGGTTTCGCCGTGATAGCTGTTGGTCAGGGTGACGAAGCGCTTCTTGTCCGGTTTGCCGACATTCTGCCAGTAGTGGAAGCTCATCTTCAGCGCCACTTCGATGCACGACGAGCCATTGTCGGCGTAAAACACCCGGTCGAGGCCGGCCGGGGTCATGGCCACCAGGCGCTCGGACAACTCGATGACCGGCTGGTGGCTGAAACCGGCCAGGATCACGTGTTCCAGCTGATCCACCTGGTCCTTGATGCGCTGGTTGATGCGCGGGTTGGCGTGGCCGAACACATTGACCCACCAACTGCTCACCGCGTCCAGGTAGCGCTTGCCTTCGAAGTCCTCCAGCCACACACCTTCGCCGCGTTTGATCGGGATCAGCGGCAGCTGCTCGTGGTCTTTCATCTGGGTGCAGGGGTGCCACAGGACCTTGAGGTCGCGTTGCATCCACTGATCATTGAGGCCCATCGGCACTTCTCCTGGCTTTACGGCGTGGTTCGACCGCGTAAGCTTAAGCAATGCCGCAGGGCAGGACAACCGCTGCCGTTCAATGGCGGTGGGTGCCGGTCCATTCGAGGCGACGGATGTGCACGGTGCCAGCCTGCGAGGTGGAAATGGTCAGGCGCCGGAATGGCCCTTCGATCAGCTGGTAGTAGGGGTGTGTGGCGATGGGGCCGGGGCGCAGGTCGCGCAAGCCGTTGCCTTCCAAGGTAAGCCAGTAGAAGTTGAGCAGCGTCGGTGCAGCCAGGTCATGGCCTTGGTTCTCGGCATCGAACAACATGTGCAGGTCGTCGCAGAGAAAATCGCTGACCACATAGTATTCCAGCCGCAAGCATTCGACTTCCTGGGCGAAGGTGATTTCCACGTCGCTGTGTTCACCAATCACCAGTTCGGTGCCGTCTTCACCCTTGAACGCTTCATGAAAGCCGGTCCAGGAGGTGCTGTTGGAGCGGATACTCAGCCCGGATGCCATATGAAGCGTCTGCTTGTGCCACAGATACTGCCGTTCGACGTGTTGGAAGTGCTCCTCGAAGATCATGCGTATGCCCTCCTGGCGGGGCTGCTGGCCAACTTCGCCAGCTTTACCTGCCATCGTGTGACATGGCTACTGGCAAAAATGTCAGTTGCCAAAAGGACTTGATGTCACTGCGCTGGCAGGGTGGTCGGACCTGACGTATTCTTAACGCATCTTCCTGGGGCATCCCTGCCTCTCCCCGTTTCTGTAACCTCTGACTCGGAGTTCGCCAACATGGCTGCTGCTTGGGTGCGCCTGTGCGCGTTGGTATTGATTGGTGTGTCCAGCGGCGCCGCGCTGGCAAAGGACAAGACGCCTACGGCAATTGTCGTGGGTGGCGGCCTGGCAGGCCTGACGGCCGCCTACGAGTTGCAGAACAAAGGCTGGCAGGTAACGCTGCTGGAGGCCAAGGCGGGCATGGGCGGGCGTTCTGGCCTGGCAACCAGCGAGTGGATCGGCAATGCCAAGGCGCAGCCGGTGCTGAACCAGTACCTGGACCGTTTCAAGCTTGAAACACTGCCAGCGCCGGAGTTCGTGCGTACCCCCGGTTACCTGATCGACGGCGAGTACTTCAGTGCCACCGACCTGGCCACCAAGCAGCCGGCTACCGCCGAGGCGCTCAAGCGTTACGAGAAAACCCTCGACGACCTGGCCCGTTCGATCGACGACCCGCTGAACCCGCAAGCAAACAGCACGTTGTTCGCCCTCGACCAGATCAACGTCTCCACCTGGCTGGACAAACTGCAACTGCCGACCACCGCCCGCCAGCTGGTCAACCAGCAGATCCGTACGCGCTACGATGAACCGTCGCGCCTGTCGTTGCTGTATTTCGCCCAGCAGAACCGCGTGTACCGCGGCGTCAGCGACCGCGACCTGCGCGCCGCGCGGCTGCCCGGTGGCAGCCCGGTGCTGGCCCAGGCCTTCGTCAAGCAATTGAAAACCATCAAGACCAGCTCGCCGGTCACCGCCATTGTCCAGGACAAGGACGGCGTCACGGTAAAAGTCGGCAGCGTCGGCTACCAGGCGGATTACCTGGTAATGGCCGTGCCGCTGCGCGCCCTGGCCAAAATCCAGATGACCCCAGGCCTGGACAGCCAGCACCTGGCCGCGCTCAAGGGTACCAACTATGGCTGGCGCGACCAGCTGATGCTCAAGTTCAAGAAGCCGGTATGGGAAAGCCGCGCGCGCATGTCGGGCGAAATCTTCAGTAACGCCGGCCTTGGCATGCTGTGGATCGAGCCGGCGCTCAAGGGCGGCGCCAACGTGGTCATCAACCTGTCCGGCGACAACGCCCGCCTGCTGCAGGCGTTTGGCGACAAGCAGATGGTCGACCAGGTGCTGATACGCCTGCATGCCTTCTACCCGCAGGCCCGTGGTGCCTTCACCGGTTATGAGGTCAAGCGCTACAGCACCGACGCCGGTACCGGCGGCGCCTATCTGGCCTATGGCCCAGGGCAGATCAGCAAGTACTGGCGCCTGTGGGAGCGCCCGGTGCAGCGCATCACTTTTGCTGGCGAGCACACCGACGCCCTGTATCCAGGCACCCTGGAAGGCGCCCTGCGCAGCGGCCAGCGTGCGGCCAGCCAGGCCCAGGATCTGCTGGCCGGCAAGTCGTTTGACCCTGCCAAGGCGGCACCGGTCGCAGCGGCGGCGGCGGGTTCGGCGGCCGCCAAGGCGAGCAAGGGTGGGTTCTTCTCGAACATGTTTGGTGGTTCGTCTGACAAGGCTGACAAGCCTGACGCGGCGCCTGCCAAAGCTGAGTCGAAGCCTGTCGATGAGGCCAAGCAGGACAAACCTGGCTTCTTCAAGCGTCTGTTTGGTGGGGCGGACACGCCCGAGGTGAAGGCAGAACCGATTGCCAAGGCTGAAGCAGTGGCGCCAGCCCCAGCGCCTGCTCCCCAAACCGCGCCCGCCCCGGTCGCGCCTGCACCTGCAGTGAAGGAAGCGGCTGCCAAGCCTGCGGCCACCAAGGCGGCACCGGCCAAGCATGCGCCGACGCACAAACCTGTTGAGGCCAAGAAAGCGACAGCCAAGTCCGAGCCTGCGAAGAAGGCTGTGGCCAATACCCAGGCCAAGGCTGGCTGATCGATCGCCAGTACCGACCGCTTGGCAGCACGAGGCCGGTACTGGCAACCTCTATTTCCCCGGCTATCGTTAATGTTTCCTTAATGGGAAGCTTACAGAATACATATCGGATTTCTCGATAATCCGAAGCAATTTTTTCCGCTTTTATTCGATACGTTACGCGTTAGTCTGTGCACAGCTTTCACGGAGAAACACGCCAACATGCAACTGCGCAATTCACCCTCTCGCTACGGCGTGGTCAGTATCGTCCTGCATTGGGGCGTGGCGCTGGCAGTCTTCGGCCTGTTCGGCCTGGGCCTGTGGATGGTCGGTCTCGACTACTACAGCCCCTGGCGCAAAGCCGGGCCGGACCTGCACAAGAGTATCGGCCTGGTTTTGCTGGCAGTGATGTTGCTGCGGGTGGTCTGGCGTTTCATCAGCCCCCCACCTCCGGCGCCCGCCAACCATGGCGCGGTCACACGCCTGGCGGCCAAGCTGGGCCATTTGGCCCTGTACCTTGGGCTGTTTGCGGTGATGGCGGCCGGTTACCTGATTTCCACCGCCGACGGCGTCGGCATTCCGGTGTTCGGCCTGTTCGAAGTGCCGGCACTGGTCAGCGACCTGCCCGACCAGGCAGATGTGGCGGGGGTGATTCATCTGTGGCTGGCATGGGGCCTGGTGATTTTTGCCGTGCTGCATGCCCTGGCAGCGCTCAAGCACCATTTCATCGACCGTGACGCGACCCTGACCCGTATGCTGGGCCGCAAAGCTTGACTCTCAACCTCAATTGCATAGGAAGGAACAGGATGTTGAAAAAGACTTTTGCCGCTCTGGCGCTCGGTACCGCTCTGCTCTCCGCTGGCCAGGCCATGGCTGCCGAGTACAAGATCGACAAGGAAGGCCAGCACGCGTTCGTTGACTGGAAAATCAGCCACCTGGGCTACAGCTTCATCCACGGTACCTTCAAGGACTTCGACGGCAACTTCACCTGGGACAGCGCCAAGCCTGAAGCCAGCAAGATCAGCGTCGACCTGAAGACCGCCAGCCTGTGGTCGAACCACGCCGAGCGTGACAAGCACATCGCCAGCGCCGACTTCCTCGATGTGAAGAAGTATCCTGAAGCCAAGTTCGTTTCTACTGCCGTCAAGTCGACTGGCGAAAAGACTGCTGACGTTACGGGCGACCTGACCATGCACGGCGTAACCAAGCCGGTCACCTTCAAGGCAACCTTCAACGGTGAAGGCAAGGACCCATGGGGCGGTGAGCGCGCTGGTTTCAACGCCACCACCACCCTGAACCTGAATGACTTCGGCATCAAAGGCCCAGGCGCTACTTCGCAGACGCTGGACCTGGATATCAGTGTCGAAGGTGTGAAGCAGAAGTAAGCATTGCCTTGGCAATGAAAAACGCCGCCCATTGGGCGGCGTTTTCGTTTCCCGTGGAGTGCCCTGAAATCGGGCTACTCCGGGTTCAGCCTTTTCGGGTCAACAAGGCCGGGCGCTCACCGCGTGGTCGGGTCGGCACGTCATCCAACTGCTCAGGCGTCGGGTAACGGTCGAGCTTGGATTCCTTGCGGATGATCACCGGTTGTTTTTCTGGCTGGCGTGGGTTACGCACGGCAGGCTCCTGCCGGGCTGCGTCATCACGGGCTGGGCGACCACGGCCACCGCCGTCACGACGGGCACCGCCACCGTTGTTGGCGCGGGCAGGGCGCTTTTCGCCGCCACCACCGCTGCCGCCACTACGCTGCTGGCCGCCACTGCGAGCTTGGCCCTGGCCCCCAGCGTTGCTGCGTTGACCGCTATTCTGGCCCTGGCCTGCACCGCCACCCGGGCGGCGATTGCGGCCTTGGTTCTTGCCTTGGTACGGGCTGACGTAGTCGGCACGGTTACCGAAGTTGTCGACATCGTCGTCCAGGAATTCTTCCGGGTCGCGGTCGGCCGGTACTTTCGGCACGCTGTTGCTGCTGGCCTGCTGCTGTTGGCGTGGCTTCTTGTCACGCGGCTTGCGCGGCTGCTGTTGCTTGTCGCCGCTGTTTTCCTTGTCGGCCGGCTTTTCTGCAGCTTGCTGCTTGGCCTTGCCTTTGTCCTTGCCCTTGTCCTTGCGGCCGCCGTTGGCGTCTTTACCGCCTTCGCCGCGGCCCTGCTGGTTGCGGCCACCGCGGCCGCTGTTCTGCGGGCGCTCGCGCACTTCAGGCTTTTCGGCTTCTACCTGGCTGGCGTCGAAGCCCATCAGGTCGCCATCCTGGATGCGTTGCTTGGTCACCCGCTCGATGCTCTTGAGCAGCTTCTCTTCATCTGGCGCGACCATGGAAATGGCTTCGCCCGAGCGACCGGCACGGCCGGTACGGCCGATGCGGTGAACGTAATCTTCCTCGACGTTCGGTAGCTCGAAGTTGACCACGTGCGGCAGCTGGTCGATGTCCAGGCCACGGGCGGCGATGTCGGTGGCGACCAGCACGCGCACACTGTTGGCCTTGAAATCGGCCAGGGCTTTGGTGCGGGCGTTCTGGCTTTTGTTGCCGTGGATTGCGGCGGCTGTCAGGCCGTGCTTTTCCAGGTACTCGGCCAAGCGGTTGGCGCCGTGCTTGGTCCGGGTGAACACCAGTACCTGTTCCCAGGCGCCCTGGGTGATCAGGTGTGCCAGCAGTGCACGCTTGTGGCTGGCGGGCAGGCGATAGACGCGCTGCTCGATACGCTCGACAGTGGTGTTCGGCGGCGTGACCTCGATGCGCTCCGGGTTGTGCAGAAGCTTGTCGGCGAGGTCGGTGATGTCCTTGGAGAAGGTGGCCGAGAACAGCAGGTTCTGGCGCTTGGCCGGCAGGCGGGCGAGGACCTTCTTGACGTCGTGAATGAAGCCCATGTCGAGCATGCGGTCGGCTTCGTCGAGCACCAGGATTTCCACGTGGGCCAGGTCGACCTTGCCTTGGCCGGCCAGGTCGAGCAGGCGGCCTGGGCAGGCGACCAGCACGTCAACGCCTTTGGCAATGGCCTGGATCTGCGGGTTCATGCCAACGCCGCCGAAGATGCAGGCGCTGACCAGTGGCAGGTCACGGGCATAGACCTTGAAGCTGTCATGCACCTGGGCTGCCAGTTCGCGGGTCGGGGTCAGGACCAGCACGCGGGGCTGGCGCGGGCCGTGACGCTGCGACTTGTCGGGGTGGCCGGCCGGGAACAGGCGCTCGAGGATCGGCAGGGCGAAGCCGCCGGTTTTACCCGTACCTGTCTGTGCGGCAACCATCAGGTCGCGGCCTTGCAACACGGCGGGAATGGCCCGCTGTTGCACGGGGGTCGGCTGGGTGTAGCCCGCAGCCTCGATAGCGCGGACAAGAGCCTCGGAGAGACCGAGGGAAGCAAAGGACATGGGCGATCCTGTTCTCGTGTGGGCTGGGCCCGTTGGGATGTTCTGCCTGGCGCGACGGGCATCGGTGGGATGCGATCGCGTCCGGTCCAGCTGGGCTTTCACTGCACATCCGGGAAACGGGGGCTGGACGCGAGGGGCGTCTGTGCCGATCGGGATGCCTGTTGCGAGGCCGAGCGTCCGGGCGTGAGCCGGGCGGGAAGGCCCGAGTATAACAGAGCTATCGCGCTGTGCTGCTTTCCTGCTGCTCAACGGCGTTGAGAATGTTTCCAATGTCGCCTGTGTAGCGGTTGCTGATCGCTGCATAGGCCGGTTCTTGCTTGAACCGCTGCAGTTCTTCGGCAAAGGCCAGGGCCAGTGCTTCCGCCCGGGCTTGCGCACCAACCCCAGATACTGGGTCTGGCGGCTGATCACCAACGGTAATTCCTCGACTTGCTGTTGCAGGCCCAGCTGATGGAGCAGGTAATGCCCAACCCTACGGTCGGTGATCGCCAGGTCGATGCGGCCCAGCATCAATTTGCCGAAATTGGCCTCGAGAGTAGGCGCGGGTTCGCGTGCGAAATAGGGGGCGTCGTTGAACGCTGCACCATAGGCGTAGCCGGGCGATGTGCCGACGGTGAGGCCGGCGAGGTCCTCCAGGTGGGCTACGCCATGGCGACGTGCACGCGCCTGGAACAGGACGAATTCGACGTCCGACATAGGCTCGGGGGCGTACACCAGGTAGGGCTGACGCGATTCGGTCTGGAAGATGTCGAGGATGCCATCGGCCAAGCCTTGTTCGACCATGGCCAGGCAGCGTTTCCACGGCAGGAACTGCCACTCCACTTCTACGCCGAGGCGCTTGAAGACCTGGCTGGTGACTTCGTAGTCGATACCGCGCGGTTGGCCGTTGTGCTGATACACATAGGGTGCCCAGTCGTCGGTCACCAGGCGCAGGCGCTCGCCCAGAGCCAACGGGCTCAGGCAGGCGAGCAGCAGGATCCAGAACAGGCGGGCGATGTGTGGCATGGCCGGAGATTACGCGGTCGGCCGGCCCAAGACCAGTGCCCCTCGAATGTCTCAGCCTTGCGATGTTTGCAGCAGATGTGCCTCGACATCCTTGCGCCGCTCACCCAGCGACAACCGCAACCCTGGGTGGCGCAGGCATTGTCGCAGTCGCTCGGGTTCCATGTGGCCATGGCGGGCATTGAGGTTTTCCAGGGCCTTGTCCCACCAGGCCGGCGCGCAGGCACGGTCGAATTCGTTGGGGTAGGGGTAGCAGCCATACAGTAATTCGCGGGCGAATTGGCGCTCTTGGCTGGGCAACGTCAGGCTCAGTGCCTTGTAACCCAGGCGGTGCAGGGTGGGTGGCCGCGGCAACTGGTCGTTGACCAAACTAACGTCGGCCAACGCTGCCGGGCTCAGTGGGTCGTGGCCGTGCTTGCGCAGCCAGGCCTGAATCTTGGCGCGGAACTGCGCCTTGCGGCTCCAGTAGTGATGGATGACGTCGGTGCACTCGGCCAGTTCCAGCTTGCGATAAGCCGCCACTGCCAAGCAGAACTCCTCGAGGGTGTAGGCTTCGCGCGCCAAGGGGTAGAACTCGTCCATCATGGCGATGGAGCGGTCCAGGGTGTTGCTGTCTTCGGCAGTAAGGCCGATCAACCCGGAGTTGATCAGTGGCATCTGGCAATCGGCCAGGCCCCGTGAGCCGAGAATGGCCAGCAGGTTTTTGTACAGCAGGCACTTCTGGTCGGCGCCATAGCGCGGGCCGATGGCGTTGCACAGTAGGCGGCCGGGCGCCACGCGCGCGAACAGTTGCAGTGGCGAAGTGCGGAAGAACGTGTCGGTGTCGATCAACACTGCCAGCGGGTGTTGCTGCAGTACCTGGCGCAGCAGTACATGCTTGCTGCGAAAGTGATAACCGTGCGGGGCGTTCCATGCCTGGCGGGTGGCCTCGTCCAGCAGGTGCACGGTGACGGGCAGGCTGGCGTAGGGCTGCGGATTGTCGGTGTAAACCTGGATGCCTATGGCGTCGCTGGCTGCGCTGCCCAGTTGGGCGAGGGCGCTGATGATGCTGAAGCAGGCTTCCTGATGATAGGTGGCTGGGCCGAAAGCCAGGTAGACAAGCTGTGGGCGCGAAGGCTGGGGGTGCTGCATGGCAGGCAAGACCTGTTTAACCCGAAAATGAATAAGGCTTTAGTCTATGACCAAAGCCTTAATCATTTCTTAAGCAGACTTTGCCAAAAGATTTCAGCGTGGCAGCTTCAGGTTGTTCCAGATCGCCAGGCTCGGTTCGGCTTGGTTCAGGGTATAGAAGTGCAGGCCCGGTGCGCCGCCTTGCAGCAGCTGTTCGCACATGCGGGTAATCACTTCTTCGCCGAAGGCCTGGATGCTGGCGGTGTCGTCGGCATAGGCTTCCAGCTGCTTGCGGATCCAACGTGGGATCTCGGCGCCGCAGGCATCGGAGAAGCGGGCCAGCTTGCTGTAGTTGGTAATCGGCATGATGCCCGGTACTACCGGGATGTCCACGCCCAGCTTCTGCGCGCGCTCGACGAAGTAGAAGTAGCTGTCGGCGTTGAAGAAGTACTGGGTGATGGCGCTGTCGGCACCGGCCTTGACCTTGTGCACGAAGTTGGCCAAGTCGGTTTCGAAGTTGCGCGCCTGTGGGTGCATTTCTGGGTAGGCGGCCACTTCCAGGTGGAAGTGATCGGCGGTTTCCTGGCGGATGAACTCGACCAGGTCACTGGCGTAGCGCAATTCGCCACTGGCCATGCCCATACCCGACGGCAGGTCACCACGCAGGGCGACAATGCGCTTGATGCCGGCAGCCTTGTATTCGGCCAGCAGGGCGCGCAGGTCGTCCTTGGAGTCACCCACGCATGACAGGTGCGGCGCGGCAGGCACCTTCACTTCGTTTTCCAGCTGTAGCACGGTGTTCAGCGTGCGGTCGCGGGTCGAGCCACCGGCACCGTAGGTGCAGGAAAAGAAGTCCGGGTTGTAAGTGGCCAGCTGGCGGGCGACGCCCATCAGCTTTTCGTGACCGGCATCGGTCTTGGTCGGAAAGAACTCGAAACTGTAGCGGCGTTCTTGTGACATCACTCGTTCCTCAAGCAGCCAGCTGCTAGCGGCAAGCTGCAAGTAAAAGCCAGATCGGTGATGGCCGATCTGGCTTGGGCATCGTTCATGAACCTTGAAGCTCGATGCTTCAAGCTTGCCGCTTAGTAGCGGTAGGCGTGTGGCTTGAACGGGCCTTCGACGGTCACGCCGATGTAGTCGGCTTGCTGCTTGGTCAGTTTGGTGACCACGCCGCCGAAGCCGCGGACCATTTCCAGGGCCACTTCTTCGTCGAGCTTCTTCGGCAGCACTTCAACGGTCAGGCGCTCGGCTTTCTTCTCGGCCGACAGGTCGGCGTACTTCTGCTCGAACAGGAAGATCTGTGCCAGTACCTGGTTGGCGAACGAACCGTCCATGATGCGGCTTGGGTGGCCAGTGGCGTTGCCCAGGTTGACCAGGCGGCCTTCGGCCAGCAGGATCAGGTAGTCGTCGTTCTGCGGGTCGAAGCTGCCAGCGCCGGTGCGGTGGATCTTGTGCACCTGCGGCTTGACCTCTTCCCAAGCCCAGTTCTTGCGCATGAAGGCGGTGTCGATCTCGTTGTCGAAGTGGCCGATGTTGCAGACCACGGCACGCTTCTTCAGGGCCTTGAGCATGTTGGCGTCGCAGACGTTGACGTTACCGGTGGTGGTCACGATCAGGTCGATCTTGCCCAGCAGGGCCTTGTCGATGCTGGCTTCGGTGCCGTCGTTGATACCGTCGATGAACGGCGAGACCAGCTCGAAGCCGTCCATGCAGGCCTGCATGGCGCAGATTGGGTCAACTTCGGTGACCTTGACGATCATGCCTTCCTGACGCAGGGACTGGGCCGAACCCTTGCCCACGTCACCGTAGCCGATCACCAGGGCTTGCTTGCCCGACAGCAGGTGGTCGGTACCACGCTTGATGGCGTCGTTCAGGCTGTGACGGCAGCCGTATTTGTTGTCGTTTTTGCTTTTGGTGACCGAGTCGTTGACGTTGATCGCCGGGACTTTCAGCTCGCCCTTGGCCAGCATGTCCAGCAGGCGGTGCACGCCGGTGGTGGTTTCTTCGGTCACGCCGTGAACACGGTCCAGCACCTGTGGGTACTTCTTGTGCAGCAGTTCGGTCAGGTCGCCGCCGTCGTCGAGGATCATGTTGGCGTCCCATGGCTGGCCATCTTTCAGGATGGTTTGCTCCAGGCACCACTCGTACTCTTCTTCGGTTTCACCTTTCCAGGCGAATACCGGGATGCCGGCGGCTGCGATCGATGCGGCGGCCTGGTCTTGAGTCGAGAAGATGTTGCAGGACGACCAGCGCACTTCGGCACCCAGGGCAACCAGGGTTTCGATCAGTACGGCGGTCTGGATGGTCATGTGGATGCAGCCCAGGATCTTCGCACCCTTGAGCGGTTGCTCGGTCAGGTACTTGCGACGCAGGCCCATCAGGGCTGGCATTTCCGATTCGGCAATGATGGTTTCGCGACGGCCCCAGGCGGCCAGGGAGATGTCAGCGACTTTGTAATCGGTAAAACCAGCAGGCATGTTTGCAGCGCTCATGAGAGCCTCCATTCGTAGTGTGCGAATGGGCGCCGTTGTGCGTTAAGCGCCCGCGAGAGCGAGCAACGCCCCATCCGAGCCTGACAGGCCTAGCCTGCTGCAGCGCCCCTCGGACAGGTGGCGGGCATGGCCCCGCTGTGGGCAGCCATGTGAAGCGGCGCAGATCATAGCCGCGAGCGGCACCTTCACCCAAGGTTTTCTGTCGATTAATCGCGACGATAGTCGATGTTCAATGGAGCGATGGCGGCCGCTCTGCCATCATTGCTACACGTTAGCCAAGCAGGTCAGGAGTACAGATGAACTTTCACACCCGCAAATGGGTTAAACCCGAAGACCTCAACCCCAATGGCACCCTGTTCGGTGGCAGCCTGTTGCGCTGGATCGACGAAGAGGCGGCGATCTACGCCATCGTCCAGCTGGGCAACCAGCGCGTGGTGACCAAGTACATGTCGGAAATCAACTTCGTCAGTGCGTCGCGCCAGGGCGACATCATCGAGCTGGGCATTACCGCCACCGAGTTCGGCCGCACCTCGATCACCCTCAAGTGCGAAGTGCGCAACAAGATCACCCGCAAGAGCATCCTGACCGTCGACAAGATGGTGTTCGTAAACCTGGGTGAAGACGGCTTGCCGGCAGCCCATGGGCGCACCGAGATCAAGTACGTGCAGGACCAGTTCCCGGATTCGGCAGTAGAGTGATTTTCTGGGGCCGCAAAGCGGCCCCAAAAACCTCACGGCTGGGCGCTGACCTTGCGCACCACCCGCCCGATGCTCAAACCCTGCACCAGAATCGATGACAACACCACGATGTAGGTGATCGACAGCAGCAGGTCACGCTCCTCGCCCAACGGCAGCGACAGTGCCAGGGCCACCGACACCCCGCCGCGCAGGCCGCCCCAAGTCAGCACCCGTACCGTGCCCTTGGGCACAGGGCGCCAGCGGCGCAGCAGCACGATCGCCGGGGCCACGGTCAGCAACCGCGACAGCAGCACCGCCAGCGCCAGCACGCCGCCGGCCGCCAGGTGCATCCAGTTGAACGGCAGCAGCAACAGCTCCAGGCCGATCAAGGCGAACAGCAAGGCATTGAGCATGTCATCGATCAGCTCCCAGAAACCGTCCATGTAGCGGCGCGTCATGTCATTCATCGCCAGGTTTCGCCCCAGGTTACCGATGATCAGGCCGGCCACCACCATGGCGATCGGTGCCGACACGTGCAGCTCGTAGCACATCGCCGAGCCACCGATAACCAGTGCCAGGGTCAGCATGACCTCCACCTGGTACTGCTCGATGCTCTTGATCATGCGGTACGTGGCATAGCCGATCAGGCCGCCGAATACCACGCCGCCAATGGCCTCGCGGGCGAACAGGATCGCCGTGTCGGTCAGGCTTGGCGTTTCACCCAGCTGGATGATGCCCAGCAACACGGTGAACACCACGACCGCCGTGCCGTCGTTGAACAGCGATTCGCCAACGATGGTGGTTTTCAGCGGTTTGGACGCATTGGCGGTACGCAGCGCGCCCAGTACGGCAATCGGGTCGGTGGGCGAGATCAGCGCACCGAACAGCAGGCAGTAGATCAGCGGTACCTGCCAGCCGAACAAGGCGAATACCCAGTGCGACAGGTAGCCAATGACCACGGTAGCGATCAGCACGCCCAAGGTGGCCAGCAGGCCAATGGGCCAGCGGTAGCTGCGCAGGTCGCTGAGGTTGACGTGCAATGCACCGGCAAACAGCAGGAAGGCCAACATCCAGTGCATCAGCAGGTCGTTGAAATCGATTTGGTTCATCAAGCCTTCGACACGTTCTTCCAGGCCAGGGAAGCCGATCAGGCTAAGGCCCTGCAGCATCAGGGAGAACAGCAGTGCCGTGACCATCACGCCGATGGCGGGTGGCAGGCCGATGAAGCGGTAATTGACGTAGGTAAGGAGGGTGGTGAGGCAGATAAACGCGGCAACTAATTCAAGCATCCCGAATCCTGTAACAGTGGCTTCCAAGTCGTAACCCGAATGGCTCGGGCAGCTCTTTGATGACCTGGCGCGGGGTTCGGGACACAGGGTTTGACCGGAATCTCTGTAATCGTTCCCATGCAGTGGCCCTCTGGAATGCCATATATTCAACCCTTGAACACCGCACAAGGATAAGAAGGCGTGTTGGCAACATCCCTGGTGCTGGTCGCCGCCCTGCTGCATGCGACCTGGAATACCCTGATCAAATTCAGCGGCGAGCGCTTGCTGGTCATCGCCAGCATGGACACGGTGGCGCTTGCGTTCGCGTTGCTGGCCGTGCCTTTCGTCGATGTGCCACCTGCCGAAATCTGGCCCTGGCTGATCGCCTCCGCGTTGGCCGAGCAGCTGTACCGCTATTTGCTGATCCAGGCCTACCGCGTGGGTGACCTGGGGCTGGTCTATCCTCTGATGCGCGGGCTGTCGCCGCTGGTGGTGCTGGGGCTGACCCTGGCCTTTGCCGGGGAATCGCTGAGCCAGCAGCAGATCATCGGTATCCTGCTGATCCCCTGCGGCATGGCGTGCCTGTTGTGGCAGGGCGGCGGCGGTGACCGGCTGCCCTGGTCGATGCTGCCGGTAGTCGCCTTGATTGGCCTGTGCATCGGCTGCTACACCTGGTTCGACGGCCAAGCCGTGCGCCTATGGGGCAAACCGTGGGATTACCTGGTGTGGCTGACCCTGCTCAGCGCCTGGCAGTTCCCGTTGCTGGCCAGCGTGGCGCGGCGAGCACCGTTCGTCCTGTTTTGGCGAACGCAATGGCGTTTGGGTTTGGCGGTTGGGTTTTGCGTATTGTTCAGTTATGCCCTGGTGTTGTGGGCCATGCACCTGGGGTCGGTGGCCGAGGCGGCAGCGTTACGGGAACTGAGCGTGATTCTGGTGGTGCTGCTGGGTATGCGCTACCTCAAAGAACCTTTTGGCGGGCCGAGACTCCTAGCTTGCGGGCTGGTCCTGGCAGGCACGCTGGTGATGAAGCTCTAACCCATTTTCGAACAAGGAGTCTTGAGCATGACCGTTGCCCTGTGGTGCATCCTGATCGCGCTGCTGTTGAACCCGCTTTGTGCCTTGATCGCCAAGGTGAGCAGTGGCCGGTTCGGACTAAAGGACAATCACGATCCGCGTGCCTTCCTCGATACCTTGTCGGGCCTGCCACGGCGCGCCCATGCTGCGCAGCAGAACGGCTATGAGGCGTTTCCGGCATTTGCAGCGGCGGTGCTGGTGGCGGATATCGTCGGCAATGCCGAGCAGGTGACCCAGGATGTGTTGGGGGTGATGTATATCACCAGCCGCCTGCTATACATCATCTGCTACCTGGCCGACTGGGCGGCCTTGCGCTCGCTGGTGTGGTTTGCCGGATTGGCAATTATCGTATCGTTCTTCGTGGTTTCCATCTGAAGCCGCGTTGCCTGCTTCGCGGGCAACGCCCGCGAAGAAACCAACGCCGATCAAAGTACTTTAGGTACTCCTGGCAGTGGTTGGCCCTTGGGCCACAACATCCAGATCTGCCCTTGCTGCTTCATGTTCCCGGCCAACTCGCCGGCTTCCGGCCCGGTGCCCCAGAACAGGTCTGCACGCACTTCACCCGTAATCGCCCCGCCGGTGTCCTGTGCGCCTACCGGTCGTACCACGGGTGAACCGTCCGGGCGTGTGGTAGACAGCCATAACAGGCTCCCCAGCGGAATCACCTTGCGATCGATGGCCACGCTGTAGCCGGCGGTGAGCGGCACGTTCAGCGAACCGCGCGGGCCTTCATTGCTGTCCGGCCGGGTGCTGAAGAACACGTAGCTGGGGTTGCTGGCCAGCAGTTCCGGTACGCGCTGCGGGTTGGCCTGGGCCCAGGCATGAATGGCACCCATGCTTACTTCCTCTTTCTTCAGCTGGCCCTGTTCCACCAGCCAGCGGCCGATCGGCCGGTAAGGGTGGCCGTTCTGGTCGGCGTAGCCCAGGCGCAGTTGGCGGCCGTCTTCCAGTTGAACCCGGCCGGAGCCCTGGATCTGCAGGAACTGCAGGTCCATTGGATCAGTCAGCCAGGCCAGCACAGGCGCCTTGACGCCATTGCGGTTGATCACTTCGGCTGTGTCGTACGGTTTGAGCACCCGGCCATCGAGCCGACCGCGCAGGCGTTTACCCTTGAGCTCGGGGTACACGCTGGCCAGGTCCACCACGATCATGTCATCCGGGATGCCGTAGACCGCCACATGGTTGCTCGCCGATTGCCTCAGGCTGCCGGGGTAGACCGGCTCGTAGTAACCGGTAATCAGACCGTTGGCATTGTTCTCGGCGGAGCGCAGGCCGTAAACCTGCAAGTTCTGCTCAAGGAAGGTACGCACCTGGGCGGCGCTGGCTGTGGCGTTGCCGGCGGCTTCGCAGGTGGCGGCCCACACCGCGTCACGCTTGAGCTTTTCGCAGCCGCTGCGCCAGGCGTAGAAACCGGCCAGCAAGTCTTCATCGCTGACCGCGGGCAGGTCTTTCCAGGTGGCCGGGGCGTAGGTGGCGATGGCGTGGGGCTCGGGCTTGGCGTTTTCGCCGCCGTTGCAACCGGCCAGCAAAGCCAGCACTGGCAGTGTCCAGGCCAGATGGCGCAGGGCAGATTTCATGTGTGCATTCCTGTCATGGGCGAACATGAAGATTCGCCCCTGTTTTTTATGTGGCTATTGGTCTTTGGCCCTTGGGCAGCGATACTGGCTGCCCATTTGCGTAGGCCGAAGTGAGTGTGATGTTGAAGCGATTGACCGTTGTTGTTCTGGCCGCACTGGCCCTGGGCGGTGCCCTGAGTGGGTGCGATAGGGTCGACCCCAACTCGCCGCTGGGCAAGCGCAAGGTAATTTTCAAGGACATGCTCAAGACCAGCGAAGACTTGGGCGGCATGTTGCGTGGCCGGTTGCCGTTCGACGGGGTGAAATTTGCCGACGGTGCGTTGAAGCTGGACGGCCTTGCGCACCAGCCCTGGCAGCACTTTCCACAGGTACGCGATGGGGGTGACAGCGCCGCCCGTGCCGAAGTATGGGAGCGTCAGGCGCGCTTTCATGACCTGGCCCGTCAGCTGGAGGGTGTTACCGGCGAACTGGTCGAGGTAACCCGCAGCCAGCCGCTGGATGCTGCGCAGTTGAAAGTGCCGATGGACAAGGTCGAAGCGGCTTGCAAGGCGTGCCATACCGAGTTTCGTAATCATTGATGGCCTGCGCTGCCCTCTGTGGAACTGTCTTGAATTCCTGTAGGGCGGCCGCGCTTATCCGTCGGATGCCTCAGCGGTCGAGGTCGTCGACCGCTTCCTGCAGCTCTTTACGCGATTCGGCCAGCTTGTCCTTGCGCTTGTTGATCTTCTCCGCGTCGCCTTTCTTCTCGGCTTTCTTCAGGTCCTTTTCCCGCTGCGCCACTTCGTGACGTGCATCGAGCACCTTCTGCTCACGCTCTTTGCGCAGGCTGGCATCCGTGCAGTTGTCTACGCCGCGCAGCGCTTCTTCCAGCCCCGCGACTTGGTCGCTGTTACCGTGGTCACGGGCAATTTTCAGCTGGTTCTCGATGGCGCTGCGTTTGGCGGCGCAACCGGTCAGGCCAGGGTCCGGCTGGGCCGCTTGCACGGCGCCTGCAGCCAAACCCAGCGATGCGAGCAGGAAAAGAGTCGAAATGCGTTTCATGAAAAGCCTCCTGAACGGGGCGGGGCAGCAAAAGTTGCTGGAAATCCTGCCTTGGTTTTGCCCATTTAGAAACCCTTGGTGAGGTTTTCCGGTTGAATCCCGGGTTTTCCTGCAGGCTTTTTGGTAAAAAATCATTGCTCGATGCGCTCAGGGGGGGGCGAAAACCCTTCAATGCCGGATTCCGCCAACCGTGTGGCAATGGCTTGCACCTCCGCGGCCGCGAAGAAACCCACAAGCTGACGCGAGCGTTTTACGCCGATGTCGGGCACTGTTTGCCATTGACCCGCGCTGCGCGAAGCCATTTCTTGCCAGCCGCCTGTCAGTTGCAAATGCTTGCCAATGGGCGCGCCAAGGCCGCGCAGCCACTGATCGAAGGGGCGTGAGCGGGCTTGGTCGAAACTGCCCAGCAGTTGGGCCGCTGTAAGGCTGCTGATGCCGGGCACCTGCTGCAGGCGTTCGGCATCGAGCTGCAGCCAATCGGTCATCGAAGTTACCAGGCCCGCATCGACCAGCCGACGCCATGTGCCGGGCCCGGTACGTGGGAGGGCCAAGCCCTGTTTGCCGCTGAGCCAGGTGAGCCGGGCGATGAATTGTTCCTCGCAGCCTTCGCTGGGCTGCCAGCAACTGAGGGCATGATGCCGACCGGGTGCAGGCGCGCCCAGTGGTTGGCGTTCGACCGCGCGGTGCACGACGTGCTCAAGGCGAGGGATGGTCAGCCCGGCGAGGCTGATAGCGACCTGGTCACCGGGGCGAATATCCAGGGCTTGCCAACGCGCCAGCGAGCCGAGGCTGACCTGGGTGATGCGCCGGTCATCGAGGGTTACCGGCTGCACATGCGCAATGGGCGTGATCCTGCCAGTGCGGCCAACCCGAAAGCGCACGTCGCGTACTTCGGCCAACGCTTGTACATAGGGGTATTTCCAGGCGGCGATCCAGTACGGCGCCTTGGCCTGCCAGCGCTCGGCAGGCGGCCGGCTGCCCAGGCGCAGGATCACGCCGTCGCTGGCAAAGGGCAGGGGTGAACGGTACCAGTGCTCACGCCAGCGCGCTGCATCCTCCAGCGTGTCGACGGCGATACTGTAATGATGGCTATCCGGGAAGCCCAGTTGTGCCAGCTGCGCGAGGCGATCGGCCTGTCGCTCGGGGCCATGCGGCCAGCCCCACACGAACAGGCCGATCGTGTTCCCTTGCTCGCGAGTCAGTTGTTTGCGTGCGAGCAGCCCGGCCACGGTACCGCGAGCGTTGGCACTGCCTGCCTTGGCCTGTACGTGTTCGTTCAGGCGCAGGTACAGCTCACCCTGCAAGTGCAGGTCAATCGCCTGAGGCAACTGTCGGGTGACTGCATCGAGCTGGGGAATGTGCCTGCTCCAGTCATGCCCCTGCAGCCCGTCCCCCCGGCTGATCAGCTGTACCAATTGGCCTTGTCGATAAATGAGGGAAGCTGCGACACCGTCGACCTTGGGCTGTACCCATACCCCGGTTTTCCCGGCCATCCAGCGTGCCACGGCCTGGCGGTCCGCCAGCTTGTCGACACCGGTATGCGGCACGGGGTGAGGGAGTGGACCGCGAGCGCTGGTCAAGGGTGACGGGCTGGGCGCGAGGCCAAAGCACTGCTGCAGGTGCACCAGGCGCTGGCGGCTCTGGTCGTAAAGCTCATCAGCCACCAGCGCGATACCCTGGCGATGGTAGTGCTCGTCCCAGCCGGTAAGGGTGGCCTGTAGTTGCGCGGCTTCAGCCTCGGCCTTTTGCGGGGTCCAGTCGGGGCATGAGGCGGCCCAGGCCAGTGGGGTATTTAGCGCAAACAGCATGGCGAACAACAGCAGGTACGGCATGGCCAGCATCCTTGCATGGCAGGTAGGAACCCCCAGACTAGGCAGGTTCTCTGGCGCTTGCTGAAGCACCATTGTCAGCCGATATGTCACAAAAAAGCCCCTGCCGATTGCTCGGCAGGGGCTTTCGCCTGGTGCTGTAGGAAACTTACAGGCCGGCAGCGTCACGCAGCGACTGGGCGCGGTCGGTGCGCTCCCAGGTGAAGGTGGTGAAGGTGTCGTCGCCGACAGTCTTCTGCTGCGGGGTACGGCCGAAGTGACCGTAGGCAGCGGTTTCCTGATACATCGGGTGCAGCAGGTCGAGCATGGTGGTGATGGCGTATGGACGCAGGTCGAAGCACTCGCGCACCAGCTGGATGATCTTGTCGTCGGAGACCTTGCCGGTGCCGAAGGTGTTGATCGAGATGGAGGTCGGCTGGGCCACGCCAATGGCGTACGACACCTGGATCTCGCAGCGCTCGGCCAGGCCAGCGGCAACGATGTTCTTGGCCACGTAGCGGCCGGCGTAGGCGGCGGAGCGGTCGACCTTGGACGGGTCCTTGCCGGAGAACGCGCCACCCCCGTGGCGGGCCATGCCGCCGTAGGAGTCGACGATGATCTTGCGGCCGGTCAGGCCGCAGTCACCCACCGGGCCACCGATGATGAAGTTGCCGGTCGGGTTGATGTGGTACTGGGTGCCTTTGTGCAGCAGTTCGGCCGGCAGGGTGTGCTTGACGATCAGCTCCATCACGGCTTCTTGCAGGTCTTTCTGCGACACTTCCGGGTTGTGCTGGGTCGACAGCACCACGGCGTCGATGCCGACTACCTTGCCATTTTCGTAGCGGCAGGTGACCTGCGACTTGGCATCCGGACGCAGCCATGGCAGCAGGCCGGACTTGCGCGCTTCGGCCTGGCGCTCGACCAGACGGTGCGAGAAGCAGATCGGCGCCGGCATCAGCACTTCGGTTTCGTTGCTGGCGTAGCCGAACATCAGGCCCTGGTCACCGGCGCCCTGGTCTTCTGGCTTGGAGCGGTCCACGCCCTGGGCGATGTCTACCGACTGCTTGCCGATGATGTTCATCACGGCGCAGGTGGCACCGTCGAAACCGACGTCGGAGCTGTTGTAGCCGATGTCGATGATGACTTTGCGCACCAGGTCTTCCAGGTCGACCCAGGCCGAAGTGGTGACTTCGCCGGCGATGATGGCGACACCGGTCTTGACCAGCGTTTCGCAGGCTACGCGGGCGTACTTGTCCTGGGCGATGATGGCATCGAGGACAGCGTCCGAAATCTGGTCGGCGATCTTGTCCGGATGCCCTTCGGACACGGACTCGGAGGTGAAAAGGGAGTATTCGCTCATCTCGAAGGTTCCTGAAATTTACCGATGGTGTATGTCGTCAGCCGTCCGCTGGAAATGGCGGACCTGGATCTGGAAACCGTTACGCAAGCCCACGTACAGGCTGTCCCCATGGGCCAGCCCGGCAGCGTTGGCCCAGCGCGCCAGGTCGTCCTGCTCAAAGCCAAGCCACAGGTCGCCGCAGGCTTCGCGCGCCCACCCCTGGTCATGGCTGCACAGTTCGGTTACCAGCAGGCTGCCGCCTGCCTTCACCCGTTTGGCCAGCTGGCGCAAGGCCAGGGCCGGGTCGCTGAAATGGTGCAGCACCATGTTCAGCACAACGCAGTCGGCGGCCACATCCGTTGCACCCAGTGCATCGGCCAACTGCAGGTTCACGTTTTCGAGCCCTTCGCGCTGGCACACCTGGCGCGCCAGTTCGAGCATGGTCGGGCTGTTGTCCAGGGCGGTGACCTGGGCGAAGCGCCGTGCCAGGTCAGGCAGGAAGCCACCGTCACCGGGGCCGACCTCAAGCGCGCTGGCAGCCGGGTCGAAATGCAGCTTGTCGAGCAGCGCCAGCAGGCTTTCGCGGTACTGCGGCAGGCCGGCGATCAGGTCTTGCTGGGCGCGGAACTTCTCTTCCACGCGCAGGAAGAAGTCCTGGCTGGTGGCCGCGCGGCGTTGCTGCACTTGGGCGATGCGTGCCTGCACATCGGGCGGCAGGGCCAGGTCGTCGACTTCTTCGAGCAGCGCCACATGCAGCCGACCGCCCAGGCGCAGGCCGTCAGGCAGGGCGCGGCGGTAGAAGATGGCGTTGCCTTCGCGCCGGGTTGCCACCAGCTCGGCCTGGGCCAGCACCTTCAGATGGTGACTCATGCCCGACTGGCCGATGTCGAAAATCTGCGCCAGTTCCAGCACGCCGAACGAATCGTTGGCCAGTGCGCGCAATACGTTCAGGCGCAACGCATCGCCACTGGCTTTGCACAGGGCGGCCAATGCTTCGCGTTGCTCGGGTGTCGATTGCGTGCGCAGGTTCATGGGGCGGCAGTCTAGACAGGCATCGATGCCCTAGCAAGGCCAATATCAAAAAGTTTTGATATTGAGTGATGAGCGGGGCGGCTAACCCGGTTTTGCCCCGAATTGAATGCCAATCACAGGAAAATCCCCCGACTGCGACCATACGTCATTGCCCCAAGCCCCCCCAGTGGGCGAAAATGGCCGCCTTTTTCGTGACACCACCTATTCAAGCCCCCCAGGAGATCAGCGATGCCCAGCCGTCGTGAACGTGCCAACGCCATTCGTGCCCTCAGCATGGATGCCGTGCAAAAGGCCAACAGCGGCCACCCAGGTGCCCCTATGGGCATGGCGGATATCGCCGAAGTACTTTGGCGCGACTATCTGAAGCACAACCCGAGCAACCCGAACTTCGCCGACCGTGACCGCTTCGTGCTGTCCAACGGCCATGGCTCGATGCTGATCTACTCGCTGCTGCACCTGACCGGCTACGACGTCACCATCGATGACCTCAAGTCGTTCCGCCAGCTGCACAGCCGTACTCCGGGCCACCCGGAATTCGGCTACACCCCGGGTGTCGAAACCACCACCGGCCCGCTGGGCCAAGGCCTGGCCAACGCCGTGGGCTTTGCCCTGGCCGAGAAAGTACTGGGCGCCCAGTTCAACCGTGAAGGCCACAACATCGTCGACCACAACACCTATGTGTTCCTGGGCGACGGTTGCATGATGGAAGGCATCTCCCACGAAGTCGCCTCGCTGGCCGGCACCCTGGGCCTGAACAAGCTGGTTGCCTTCTATGACGACAACGGCATCTCCATCGACGGTGAAGTGGAAGGCTGGTTCACCGACGACACGCCGAAGCGTTTCGAGTCCTACAACTGGCTGGTGATCCGCAACGTCAATGGCCATGACGCCGACGAGATCCGTACGGCCATCGAGACCGCCCGCAAGAGCGATCGTCCGACCCTGATCTGCTGCAAGACCATCATCGGTTTCGGCTCGCCGAACAAGCAGGGCAAGGAAGACTGCCACGGCGCTCCGCTGGGCAACGACGAAATCGCCCTGGCCCGCAAGGAACTGAACTGGAACCACGGTCCGTTCGAAGTCCCTGCCGACATCTACGCCGAGTGGGATGCCAAGCAAGCCGGTGCCAAGGCCGAAGCCGAATGGAACACGCGTTTCGACGCCTACGCCGCCGCCTTCCCAGAACTGGCCAGCGAGCTCAAGCGCCGCCTGAGCGGTGAGCTGCCGGCCGACTTCGCGGAAAAAGCCGCTGCCTATATTGCTGAAGTCGCGGCCAAGGGCGAGACCATTGCCAGCCGCAAGGCCAGCCAGAACACCCTGAACGCCTTCGGCCCGCTGCTGCCGGAATTGCTGGGCGGCTCGGCCGACCTGGCCGGTTCCAACCTGACCCTGTGGAAAGGTTGCAAGGGCGTCAGCCATGAAGATGCCAATGGCAACTACATGTACTACGGCGTGCGCGAGTTCGGCATGACCGCCATCATGAACGGCGTTGCCCTGCACGGTGGCCTGGTGCCTTACGGCGCGACCTTCCTGATGTTCATGGAATACGCCCGCAACGCCGTGCGCATGTCTGCACTGATGAAGCAGCGTGTGATCCACGTCTACACCCATGACTCCATTGGTCTGGGCGAAGACGGCCCGACTCACCAGCCGATCGAGCAGCTGGCCAGCCTGCGCAGCACGCCGAACCTGGACACCTGGCGCCCGGCCGACGCGGTGGAATCCGCCGTGTCCTGGAAACACGCCCTGGAGCGCAAGGACGGCCCTTCGGCGCTGATCTTCTCGCGCCAGAACCTGCAGCACCAGGTACGCAGCGATGCACAGATCGCCGACATCGCCCGTGGCGGTTACGTGCTCAAGGACTGCGCTGGCGAGCCTGAGCTGATCCTGATCGCTACCGGTTCCGAAGTGGGCCTGGCCGTTCAGGCCTTCGACAAGCTGACCGAGCAAGGCCGCAAGGTGCGGGTCGTGTCGATGCCGAGCACCAGCGTGTTCGACGCCCAGGACGCAGCCTACAAGCAGTCCGTGCTGCCGCTTGAAGTGGGTGCGCGCATCGCCATCGAAGCCGCCCACGCCGACTTCTGGTACAAGTACGTCGGCCTGGAAGGTCGTATCATTGGCATGACCACCTACGGTGAGTCGGCGCCAGCTTCGGCACTGTTCGAAGAGTTTGGTTTCACCCTGGAGAACATCCTGGGTACTGCCGAAGAGCTGCTGGAAGACTGATGTAACAATGGAGGGCAGTGACGCCCTCCAGGTCGTGCAAGGGGAGGGCTTCGCCCTCCATCGCGACGCAAGGCCGCTCCTACAGGTACCGCGCAACCCCGATGTTGCCGCGGTACCTGTAGGAGCGGCCTTGTGTCGCGATGGGCCGCAACGCGGCCCCAAAAGCCATCATGCGTTAGCGAGCCAACGAATGCCCCACCTGCGTCCCTACAAAGTTGCACTCAACGGTTATGGCCGCATCGGCCGCTGTGTCCTGCGCGCGCTGTTCGAGCGGGGGGCAAAGGCCGGTTTCGAGATCGTCGCGCTGAACGACCTGGCCGACCAGGCCAGCTTGGAATACCTGACCCGCTTCGACTCCACCCACGGCGTTTCCCCGGCGAGGTGAAGGTCGACGGCGACTGTCTGCATATCAATGGCGACTGCGTGAAGGTGATGCGCAGTGCCACCCCCGAAGGCATCGACTGGGCCGCGCTGGGCATCGACCTGGTGCTGGAGTGCTCCGGTGCCTACAACACCCGTGCCGATGGCCAGCGCTTCCTCGATGCCGGTGCGCCCCGGGTGCTGTTCTCGCAGCCGATGGCCAGCGAGGCCGACGTTGACGCCACGGTGGTCTATGGCATCAACCAGGCCTGCCTGACCGGCAGCGAGCGCCTGGTGTCCAACGCCTCGTGCACCACCAACTGCGGCGTGCCACTGCTGCGGGTGCTGGACCAGGCGTTCGGCATCGAATATGTGCAGATCACCACCATCCACTCGGCCATGAACGACCAGCCGGTGATCGACGCCTACCACCACGAAGACCTGCGCCGCACGCGCTCGGCCTTCCAGTCGGTGATCCCGGTGTCCACTGGTCTGGCGCGTGGCATCGAACGCCTGCTCCCGGAACTTGCCGGGCGAATCCAGGCCAAAGCGGTACGGGTACCGACCGTCAACGTCTCGTGCCTGGACATCACCCTGCAGACCGCCCGCGACACCAGCGCGGCCGAGGTCAACCGGGTGCTGCGCGAGGCCGCGCTGGAAGGCCCGCTGAAAGGCCTGCTGGCCTACACCGAGCTGCCGCACGCCAGCTGTGATTTCAACCATGACCCGCATTCGGCGATCGTCGATGCCAGCCAGACTCGTGTTTCCGGCCCTCGCCTGGTGAACCTGCTGGCCTGGTTCGACAACGAATGGGGTTTTGCCAACCGTATGCTCGACGTTGCAGAACACTTTCTGCACGTCGTCCACCCAACCCGCAACAAACAGCCCTGAAGGACTGCATTCATGACCGTGTTGAAGATGACCGACCTCGACCTGCAAGGTAAGCGCGTACTGATCCGCGAAGACCTCAACGTGCCTGTGAAGGACGGTGTGGTAGCCAGCGACGCGCGTATCCTGGCAGCGCTGCCGACCATCAAGCTGGCCCTGGAGAAGGGCGCGGCGGTAATGGTCTGCTCGCACCTGGGCCGCCCGACTGAAGGCGAATTCTCTGCCGAGAACAGCCTCAAGCCGGTTGCCGACTACCTGAGCAAGGCCCTGGGCCGTGATGTGCCGCTGGTTGCCGACTACCTGGACGGTGTCTCGGTACAGGCCGGTGAGCTGGTGCTGTTCGAGAACGTGCGCTTCAACAAGGGCGAGAAAAAGAACGCCGACGAGCTGGCGCAGAAATACGCCGCCCTGTGCGATGTGTTCGTCATGGACGCTTTCGGCACCGCGCACCGCGCCGAAGGTTCGACCCATGGCGTAGCCAAGTTCGCCAAAGTCGCTGCTGCCGGCCCGCTGCTGGCGGCCGAGCTGGATGCCCTGGGCAAGGCCCTGAAGGCCCCGGCCAAACCGATGGCGGCCATCGTTGCCGGCTCCAAGGTTTCCACCAAGCTGGACGTGCTGAACAGCCTGAGCAGCGTCTGCGACCAGCTGATCGTCGGCGGCGGTATTGCCAACACCTTCCTGGCCGCTGCTGGGCACCCGGTGGGCAAGTCGCTGTACGAGCCGGACCTGGTCGATACTGCAAAAGCCATCGCTGCCAAGGTCAGCGTACCGCTGCCAGTCGACGTGGTGGTCGCCAAGGAATTCGCTGAAACCGCCGAAGCCACCGTCAAGGCCATCGCCGACGTTGCCGCCGACGACATGATCCTGGACATCGGCCCGCAAACCGCAGCCAACTTCGCCGAACTGCTGAAGTCGTCGAAGACCATCCTGTGGAACGGCCCGGTCGGCGTGTTCGAGTTCGACCAGTTCGGCAACGGCACCAAGGTGCTGGCCAAAGCCATTGCCGACAGCGCCGCGTTTTCCATCGCCGGTGGCGGTGACACCCTGGCAGCCATCGACAAATATGGCGTCAGCAAGGAAATCTCCTACATTTCTACCGGGGGTGGTGCCTTCCTCGAATTCGTCGAAGGCAAGGTTCTGCCAGCGGTGGCAATCCTGGAAGAGCGGGCCAAGGCCTGATGACGTCGGCGCTTGGCAAAGGGAGTGGCCTGATGGTCAAGCAGTTGCCTGTGATGATGCTGGCTGGCCTGCTGAGCGCCTGCTCGGGTAGCCCGGCCTCCGATGGCGACCCGGCGCACCCGCCCAAGGGCGGGTGCTACCAGTCCGAGTGGCAGGCCGAAACCGTGCCGGTCATCAGCAAGCGCGTGGGCCCGGAAGGCCTGGAAAAGTACGACGAAGACCACCAGCGCAAGGCACCAGGCTGCCCTTGAACCCGGCGTTTCGTCGGCTCAGGCAACCAAGCGGCCGCTGTGTGGTCAGCTAGAGGATATGCAATGAAAGCGCTTTTGGCCGTGACGGCCCTGGCGACACTGGCAGGATGCTCACTGCTGCAGCCGGCGCAACCCGCCCCGGCAGACAACTGGACCCGTTGGGTCTGCGACACCCAGGCCGAAGTGCTGTGGCGCTTCGCCGATGCACAACGCGACCAGGTCGACGTGCGCCTTGGCGGCGGTGACCAGGTCTACCGGCTCAAGTCCGAGCCGGGTGCTTCGGGTGCGCTGTACAGCGATGGCATGCTGGCCTTCCACACCAAGGGCGAAGAAGGCCTGGTGTACTGGGTGGCAACCAACGATCTGATTGGGCGGGGCTGCAAGGCACCGTGACTGGCCGGGCCGCGAGGGTGGCCCACACTACTTGAACAGCAACCGCCCCTGCGGCAGGCTTGCACGAAACAAACGACGCTTGTCGGGAGAGAGATACACAATGGCACTCATTAGCATGCGCCAGATGCTGGACCACGCCGCCGAGTTCGGTTACGGCGTACCAGCTTTCAACGTCAACAACCTCGAGCAGATGCGCGCCATCATGGAAGCGGCCGACAAGACCGATTCCCCCGTGATCGTCCAGGCTTCGGCCGGTGCCCGCAAATACGCCGGCGCCCCGTTCCTGCGCCACCTGATCCTGGCTGCCATCGAAGAGTTCCCGCATATCCCGGTGTGCATGCACCAGGACCACGGCACCAGCCCTGACGTCTGCCAACGTTCGATCCAGCTGGGCTTCAGCTCGGTGATGATGGACGGCTCGCTGGGTGAAGACGGCAAGACCCCGACCGACTACGAGTACAACGTCCGCGTTACCCAGCAGACCGTTGCCATGGCGCACGCCTGCGGCGTTTCGGTAGAAGGCGAGCTGGGCTGCCTGGGTTCGCTGGAAACCGGCATGGCCGGTGAAGAAGACGGTATCGGCGCCGAAGGCGTGCTGGACCACAGCCAGATGCTGACCGACCCGGAAGAGGCCGCCGACTTCGTCAAGAAGACCCAGGTCGACGCCCTGGCGATTGCCATCGGTACCAGTCACGGTGCCTACAAGTTCACCAAGCCACCTACCGGTGACGTGCTGGCCATCGACCGCATCAAGGAAATTCACAAGCGCATCCCCAACACCCACCTGGTGATGCACGGTTCGTCCTCGGTACCGCAAGAGTGGCTGGCGATCATCAACCAGTACGGCGGCGACATCAAGGAAACCTACGGTGTACCGGTCGAAGAGATCGTCGAAGGCATCAAGTACGGTGTGCGCAAGGTCAACATCGATACCGACCTGCGTCTGGCCTCTACCGGTGCCATGCGCCGCCTGATGGCGACCAACCCGAGCGAGTTTGACCCGCGCAAGTTCTTCGGTGAAACCGTCAAGGCCATGCGTGACGTGTGCATCGCCCGTTACGAAGCCTTCGGCACCGCTGGCAATGCCTCGAAGATCAAGCCGATCTCCCTGGAAGGCATGTATCAGCGTTACCTGAAAGGTGAGCTGGCCGCCAAGGTCAACTGATCGACAGGCAGCCCATAAAAAAAACCCGCAGCGATGCGGGTTTTTTTTATGGGCAAAGAAAGCCTGCGCATAATTTCGGCAGACCGACCGTTAGTCGGCTACCGTACAGTTGAGCCACTGATAGCGTTCTGATTGCATTGCGCGTTACAGCCTCGGGTCTAGAGTATTGATGGATCCAACCGTATTTTGAAGTCGGTCACATAACAGAGAAGCAGCATGGATGGCGCTCACCCTCAACCACAGCCACTGGATGGCAGCTCGGTTCTTCTGGTAGTAGACGACTACCCCGAGAACCTGATCAGCATGCGGGCCTTGCTGGCCCGGCAGGATTGGCAAGTGTTGACGGCAAGCTCGGGGATGGAAGCCTTGAGTGCGTTGCTTGAACACGAAGTCGACCTGGTGCTGCTGGATGTACAGATGCCGGAAATGGACGGTTTTGAGGTTGCCCGGCTGATGCGCGGCAGCCAACGCACCCGGCTGACCCCGATCATTTTCCTCACCGCCAACGAACAGTCCGAAGCGGCCGTGCTCAAAGGCTACGCCAGCGGCGCCGTGGACTACATGTTCAAACCGTTCGACCCGCAGATTCTCAAACCCAAGGTTCAGGCGCTGCTCGACCAGCAGCGCAACCGTCGCATGCTGCAGCGGCTGAGCCGTGAGCTGGAAGCGGCCAGGGCCTTCAACGCGTCGATCCTGGAAAATGCCGCCGAAGGCATCCTGGTGGTAGATGCCGAAGGCACCATCAGTTTTGCCAACCCGGCCATCTCGCGCTTGCTGTCGTCCCCGGTGCAGCAGCTGCAGGGCGCCCACCTGCTCGACCTGATGCAACTGGCCAGTGCCAGCCTGTGGCGCGAATCGGACTTCTACCAGGCCTATCTGGGCGCCAGATTTTCCGTGTACACGATGCCCAACTACGCACACAGGGGGGCGAACTGGTGCCGGTGGCGCTGTCCTGCGCACCGTTGCCCGTCGACCAGCAGGCCATGGTGGTGACCGTGCTGGACATGTCGGTGGTGCGCAACCTGCACCAGCAACTGGAGTACCAGGCCATTACCGACCCGCTCACCGGTCTGCTCAACCGTCGCGGTTTCTATCAGGCCGCCGAAGGTGCGCTATTGCGCAACGAGCGCTCGGACAAGGCGCAGGCGTTGATGTACATGGACCTGGACGGCTTCAAGCGTATCAACGACTCGCTTGGCCATGATGCGGGCGACCGGGTGTTGCGCTGGGTGGCCGAGCAGCTCAAGGACTGCCTGGGCAGTGAGGCTTTGCTGGCGCGCATGGGCGGGGATGAGTTCACCGCACTGTTCGACAGCTTGCCTTACCCGGAGCAGGCCGGGCGTTATGCCGAACGGCTGCTCGAGCGTGTTTCCATCAGCCATGAGGTAGACGGGCTCGACGTATGCCTTGGGGTGAGCATCGGCATCGCCACCTACCCGGACTGCGGCGCCAATGTAGAAGGCCTGCTACGCGCAGCCGATGCCGCGATGTACGCGGCCAAGCGGGCCGGCCGCCAGCAATATCGCTTCTACGATCAGGAACTCAATGGAAGGGCGCGCTCGCGGTTGATGCTTGAGGACGGTGTGCGCACGGCCATCGAGCAGCAAGACTTCACCTTGGTGTACCAGCCGCAGGTCTCCTTCAACGATGGCCGTCTGCGAGGGTTCGAAGCCTTGCTGCGCTGGCAGCACCCCAGTGTTGGCGATGTGCCGCCGGGGCTGTTCATCCCGTTGCTGGAGGAGGCGCGGTTGATCAACCGCCTGGCCAGCTGGATCTACCGCCAGGGCGCGGCCCAGCGGCAGGCCTGGTACGAACGCTTTCCGGCAGACCTTGTGCTTGGCATCAGCCTGAGCCGCGCGCAGTTCGTGATGCCAGGCCTGGTCGAAGAGCTGCAGCGGGTCATCCAGCTTTACCAGCTTGTCCCGGCGCAGCTGGAGGTGGAGGTGGCGGAAACCTCGCTGATGTACAACATCGATGCGGCCGTCAAACAGATACACCGCTTGCGCGAGCTTGGCGTGCGGGTGGCCCTGGATGACTTTGGTGCGGGCGACTGTTCGCTGCGCATGCTGCGTGACTTGCCGATCGACACCTTGAAACTCGACCGTCACCTGGTAGCGCGCTTGCCCGACTCGGCAGTGGATGCCGCCCTGGTGCGCAGCGTTATCGGGCTGTGTGCCGACTACAGCATCACGGTGATCGCCGAGGGTGTGGAAACCCCGGCACAGGCGGCCTGGCTCAAAGCCAATGGTTGTGAATACGTTCAGGGTTTCCTGGTGGCTTATCCGATGACTGCCGCGGACGCCAGCGGCTTCCCGGCGATTTTCTCCTGGCCAGGGCCATGATTGGCTAGAATCGGCATTCGTTACGCCGACTACAGCGCCATGACCGTATTACGTTACTTGCAAGCCTACCCGCCGCACCTGCGGCAGCAGGTGCGGCAGATGATCGACAGTGACCGCCTGGGTGAGTACCTGCAGCGCCGCTATCCCGACCGCCATGACGTGCAAAGCGACAAGGCGCTGTACGGCTATGCCCAGGATCTGCGCCAGCAGTACCTGCGCAGCGCGCCGGGCCTGGACAAGGTGCTGTTCGACAGCCGCCTCGACCTGACCCACCGCGCCCTGGGCCTGAACACGGCAGTGTCCCGGGTGCAGGGCGGCAAGCTCAAGGCGAAGAAGGAAATCCGTATTGCCTCCTTGTTCAAGGAGGCCGCGCCACAGTTCTTGCGCATGATCGTGGTGCACGAGCTGGCGCACCTGCGCGAGCGCGATCACAACAAGGCGTTCTACCAGCTCTGCCAGCACATGGAGCCGGACTATCACCAACTGGAATTCGACCTGCGCGTCTACCTGACCTACCGGGAGCTGCCGGGCAACCTCTAAGGAACATGCAGCATGGAAGTGAGCAAGACCAAGAGCAGCTTCTACCGGCGCCTATACGTGGCCTGGCTGATCGACAGCCAGACCGCGACCAGCGTGCCCGCCCTGATGGAGGCCACCGGCATGCCCCGGCGCACAGCCCAGGACACCATCGCCGCCCTGGCCGACCTGGACATCGTCTGCGAGTTCGAGCAGCTGGAAGGCGCACGCAACCACGCCGGGCATTACCGCATCCATGAGTGGGGGGCGATCGACAAGCAGTGGATCATCCGGCACCTGCGGCAGATCCGCGAAGTGCTGGGTTACCCCTGATCAAGCGGGCGGCTGTAGGAGCGGGCTTGCCCGCGAACACGGGCGAAGCCCGTGCCATCCACCTCGGTGCCTGCTTCGCGGGCGCGCCCGCTCCCACAGTGTCCCCAGGTAGCATCAGCCTTTACGCATGCCGATATGCGGAATGTCGTCTTCAAGATATTCCTCGCCCACCACCACAAACCCATGGCGGGCGTAGAAAGCCTGCAAGTGCGCCTGCGCCGACAGATAAACCGGCACCCCTGGCCAGCAATGCTCCGCAGCTTCCAACCCCTTGAGCAGCAATGTATGACCAAGCTTCAGCCCACGTGCCTCGGGTGCAGTCACCACGCGCCCGATCACCACGTCCCCGCCCTGTGACTGCGGGTCGAGCAGCCGCAGGTAGGCCACCAGCTTGTCTTCCTGCCAGGCCATCAGGTGCAAGGTATCGCCGCTCAGGTCCTGGCCATCGACTTCCTGGTACGCGCAACGCTGCTCGACCACGAACACTTCGGTGCGCAATTGCAAAATGGCATAGAGCTGGTCCTTGCCGAGGTCGGTGTGGTGCTTGCAGAGCCAGTCGATGGACATTGGCGAACTCCTTGAATGGGCTGTCGATCATCGCACGTCATCTGTGCTTCGGCCAAAATAGAGGCTAAATGACACTATTGGCCGCTGCCCTCGGCAACGGCTTTGTGTAATCTCATCGGCAGTGTGCGCCCCCCATTGCGAAAGGACGTGAGCATGCGGCCACTGCTTTGTGTTCTGGGATTACTGGCAATGATGCTGGCAACACCCGCCCCGGGTCACGACAGGCTACGCCTGGTGGCCGACAACTGGCCACCGTTCACCGATGCCAACATGGCGGGTGGCGGCCTGGCGACCAGCATCGTCACCACGGCATTGGCCCGTGCCGGCTACGCCAGCGGCTATGAAGAAGTGCCGTGGGCGCGGGCGTTGCTGGGGGTTGGTGAAGGGCGCTACGACGTGCTGATCAATGCCTGGTACAACGACTCACGCGCCAACATCGGGCAATTTTCCAAAGCCTATCTGAGTAACCGCATTCGCCTGCTGCAGCGCAAGGGCGAAGCGTTCCACTACAAGCACCAGTCTGACTTGTACCCCTACAGCATCGCCGTGGTGCGTGATTACGCCTACTCACCAGAATTCGACGGCGATACTCGCCTGCACAAGGTGCCGGTGCGCAACTTCTCTTCCGCGGTGCGCATGCTGGCGGCAGGGCGGGTGAACCTGGCGGTGGAGGACGAGTACGTGGCGCGTTACAACCTGCAGCGCGAGCCGCAGGACGTGCGTGATGGGGTGATGCTGGTGGAGCCGCCGTTGGGGAAAACACCCTGCACATCCTGGTCAGCCTGAAGCACCCGGAGCATCAGCGAATCGTCGAGCGTTTCGAGCAGGCGATTGCGGCGATGAAGGCCGATGGCAGCTATGCCCGGCTGCTGCGCCAACATGGCTTTTGACTTCTGAGGCCCGCACCGGCTTATCGAGCAAAATCAGGCCGGCGCACCTTCCTTGATCAGGTGCGCCGCCAAGGTCCTCAATGGCCCCAACTGCCGGCAGATCAACGCCAACTGCGTCTGCACCAGCCGTTGATGCTCATCCAGTTCTTCCGGCATTTGCTCCAGGGCATTGGCCAGTGCTTCTTCGGCATCACTGTGAATCGCGATCGGCAGCCGCGCCGCCAAACCGTTGGCGATCTCGTCCAGGCTGCTGGCCAGGCTTTGCCCGGCACCTTCGATCAACTGCTCCTGCACCTGCGCCGGCAACGCCGTGTCGCGGTGCGCGCCCAGCCCCGAGAGGTAGCTGAGCAAGGTGTGCGACAGCACCAGGAAGCGGAAGCCAACGTCGGCCTCCTTACGGAAATGCCCCGGCTCCATCAGCATGTTGGCCAAGGTGGTGGACAGTGCCGCGTCGGCGTTGTGAGCATTGCGCCGGGCCAGGCGGTAAGCCAGGTCGTCACGCTTGCCATGGGCATACTGCTGCATGATCTGGCGCAGGTACACGCTGGCGCAGGCCAGGGTATTGGCCAGCGCCTTGTTCAGCCGTCGCCCTTGCCAGTCAGGCAAGAACAGGAACACCGCAAGGATGGCGATCAGGCTGCCCACCAGGGTATCGAACAGGCGTGGCAGGAACAGGCCGTAGCCATCGCCGATCTGGTTGAAGCAGAACAGCACCATCAGGGTGATCGCGGCCGTGGCCAAGGTGTAGCGGGTGGTGCGGTTGACGAAGAACACCACCCCGGCGACCACGGCGAACAGCGACTGGATGACCGGGTTGGGGAACAGGTCGAACAAGGCCCAGCCCACCGTCAGGCCGACAGCGGTGCCGAAGATGCGCTGCACCAGCTTGCGCCGGGTTGCGCCGTAGTTGGGCTGGCACACGAACAGCGTAGTGAGGATGATCCAGTAGCCCTGGGTCGGGTGAATCAGGTGCACCATGCCGTAGCCGATCGACAGCGCCAGCGGCAGGCGCAAGGCGTGGCGGAACAGCAGCGAGGTCGGTGTGAGCTGGGTGCGCAGGCGCGTCCACACGTCCTTCAGCGAGCGTGGCGAGCGGTCGAGCAGGCTGCTGTCGCTGGCGTCGGCCAGGCTGTCCGGGTTGCTGGCGGCACTGAGCTGGCGGTCCAGCGTTGCCAGGTTGGCGGCCAACGCCCGCAGCGAGCGCAACAGGCCGCGCCAGGCCGGGTTGCTCTGGATACGCAGGTGCTCAAGCGAAGCGTTGAGGTCCTCGAGGGCTTCGGGATAACCGCTGGCCAGCACGAATGGCTGGCGCAGGCGGATTGAGCGGGCCAGCTCCTGGCAGGATGAACCCTGCTTACGCAGCAGGCGCTGGCAGCGGAACATCACATCACTGTGGAAAAACGCCTCGGTCAAGGCGTTGTAGGGGTAGTGCGAGGCACTGACCCGTTCGTGAATGTCCTGGGCCAGGAAGTACAGCTTGAGGTAACGGCTGACCTTCGAGTTCGGTTGGCTGTTGCCCACCCGGTGCAGGATGATTTCCTTGGCTGCGTTCAGCGCAGCTACCACCTTGCCGTTCTGTTGGGCCAGCTCCAGGCGCCGGGCCTCGACGTCGAGGGTGCGGATCGGTTCGAACAGGCTGGCCTTCAGCTTGAGGTAGCTGCCCAGTTCGTAGAACAGCTTGGCCAGGCTCTGCTGCACCGGCTGGTTGGAAAACAGCGCCTGCCAAAGTACTGAAAGCAGCCCGTACCAGGCCGCACCCGCCACCAGCAGCAGCGGCTCGTGCCAGAAGTCCGTCACTTGGCCGCCGCGCTGGTCCACACCGATCATGGTGTAAACCGCCGTGATCAGTGTCGCCGAGGCAATCGCACCATAGCGCTCGCCCAAGGCGCCGAGCATGGTCAGGCCAAACGCCGCGAGGGCTAGGGCGACCACAAAGACCCAGGGGTAGGGGAACAGTAGTTCGACCGCCAGCGCAGCGATGGCGAAACACACCAGGGTAACGGCCAAGGCGCTAAGGCGGCCTTGCCAGCTGTCGTCGGTTTCGGCCAGGGCGCTGGCGATGATGCCGAGGAACAGCGGAATCAGCAGGGCCATCTCGTTCTGGTACCAGCACAGGGCCAGGCTGCCGGTGAGGGCGATGGTGACCCGGATGCTGTAGCTGAACTTGTCTTGGCCCCACAGGCGACGCAGTGACTGACGGAACGAGCTCGATGACATGATGGCCTGCTAGGCAGTGAGCGAAGAATGCAATGCAGCACGGGCCAGCAAGAAGCGTTCCGTGCTGCTGAATGGATTCTACTCTACACGAACTGCGCTGCGGCGTTGGCCGATGCCCAGGCCCACTGGAAGTTGAAACCGCCCAGGTGGCCGGTGACGTCCAGCACTTCGCCGATGAAGTACAACCCAGGGCTTTTCAGCGACTCCATGGTCTTGGACGACACTTCGCGGGTATCGACGCCGCCCAAGGTCACTTCGGCGGTGCGATAGCCTTCGGTGCCGGCCGGCACCACTTGCC
Source organism: Pseudomonas putida (assembly GCA_041071465.1). NCBI lineage: Bacteria > Pseudomonadati > Pseudomonadota > Gammaproteobacteria > Pseudomonadales > Pseudomonadaceae > Pseudomonas > Pseudomonas putida. Next base: position 1,662,547 of record CP163498.1, on the reverse strand, counting down.
AGTTCGCCAGCTTTTCGGCGATTTGCGCCAGCTCCGCTGGGGTGTACTGCTTCATCGGCTTGGACTCGAACCACTGCTCGGCCAGCAGGTTGGCCAGCTTGCGGGTGAACACTTCACCCAGCACGGTCTTCAGTTCAGCGTTGGCGCGTTCGGCCTGCATCTGTTGCAGCCAGGTCAGCGCATCGCGGTCGGGCAGCAGGTTGATCTCGACCGTGTCACCGGCTTCCCAGAACGACGAGATCTGCAGGATTGCCGGGCCGCTCAGGCCGCGGTGGGTGAACAGCAGGTTCTCGCGGAAGCTGGTGCCATTGCAGCTGGCGGTGCAATCCAGCGAGGTGCCGGACAACTCGGTGCACAGTGCCTTGAGTTGGGGCTCGGTGATGGTGAACGGCACCAGGCCGGCGCGGGTCGGCAGCAGCGCGTGGCCAAACTGGCGCGCCACTTGGTAGCCGAAGCCTGTGGCGCCCAGGGTCGGAATCGACAGCCCGCCAGTGGCGATCACCAGCGACTGGCAGGCGAACTGGCCGCCGTTGGTCTGCAGCAGGTAGCCGTTTTCGGTCTTCTCGATCTGTTCGATGCTGGTGTGCATGCGGATCTCGGCGCCGGCCTCGTCGCATTCGGCCAGCAGCATGTCGAGGATGTCGCTGGCCTTGTTGTCGCAGAACAGCTGGCCAAGTTTCTTCTCGTGGTACGCCACGCCGTGTTTGCACACCAGCTCGATGAAGTCCCACTGGGTGTAGCGGGCCAGGGCCGACTTACAGAAGTGCGCATTCTGCGACAGGAAGTTGGCTGGCTCGGTGTACATGTTGGTGAAGTTGCAGCGCCCGCCGCCGGACATGAGGATCTTCTTGCCTGGCTTGTTGGCGTGGTCGAGCAGCAGTACCCGGCGGCCACGGCGGGCGCTGAGCTGGGCGCACATCAGGCCGGCGGCGCCGGCGCCGAGGATGATCACGTCGGTGGAGTGCACGGTATAAACCTATCTGGATTCGTAATGGCTACGCCGAACCTGTGGGAGCGGGTTTACCCGCGAATAGGGCGGTGCACGCACCATCGAATTCGCGGGTAAACCCGCTCCCACAGGGACCTTGCCTGGCTTTAGATAATGCGGACTTTCAGGGCGCGACCCTTGATCTTGCCGCTGTTCAGTCGCTGCATGGCCTGTTTGGCCAACGCCCGCTCCACGGCCACGAACGCCTGGAAGTCGAAGATGGCGATCTTGCCCACCTGCTTGCCCGGGATCCCGGCATCACCGGTCAGTGCACCGAGAATGTCGCCAGGGCGCAGCTTGTCCTTGCGGCCAGCGGCAATGCACAGCGTGGTCATCACCGGCAGCAGTGGTTCGCCGCCCTTGTTCTTCAGGCTGTCCAGCGAGTCCCAGCGCAGCGGGCTTTTCTGCAGGTCTTCGATGGCTTGGGCACGGTGGCCTTCGGCCGGTGCCACCAGGCTGACCGCGGTCCCTTTCTCGCCAGCACGGCCAGTACGACCCACACGGTGCACGTGGATTTCCGCATCACGTGCCAGTTCCACGTTGATGACCATGTCCAGGCCATCGATGTCCAGGCCACGCGCGGCCACGTCGGTCGCCACCAGCACCGAGCTACTGCGGTTGGCGAACATGGTCAGCACCTGGTCGCGGTCACGTTGCTCCAGGTCGCCGTGCAGGGCCTGGGCGACGATGCCCTTGGCGGTCAGGTGGGCAACCACGTCCTCGCACTGCTGCTTGGTGAAGCAGAACGCCACGCAGGACTGCGGGCGGTAGTGGCCGAGCACGCGGGTGACGGCCTCCAGGCGGTGCTGCGGGTCGATCTCGATGAAGCGCTGCTCGATCTGGTTGTCGGTGTGCAGGCTCTCGACCTTGACTTGCTGCGGGTTGCGCATGAAGTCGGCGGCCAGCTGCTTGATGCCAGCCGGGTAAGTGGCCGAGAACAGCAGGGTCTGGCGGCGCGCCGGGGTCTTGCCGATGATGCTGGCGATGGCATCGAAGAAGCCCATGTCGAGCATGCGGTCGGCTTCGTCGAGTACCAGGGTGTTGAGGCCATCGAGCACCAGGGTGCCTTTGTCCAGGTGTTGCTGGATGCGCCCTGGGGTGCCGACGATGATGTGCGCACCGTGCTCCAGCGAAGCGATTTGCGGGCCCAGCGAAACGCCGCCGCACAGGGTGAGGATCTTGATGTTGTCCTCGGCGCGGGCCAGGCGGCGCAGTTCCTTGGCCACCTGGTCGGCAAGCTCGCGGGTAGGGCACAGCACCAGTGCCTGGCAGCCGAAGTAGCGCGGGTTGATCGGGTTGAGCAGGCCGATGCCGAAGGCGGCGGTCTTGCCACTGCCGGTCTTGGCCTGGGCGATCAGGTCCTGGCCTTTGAGGATGACTGGCAGGCTCTGGGCCTGGATCGGCGTCATCGAGGCATAGCCGAGGGCGTCCAGGTTCGCCAGCATGGCGGTGGACAACGGCAGAGTGGCAAAGGCGGTGGATTCGGTGGTCACGAGGCGGGCCTGCGTTGCGAAGCGAAAAATGCCGCACAGTCTACCAGCCTCGTGGCCATTCGCCCTATGGTTCCATGTGTTGTTCCGGACGACGGGCACGCCTTCCGTCCGTCGGCGCCAGTTGCAGGAAGATCGCCGCCGCCAGCATGGCCATGATGCCGATGGTGACGAAGGTCAGCTGGAAGGCGCCCAGGGTGCTTTCCACGCCCTCGGCACTGCCCGCTGCGGTAAAGCCGCCGAGCAGTGCGCCGGCGCAGGCCACGCCCAGGCTCAGCGCCAGTTGCGCGACCACCGACAGCAGGCTGTTGCCGCTGCTGGCGCTGGCGTCGTCCAGGTCGATCAGGGTTACCGTGTTCATGGCCGTGAACTGCATGGAGTTGACCGCGCCCAGCAGGCCCAGCTGGATCAACAGCACGGCGTAGGGCGTTTGCTCGTCGACCAGGCCGAGGCTGGCCAGCAGCAGGCCCAGCAGCAACGTGTTGCCGGTGAGGATGATGCGGTAGCCGAACCGCTCGATCAGCGGCCTGGCGATGGACTTGGCAAGCATGGCCGCCGCCGCCAGCGGGATCATGCTCATGCCAGCCTGCGCCGGAGAGTAGCCCAGCGCCACCTGCAGCAGTAATGGCACCAGGAAGGGCAGGGCGCCGCTGCCCAGGCGGGCGAACAGGTTGCCGAGGATGCCGATGGCGAAGGTACGCACGCGGAACAGGCTGGGCGAGAACAGTGGCTCCGGGTCGCGCCCGGCGCGCAGCCAGTAGGCGGCAAGGCAGGCCATACCGGCGAACAGCAGCAACATGACCCGCAAGTGCGGCAGGTGCAACTCGCCCAGGCCTTCCATGGCGATGGTGATCAGCACCATCGCCGCGCCGAACAGCAGGAAGCCGGGGCCGTCGAACGAGG